>DDDD01000132.1:0-4315 GCA_002335945.1 Porticoccaceae bacterium UBA1989
GTGAAATGGGCCCCCAATACCCAGTTCAACCAACATAAGCACTGGGGCGGAGAAGAGATATTTGTTCTAGAAGGCACCTTTCATGACGAGCATGGGGCCTACCCCAAGGGGTCGTGGATTAGGTCGCCACATTTGAGTATGCATACGCCGTTTACAGAGGCTGATGGTGCGCTTATTTTAGTGAAGACGGGGCATTTGGGTGAGTAGCCCAAACTATGTGATCCCAGAGAACGCCGTCACCCCAGTATAGGGACGTCACCCCAGCGAAGGCTGGGGCTGAGCCCCACCACTAAAGTGAAATCTAAGCTATCTGAGCATTAAGCAACCAGCCCGCACACATAATAAACACCGCAAAGGTGCCCGCCATGGAGATTGGGCGTGTCATGGCAATGGGGTTGGTGTTGAGTGTGATGTAGTGCATTACGCGCGATACCAGCAATATGCCACCGATGGCATGTAAGTATGTCGCTGAAGCACCACCTATTTTCACAAGTGCCATTAGAAAGAGGGCGAAGGGTACGTACTCTAGGAAGTTGGCTTGGGAGCGGATTCGTTTCAATAGAATCTCGTCACCACCATCGAGAAACCAGGTTTTAGTGGCGATTCGGCGTAAGCCGACTCGGATTGTTATGGGTAGTAGAATTACTGCGAATAGTGCGGCGTAGAGACTTGTAATAGTAAGCATTGTCTATCCTTAGGTTTGGTGTGAAGTCCATGTTTATGTAACGGTTTTGCAGACCCAGTATCCACCATGACGGCCATGTTTTGAACCCCTCTTTAGGTATCGTTATTATCTAAGGCCTTTATAAATTGATCTAATTCCTTTGGGGTAATAGTTAGGGCATATGTTGGCCCCAGGGCTTGTATTCAGCAGCGGGCTTAGCTAGATTGGCGGCATTAACCAACACATGAATGCGAATGCCCCAATGATGTCTATCGAACAGTTACTGTATGTATTCTCAATTATCGGCACTGTGGTCTTTGCCGTGTCGGGCGCATTGTTTGCTGCTGAAAAGCGCATGGATATTTTAGGCTTTATTTTAGTGGGTACTGTCACTGGGGTAGGTGGCGGCACATTGCGAGACTTGCTGTTAGGTATCTCCCCCGTAAGCTGGGTACAGAGCCCACTGGCGGTTTATATTTGTATTGGCGCCTCTGCATTAACCTACTTCACGGTAGACCTATACCGCAGACGCGATGCCTGGATACTATGGACCGACGCCATCGGCTTATCGGTATTTGCCGTCATGGGCGCTCAGGCCGCCTTAGCCCACGAAGTACCCCCATTAATAGCCGTAGTCATGGGCGTTATGACAGCCACCTTTGGCGGCCTAATGCGTGATGTACTCTGTGCCGAAGTACTGACCCTAATGCGCCCCGAGATCTATATCACCTCCGCGTTGTTGGGCGCCTCTACCTATGTGGGGCTACACCAGCTGGGAGTAGGCGAGAGCAGTGCGGCTGCAGTGGCCTTTTTGATGGGCTTTGGGCTAAGGGGCGCGGCGATTTGGTTTAGACTGACGTTGCCGCGATTTGGGGCTTAGGGGTTGGTTTCTGGTTGAGTGCTGAGATCTCTCACTGCGTTCGAGATGACAGTGTTGGGGTAGTACGAGGTGACAATTTTGTGGTTTGAGATGACAATAATACTGTCATTCCGACAGAGTGAAGCGACGAGGAATCTCTGTGCTGGGTGCTGATTGTTCTCCGCTATATCGAGGCGTCAATCAGCCCCATATGTTTAACGAAAGGTTGAAAGTCTTTATCAGTAAATAAGAGGGGGATATTCTTCTGTATGCAGAAAGAGGCAATAATCACATCGGCTGTTTTTCGAACGGTGATGCCACGTTTGCGGAGTTGACGAAAGTTGTTGGCACTTATGTGGGCCATCTCGGTGCCCAATAGGTCATAGCTGGTTAGTCCAGATAGTAATGATCGTGCTTGTTTGAAGTCTTTATCAAGCCTAAAGCCTTGCAGAACTTCAGTGAGAATCAAATCTCCTATACCGATTTCCTCGGAGCCAAGGGTATTGTCTAGGTAGTCGGTTTGTTTGTTAGTGGTACCTTTGAAATAGTCAATCCAGACACTGGAGTCGACTAGTATCACGATGCCTCTCGCATATCGTCTAGGTCGCCGCTCCAGTCCAACTTGCCACGATAAGCTCTAATATTTTCTTGTCGCTTCCATTGCACTAATTTTTTGAGAGCGAGCTCTACAGTGTGTTTTTTTGTAGTTAGGCCCGTGGCCTTTATTGCTTCTGCCATTAGCTTGTCGTCGATGTCGATATTGGTTCTCATGAGGATATCCCTCCGCTCTGCTGTAATGTGTATGGTTATCGTAAAGTATACACATAAATTGACTGGCTTGTCTTAGCCTTGTTTGGCTTATTGTTAGTTATCTCTTTCCTGGGTTCTGTGTTCTAGGCTGCTATGTCCTGCTAACCCTTCGGCAGTTTTGGTAAAAAGGTTAGTTGTATTCCAGTTGGCTTGGTGCAGACAGGGGTTGATTTAGTCAGTGCGTTCGAGATGATAGGCTTGCAGGACCGGTTACCCGCGTTGCAGGTTCATATGCTATCGTCCCCCCAGCAAAACCAAACTTTCGGAGAAAAGTATGCTCAAAAAATACCTGTCCATCGCCGTCTTTATAGTGGTCCTCGCAGTCACCTTTATCTGGATCAATTACGCCGATCGCATCCAACGCCTCCAGGTCGTGGGCACCTTATTTACCGGTGCTGAGCAAATCCAAAACTTCAACCGCATGCACGAGATGTTCCCTGTGAATGTATTGCCGCCTGCTGAACAGGTACTGGAGTTTGAATCCGGTGTGGCCGCGCAGTTGCCGACTAGCTTTATGTATCGTGGTGCCGAGGTGCTGACTAGTGAGTTTATTACCCGTACCGACAGTGGTGCGCTGCTGGTGCTTAAAGACGGCAAGGTTACCTTTGAGCAGTATTGGCAAACCGGTGGCCGCGACCAGACTTGGCTGTCTATGTCGGTGGCTAAGAGCTTTATCTCTGCCCTAATTGGTATTGCTGTTGACCAGGGTCTTATTGGCGATATTACTCAGCCTGTGACCGACTATGTGCCTGAGCTTGCTGGCTCTGCCTACGACAATGTGCGGATTAAGGATATTTTACAGATGTCGTCTGGGGCGTCTTGGAATGAAGATTACGGGGACCCTGAATCGGACATTAATCGCTTTGGGCGGGTGTTTGCGCTGGGGGGTTCTATGAACGAGTTTGCTGCCACGCTGGTGCCTGACCTACCGCCGGGTACTTATAACCGTTACAACTCTACGGATACTCAGGTGCTGGGTATGTTGCTCACTAAGGTGACTGGGCGCTCGGTTAATGACTATATGATTGAGATGCTTTGGCACCCTATGGGAGCTGAGAATGTGGGTTACTGGCTGACTGATGCTGAGGGCATGGAGATGGCTTTTGGTGGGCTTAATATTACGGCGCGGGACTATGCCAAGCTGGGTGAGATGTACCGGATGGGTGGGGCGCTTAATGGCCAGCAGATTGTACCGGCTGACTGGGTGCAGGCGTCTATCACGCCTGACGCGCCACATCTCATGCCGGGGGATAATCCGAATTCTGACTGGCCGATTGGCTATGGCCAGCAGTGGTGGATTCCCGAGGGGGATGTGGGCGAGTTTATGGCGATTGGTGTTTATAACCAGTTTATCTATGTTGCGCCGGAGTCTAATACGGTGATTGTTAAGCTGTCGGCTAACAGTGCCTATGGCACGCCGGATGACCCGGATGCATCCAGTGAGTTTGAGTCACTGGAGCTATTTAGGGCTATTGCTGCGCAGCCTTAGAGGGTGATGCTGAGATAGTTTTCTTTAAGTTCGCACCTTGTTAGACATTGAGTCTATCGTTACTGCAACATAGCCGCCACGCCTCTTAGTAATGCGCAACCTTGGCGGCTTTTTTGTGCCTGCAATTCAATGGGCGATAGTCTTGTATGTCTTAATTGTTACGAATAAACGCCACCAACACTTCTGAAAGCTTTTCGGCTTTTGCCCATTGAAAAAAGTGACCCCCGCCAATCATGCTGTGGGGTTGGCCCTTGGTGCCGGGCACTTTGTTTTGCCATACTTTTTCAAAACCATTGGTCACTGGGTCGTTGCCTGCGCCTACACATAAAAACGGTTTTTTAAATTTCTCAAAGAATGCCCAGGCTTTCTTTTGCGCGGCTAATGAGTGGTCGGGAATGGTGGGCACTTGGCTTGGCATTGCGTTGGTGGCCATTTTATAGGCTGGGCTTGGAAAGGGTGCTTCAAAGGCTTTGCTGATGTCTGTGCGCAGGGG
>DDDD01000132.1:4365-6924 GCA_002335945.1 Porticoccaceae bacterium UBA1989
GCGTATTTTTGCCAGTAGGCAAATAGGTCTACGCCGGAGTCTTTGCCAATGCCGTCCATTTTTTTCACTTTTTGCATCATGCCAAATAGGCTGATTCTTTTTGGGTCGGCTCTTATGGCTTTGACCTGTTCTATGACGCTTTGTGGCACATCTGGGTTGTAGGGGAGGCCGGTGTTGCCGATGGCGACGCGATCAAAACGGTCGCCGTTGTCGGCTACCATGCGTAGGCCTATTAGGCCGCCCCAGTCTTGGCCGAAGAAGGTGAGGTTGCGGAAGTCGTTTTGTACGAGCCATTGGTTCATCCAGTCAACTTGGCGTTGGTAGCTGTAGTCTTCTCGGGCGGCGGGTTTGTCTGACTTGCCGTAGCCGGGTAAGTCCGGGGCTATAACTCTTATGCCTGCCTTAACTAAGAATGGAATCATGCGGGCGTACAGGTAGCTCCACACGGGTTGGCCGTGCATACACAGAATGACGGGGCCATCTTTGGGGCCTTCGTCGATATGGTGGATTCTTAGGTCGCTGCCGTCGTGGGTTTTGACGACGGTGTAATGGGGCTCGAAGGGATACTCTTTTAGATCGGCAAACTGGGCATCTGGGGTTCTTAGTATTTTCATTGGTACGGCCTTGGCGTTGATTGGTTGACTGGTGCATATGGTAACTCTATTGGCACCCGTAATGCCAATACTATTTTTGGCTTTGGGGGCTTCTGTTGACCTGTTAGTCAGTATTTTTTGGCGGTGGCAGGTATCTTTAGCGGCTTACTGGAATATACTCTGGGCACAATAATAATAAGGCGAAATTCTGCATGTCTAATAAGATCCCACGAAATAGCGAGAATGATTACAGCGAAGCCATGGCGCAGCAACGTCGTGAGTTTGTGTCTGAGCAAACCGATGCAGGTTTAGACCATGTGGGGCATTATTCTATTGATCCTGCGAATACTGCGGGCAATATTGAGAACTTTATTGGTGTGGCTCAGGTGCCTATGGGTCTGGTTGGGCCGTTGCGGGTGAATGGCGAGCATGCCTCTGGGGAGTTTTATGTACCCATGGCCACCAGCGAAGGCACGTTGATTGCCAGCTACAACCGCGGTGCGCGATTACTCAGTGAGTCTGGTGGTGCCAAGGTAACGGTGGTTGACGACGCGATGCAGCGGGCGCCGGTGTTTATCTTTGACGATGCCAGGCAGGCCCGTGACTTTGGTCTCTGGGTTGATGAGAATTTTACTGAGATTGCTGAGCAGGCGCAGACGACAACTAAGTCGGGCAAGTTGCGAGATATTCAGCAGTTTGCGGCGGCGCGTATGCGCTATTTACGGTTTAACTACACCACGGGCGATGCCGCCGGACAGAATATGGTGGGTAAGGCGACCTTTGTGGCCTGTGAGTGGATTGTGGCTAATTATCCGGGTATTCGACGCTATATGCTGTCGGGCGCTATGGATACCGACAAAAAGCATTCTCAGCTCAATACTATGCATACCCGGGGTAAGCGGGTGGTTGCTGAGGTGACTATTCCTAATGATTTACTGCAAAAGACCATGAATATCTCTGCGACTGCGCTCTATAAGGCGCGGTCTATTAGCCAGGTCGGTGCCTTTATGGCGGGATCCAATAATACCGGCGCCCATTCTGCCAATGGTATTACGGCGGTGTTTATTGCTACTGGGCAAGATGTGGCCAATGTTGCTGAGTCTTCCGCGGCGATTGTGTATGCGGACATCGATGACAATGGCGATTACTATCTGAGCATTACAATTCCTTCGATGATTGTGGCGACCTTTGGTGGTGGTACCGGTTTACCGACTCAGCAGGAATGCCTCAATGTGCTTGGCTGTAACGGCGCTGGCAAGGTGCATAAGTTGGCTGAGATTATTGGTGCGACTGTGCTGGCTGGCGAGATATCGTTGATGAGTGCGGTGTTGGCCGGAGACTGGGTGACCAGCCATGATGCACTGGGGCGTAATCGTTAGTAGTGCTCTTTAGACGGTACTGTTTTATCGGTACGGTTTAGTTGCAATGAACAGTGATGGCGATGATAAAACGGCTTAGTATTACCGCAGTAATTTTCGAATGATGACAATAATTATAATAATAGGGGTATCAGGGTGAATAAAATTATAAAACAATCAAATCTAACCTTAGGGGTATTGCTGTCTAGCGTGCTTTTACTGACGGCCTGTGGTGATTCTGAATCACCAGCACCGCAGGATGCGCAGTCTTCGGCTGCTGCTAGCACCGATAGCTGTGAACGATTCGACGAAAACCGCACGGCGCTGTTTGGCGATCTGCATATTCATACGAGCTATTCGTTTGATGCGGCGGCTAACAGCACTGGCGCGACGCCAGAAGATGCTCACCGTTATGCACGGGGTGAGTCTATTCCTATTTTTCCGATCAATGATGAAGGCGTGGCCACTGGCCGCACTAAAATTGATCGCCCCTTAGACTTTTTGGCAGTCACCGATCACGGCGAGTTTTTGGGTGAGCGGGCTCTGTGCCGCACCGAGGGTTCTCCGGTTTATAACACTGAATTCTGTGGTGGCTACCGCTCGAATGA
>DDDD01000132.1:6936-13859 GCA_002335945.1 Porticoccaceae bacterium UBA1989
CGCGATTTTGCCAAGTCTCCTTGGGAGAATATTCAGGCAGCCTCTAATAATGCCAATACTCCCTGCGAGTTTACGAGCTTTGTGGCCTATGAATATACCGGCACACCGGGAACCAGTAACTATCATCGCAACGTGATCTTTAGAAATGATTCGGTGCCAGGTTTACCGGTTAGTTATATTGATGCGCCTATCGACAGCAAGCTTTGGTCTGCGTTGGACGCGGTCTGTGATATTGAGCAGGGCTGTGATTATTTAACCATTCCCCATAACTCTAATCTGTCCAATGGCCGCATGGCACCTTACATGCAGCTTGAAGATACCGATGCTGCAAAAATTGCCTATGCCCAGAGTCGTTTAAAGCGTGAGCCGATCATGGAGATTTTCCAGCATAAAGGCGGTTCGGAATGCATTAATGGTTTGAGTTCTGTCTTTGGCGCGCCAGACGAACTCTGTGACGTGGAAGCGGTTAGACGCATGGGTGAAAATAGAGCCTTTGCGACCCTTGGGTTGGTAGATTCTAAGCTTGTTATGGGTGAAGACTCCAAAGTAACGATTGAATGCCCAGAGGGTACCTCTGGTTCTAATGGCATGGTCGGCGCTGGCTGTGTGCATCCGACTGACTTCCAGCGTTCAGCGCTGTTGGTGGGTTTGAAGGAAGAACAGGCCATAGGTTATAACCCGGTTAAGCTGGGTATTATTGCGGCGACTGATACCCATTCTGCGACCTCTGGTGGCGTTAAAGAATCTGAGTGGGTCGGTGCGGTTACTGGTGAGTCAACGCCTCTTGAGCGTTTGCAGCCTGGTCTACTGACCAGTGGTATTGATGGTAACCCTGGTGGTTTGGCCGGTGTTTGGGCTCGTGAGAATACGCGTGATGCGATCTTTGATGCGATGTTGCGCAAAGAAGTGTTTGGTACCTCGGGTCCGAGAATTCGTCCGCGCCTATTTGCTGGTTGGGGACTTGATGAGGGTCTTTGTGAAGCTAATGATATGGTCACTCAGGCCTATGCCAATGGCGTACCCATGGGTGGCGATTTAATCGCGTCTGCGAGTGCTTCTGATAAGCCTTCTTTTCTGGCTTATGCGGTTAAGGATCCTGAGGGCTTGAAGCTTGAGGAATTACATCTGATCAAAGGCTGGATAGATGCCGACGGTCAAATGAATACGCAGGTTCTGCCTATCGCGTCTGAAGCTGCGGGTGCTGACAGTCTGTGTAAGGTGTATACGGATGATAGTTTTGATTCTGCTCAGTCGGCTTATTATTATCTACGTGCAGTAGAACCAGAAACTGCTCGCTGGCACACCTACGATTGCGCGGCTATTGCTGAAGCGGATCGTCCAGACGTTTGCACTAACGGTAAGTATCCAGAGACCATTCGTGAAATGGCTTGGACTTCACCTATTTGGTATCAGGGGCAGTAAGTTACTGATCTATTTGATTGGGAATTAGTCTAGAATACTAGGCTAATTCTTTAGTCCTTTTAGTAGAGCTAATTTAGTAGAGCCAATACCGTGAATACAAGCGAACTTAGTACAACAATCCTTAGCTGTATGTTTTTTATGGGTCTAGTGGCCTGGATTTCTTACCGCAAAACCAAAGGCGAAGTTGACACTCGGGACGGATATTTTCTCGCAGGTCGTGGTTTGAGTGCCGTGTTTATTGCCGGTTCTCTATTACTCACAAATCTCAGTGCTGAACAGCTTATTGGTCTTAATGGCTCGGCTTACGGGTATAACCTTAGCAGTATGGCCTGGGAAGTCACCGCGGCGTTTGCCACTATCTGTATGGCCTTTATCTTTTTACCGCGCTATCTCGCCGGTGCCTTTTCTACATTACCTGAGTTTTTAAATGATCGTTTTGATGGCGATGTTCGTCGTCTTACGGTGATTCTGTTTATGCTCGGCTATGGTCTGGTGACTATTCCATCGGTGCTCTATGCGGGCTCAATTGCAGTGCTACAGTTGTTTGATGTGCCTGCGCTATTTGATATTTCTTACAGTGCGGCGCTGGCCGGAACCATTGTGGCTATTGGTAGCATTGGTGCTCTGTATGCAGTGTTTGGCGGACTTAAAGCTGTGGCAGTATCCGATACATTGAACGGCGTTGGTCTACTGATTATTGGTATTGCGGTGCCGGTTTTGGGATTGTCTCTGTTGGGTGAGGGAAGTGTGGGGCAGGGTCTGCACATTATTACCAACACCAATACCGAGAAACTTAATGCCATAGGCTCGCCCTCTGACCCTACGCCATTTGCCACAATATTTACCGGCATGATCTTTGCCAACCTTTTTTACTGGTGTACTAATCAATATGTGATTCAACGAACGCTGGGCGCCAAGAATTTGGCGGAGGGACAGAAGGGTGTTCTGTTCTCTGGATTCTTTAAGGTGCTGGTGCCCTTTATTATGATGCTGCCCGGTGTGATTGCTTTTCATCTTTATGGGGCGGTGGGGTCGGAGTCTGGCCTGGGCTCAATTGATCTGGCTTATCCGCAGCTCATTCGTGATGTGTTGCCGGTGTATGCCATGGGCTTTTTCTTGGCAGTCTTGCTGGGGGCTGTATTTAGCTCGTTTAACTCATTGTTAAATAGTGCGGCTACCTTGTTCTGCCTGGATGTTTACGTGCCTTACAAAGAGCGGCAGGGGCTGCAAGTGACTGATGGCCAGGTGGTAAAAATGGCTAAGCGCGCGTCTATTATAATCGCGCTTTTCTCTTTTGTAGTGGCCCCTTTACTGCAGTTTGCGCCAGATGGCCTGTGGCAAATTATTCGCGTGTTTACCGGATTTTATAATATTCCGGTGATTGCCATTGTGATGGTGGGGCTATTTACACGGCATGTGCCGGCTCTTGGTCCTAAGCTGGTGATTGGTTTTCATGTAACGGCCTATGGCCTGCTAAAGTTTGCGTTTGACGATGTGGTGACCATTCACTTTTTACATCTGTATGCCATTCTCTTTGTGGTTGAGGTGGGCATTATGCTACTGGTGGGCAAGCTCTATCCACGTGATGAGGCCTGGAGCTACAACACAAACCATAAAGTGGATATGCAGCCCTGGGGTTTCGCTAAACCCTGTGCGATAACGTTAATATCCTGTGTGATTGGGCTTTACCTGCTGTTCTCGCCCATTGGTTTAGTGGGCGGCATTACTGGGCTATTTTGGATATTGCTCGCCGCTTTGTTAGTGGCGAATATGATTGCTTGGTCGTCTGCTTACAAATCTAGTTACCCCACCCAATAACTTTGATAGACAATAATTAGACAATACATAAGTAGACAGTGCATAAGTAGACAGCAAATAGAGAATCCATAGTGAACAAACCTAGATTACGATTTTTTGAAAATTCCCCCAGCCAGCAGCATATTACTGATGGGGATAAGTACCTCTATAAGTCGCTAGCACCGAGCCATAAAATTGCGGTGATCGGTACTGGCACTATAGGGCAGGAGCATATGCGTGTGGCTACTCTGTTGGGGCGTGCTCAGGTTTATGGTATCTATGATACCCAGAGTCACAGCATGGATGTTGCTGAAGAAAATTTTAAGGCGATCTCAGACGCGCCGTTGGTGCGCTACGGAAATTTAGAATCCGCCTGTACTGATAGTGCCGTTGATGCGCTGTTTATTTGCACGCCCAACTATACGCATTTTGAAATCCTTAAGGTTGCGATTAAGTCTGGCAAACCGATCTTTCTTGAAAAGCCCATGGCAACAGATCTCGAGGATGCGGCAGCTACGGTTGCGATCAGTGATGCTTACAGTGCGTTTATTCAGATTGGTTTGCAGTATCGCTACAAGGCGCAATATATTGAGGCGTTTCATGAGGCGCTTTCGCGGCAGTCGTTGGGTGAGGTTAAAACTATTGCGGTGAGTGAATCTCGGCCACCTTTTTTAGATAAGGTAGGGCAGTGGAACAAATTTAATGCCAATAGCGGCGGCACTCTGGTTGAGAAATGTTGCCATTACTTTGATCTGATTAATTTGATGGCAGAGTCGCAGGCGACGAAGGTATATGCCAGTGGTGGTCGGGCAGTAAACTTTAGCGATTTTGAATATGAGGGCAGGGCTTCTGATATTGATGACCATGCCTTTGTGGTGATTGATTATGCCAATGGGGTTCGTGCCAATTTCACGTTGAATATGTTTTCGCCAGACTTTAATGAAGAGATGGTTGTTACTGGTACTCAGGGCCGTTTGGTGGCCACTGAAGTCTTTAACTTTCATCAGCAGCAGGGTTCTAAAGCGACGGTTGCCATTGAGGCAGGTGAGCATGGCGGCTCTAAAAATACCAACGTTACCTATGCGGCTCTTATAGAGCAGAGCGGCCATCATGGCGCGACTTACTATGAGCATATTGCCTTTATGGACCAGCTTGAGGGCCGGTCTGTGGATGCTGCCACGCCATTGCAGGGGCTGTGGTCGATGATTGTGGCCAGTGCGGCACAGGAGTCTATGGCGACGGGTCAGGCGGTTGATATTACACCGTTTATGCAGGCTAATAATTTGGCGGAGTACTTGTAATTTAAGGGCTATCTATAATTTACCCGGCCTAAATACGTTAAGCAGCATGGTTTTAGGGTTAAGCGGGGGCGCGCAGGGTAGACGTGAGGGAGTCTGTACCGTAATTTCATGGGCAGGAACTATTTAATAACCATGCAGCGGTTTAGAGCCTTTGTCGCTGACTAATAAAAACATCCTGGGGACTGTAACCATGACTTTAAAACCATTATTTTTGATCTTATCCATTGCCTTATTATTTGGCTGTGCCGCTGAAGAAGAGGTGGCGCTGACTGCTGCTCCTTTGGCTGATGGCGCGTTCCTGCTTGGGGATGTCACCATGACGGAAGAGGGCGAAGTAACTGTGCTTAAACGTGCGCAGATGAAGATTTATGCCAATGACCGCTTTATGTTTGCCTTTATGCATGAAGAGCTTAATAAGCCAGATGTTGGCGCGGGCATTACGGAATGGGAAGAGGGTGCTTTGATTGAGTCGCCGATTTTCAACCAGGATGGCCCCTTGGATTCACTGCATTTTAGCTTGGATATTCAAGAGACTGAAGGTGGGTTTTTACAGAGCATTGAGGGTCTAGAATCTAATGGCCATGTGTATGATATGGTTGAGAGTTGGGACAGGCTGCCTGGCCAGACGTCTATCTTTGACGGGCTGTGGAAGCTTGATACGAGAGAGGCTGAAGAGGCCGGTGAGCTTAATCAGTTTTCTGAAATAAAAATGATTGGTGGTGGTCACTATATATTCTCGCAGAGCTTTTTAGTTGAAGGTGAAATGCAGCAGCATTTTGGTTTCGGTGAATTTTCTGTTGACGCCACCGGCGCCGCAGCTGAAACGATGATGGCCAGTTCTTTTGAAAGTCTCCCCAGTGAAGCACAGGTGTTAACTCTGGAGCTGGTTGATGAAAACCACTTTAAGCAGAGCTTTCTGTGGGACGGTCTGTCTGTTACTCAGTCTTATATTCGACAGTAATTAGAACCTGTATTAGTGAGCCTGTATAAAGGGCTAAAAGTAAAAAGCCGCTAGTGATAGCGGCTTTTTTTTCGGATTTTTCTGGTTAACTCTTTAGTGGCTTTCAATTTAGTCGCTATGTGCGCTGTGCTTTCGAGTCTTGAATTCTACGGGCCTTTTTTTCAGCTCTACGGCGTTCGGTTGCCTCTAGTGCTGCGTTACCAATATGTTCTTCACCTCGTGCCTTGGCCAGCTCTATTTGCTTCTGACGCTGGGCAAAGCGCTGCTTCTGATCGTCGCTTACTGTGCCGTAACAATGGAGGCAGGATAGCCCCTCAGCATAGGTATCGAGCGCTTTCTCTTGCTCGGTAATGGGCATGCGGCAGGCGTGACATTGATCGTAAGAACCGCGCTTTAGATCGTGATCAACGGCGACGCGATTGTCGAATACAAAACATTCTCCCTGCCATAATGTTTGTTCTTTGGGCACGTCTTCGAGGTATTTAAGAATGCCCCCTTCAAGATGGTAGACCTCTTCAAAACCCTGCTCTTTCATATAGGCGGTAGATTTTTCGCAGCGTATGCCACCGGTACAAAACATAGCGACTTTTTTGTGCTTATTGCGATCGAGATTGTTCTTGGCCCATTCGGGAAAGTCGCGAAAGGATTTTGTTTTTGGGTCTATGGCATTTTCGAAGGTTCCGATCTCTACTTCATAATCATTGCGGGTATCGACCAAGACTACCTCTGGTTCTGAGATCAGTGCATTCCAGTCACTGGGTTTTACATAGGTGCCCACTACCTGTTTGGGATCTATGCCTTCAACGCCCATGGTGACGATTTCTTTTTTCAGTTTCACTTTGCTGCGATAAAACGGAATTTCATCGTCAAAGGATTCTTTGGTATCTATGTTTTCTAAACCCGGTTGCTGGTCCAACCAGCTAAGTACTGCATCGATGTCTTCTCTGCGGCCGGAAATAGTGCCGTTAATCCCTTCGTCTGCCAGCAGTAATGTGCCAAAGACATTGTTGTCGGTCATGACGTTTAATAAGGGGTGGCGAATAGAGCCGTAATTTGGCAGTGCGACAAATTTATACAGCGCACAGGTGACGTATTGAATAGGCATTGTTAATCCCAATAGGTGTGTTCGGCTAACCAAATCGCAAATCTGGCGCCTGTTTAATAAGCCGGCATTGTAGCAAATGATTAACGCCTGTTTGAACAGTCGTTAATCAAAACCACACTTTTTAGCGACTAGATCAATTTATTGGGTTAGTGAACTCGCTAAGGCCCGAGCTGCATTGAGCTTGGCTCGGAATGCTTTGTTGCCTGCTGAGCTGGCACCGGGCTGGCTTGAGAACCAGGCCATCACGGTGTTGGCCTTACGATTAATGTAGATAACCTGGCCATGAATGCCCACGGCGCAGTATTCACCGGACTCGGCATCGAGAATCCACCACATA
>DDDD01000095.1:0-25158 GCA_002335945.1 Porticoccaceae bacterium UBA1989
CTTCGATCTGCGGCATGCCGCGCTGTGAGGGCGGAATGTCGGCCAGGTCAAAACGACCCAGTGACTTGTTACCTGTCGCCTGCTTGCGCTCACCCTGTACCACGTGAATGGTCACGGCAGTCTGGTTGTCTTCCGCAGTGGAGAAGATCTGCGATTTCTTGGTAGGAATCGTGGTGTTCTTCTCGATCACTGGAGTAGCTACGCCACCCATGGTCTCGATACCCAGGCTTAGAGGTGTTACGTCTAGAAGCAGTACATCTGTTACATCACCAGACAGTACAGCGCCCTGGAGTGCAGCACCAACGGCAACCGCTTCGTCTGGGTTAACATCCTTACGTGGCTCTTTGCCGAAGAATGCGGTTACTTTTTCCTGTACCAGTGGCATACGTGTCTGGCCACCGACCAAGATAATCTCGTCGATCTCGGAAGTAGACTTGCCTGCGTCTTTTAGGGCAACTTTAAGCGGCGCTAATGAACGCTCAACCAGCTCTTCAACCAGTGACTCTAGCTTGGCGCGAGTAAGCTTAACCACCAGGTGCTTCGGACCAGTGGCATCTGCTGTGATGTAAGGCAGGTTAACTTCGGTCTGTGAGCTTGAAGACAGTTCGATCTTGGCTTTCTCTGCGGCTTCTTTAAGACGCTGCATGGCCAGTGGATCACCGTGGATATCGATACCGCTGTCGGTTTTGAATTCAGCGGATAAATATTCGATTAAACGCATATCGAAGTCTTCACCACCGAGGAATGTGTCTCCGTTAGTGGCCAGCACTTCAAATTGCTTCTCGCCATCGACGTCTGCGATCTCAATAATCGAGATATCGAAGGTACCACCACCCAGATCGTAAACAGCAACAACGCTGTCTCCTGGGGTTTTATCGATACCGTAGGCCAATGCTGCTGCCGTTGGCTCGTTAATGATGCGCTTAACATCGAGACCGGCAATACGACCAGCATCCTTAGTTGCCTGACGCTGTGAATCGTTGAAGTAGGCAGGAACAGTAATAACAGCTTCAGAAATAGTTTCGCCAAGGTAGTCTTCGGCGGTCTTTTTCATTTTCTTGAGTACTTCAGCAGAAACCTGCGGCGCTGCTTTGCTGTCGCCTTTGATCTCTACCCATGCATCACCGTTGTCGGCCTTAACAATTTTGTAGGGCACCATTTTGATGTCTTTTTGCACAACATCGTCTTCAAAACGACGACCGATCAAACGCTTAACCGCGTAAACCGTGTTGTGTGGATTAGTGACTGCCTGACGCTTGGCTGATTGGCCAACTAAAATTTCGCCTTCTTCGGTATAAGCCACAACAGAAGGGGTAGTGCGTGCGCCTTCTGCGTTTTCAATTACTTTGGGCTTATCGCCTTCGAGTACGGCAACACATGAGTTGGTCGTTCCCAAATCAATTCCGATAATTTTTCCCATTAGATATTTCTCCGTTACTTGTCTTAAGTGCCTGTTTCCAGGGTTGTCTGTTTATTGTCTTGCTTGTTCTTTATATGGATGCTGTTTCCATAATTTCAAGGTTGCGGCGATTAATAAGCCACTTTTTATTACGCTGGCTTTGATACAACGACCATTGCGGGCCTAAGCAGCCGACCATTTAAGGTATAACCCTTTTGAAATACGTCCATTACCGTGTTTGGCTCGAGATCTGGGTTTGGCACCATGCTAACGGCCTGATGAAACTCTGCATCGAAGGGCTGTCCAGCCGGATCAACGGCTTCCACCTTAAAACGCACCAGAACATCAACAAATGTTTTGAGGGTAAGCTCTATACCTTCGGCAACGGATTTTTGCGCCGGATCTTCAACATCAATGGTAGCCAGTGCTCGTTCAAGGTTATCCACCACAGGCAAAAGCTCGGGGGCAAATTTGTCGAGGGCATATTTATGGGCATTCTCGACATCGCGCTCGGCACGGCGACGAAGATTCTGCATTTCTGCCTGCACACGTAACACCTGATCATTAGCGCCGGCCACCTGCTGTTGCAGCTGCTCGGTTTCTGACTGCTCAGGCTCTTTGTCCAACGCGTCGAGTAACTCGGCCTCTATATCGGCGTTTACTTCTTCGAGCGTCGCTTTCTGCTCAGTTTCAGGAAGAACCTGATCATCGTTTACGGCTGTTTTGTCGTCTTTGTTGGTTTCTTCGGACACGCCAACTCCTTGCTTGTTTATATGTGTGATTGATCCAATGGATCCCTAGAATTTCGCTAAGTCTAGATATGGGGGCAAACTATTAAGTTTCAAGCGATTGCTTAACGGCAATCTGTTCTGTATAAACATAAATCAAAGTCTATTGGTTTAAATCCGTGCTGCTATCGATCAATATTAACAATTACACCCTGGTGGAAACCCTGGAGATTGAATTTTCCAGCGGCACTACTGCCATAACAGGGGAAACCGGCGCCGGTAAATCACTGGTTCTGGATGCATTGGGCATGGCTCTGGGTGACCGGGCCGATACAGGAACTATTCGTCACGGTAAAGACCGTGCAGAAATTACCGCGACCTTTGATATTAAAGGCCTTGAAGAAGCCAACGAATGGCTTGAGAGCAACGATTACAGTGCCGACGATCAATGCATACTGCGCCGCCTTTATACGATAGAAGGCCGCTCGCGAGGCTATATTAACGGCCAAAGCTGCACCATGCAGCAGCTCCAACAGCTCGGCGAAATGCTCACCGATATTCACAGTCAACACGAACACCAGTCTCTATTGCGCCGCGAGACTCATCGCAAATTATTAGACGACTATGCCGACACCACTGATCTAGCCGTAGAAGTAAGCACTTGCTACCGACAGTGGCACAGTGCCCACAAAAAGCTCAGCAGCCTTATGGAACGGTCGGATGAGCTTATTGCCCGCAAAGACTTATTGAGCTTTCAGGTGAATGAACTACAGCAGCTCGACCTCGCCCCTACCTCCCTCGCCAAGCTTGAGCTAGAACAGCAAACCCTGGCGAATGCCGACCAGATTCTTGTGGAGAGCCAAAGTGTTCTGGCGATCTGTGATCAAACTGAAGGCTTTAATGTGCGTGACGGCCTAAACCGCGCCCTGTCGACACTGGCCGGCTTAAAGCATAAGCCAGAGGCTCTAAGCAACGCTGAGGAACTACTGCAAAGTGGCCTTATTCAGATTGAAGAAGCCACCAGTGAAATTGAAAGCTATGTGGATCGCTTCGAAGCGGACCCACAGCGTTTGCAGCTAGTTGAAGAGCAGCTGGCGGTTATTTTCCAGCTGGCCCGTAAACACCGGGTAAACGCTGAGCAGCTCGCGGAAACATTAACGCTCCTCGAGCAGGAACTGCAAAGTCTGCAAGATGGTGGCGAGAGCATTGATGCCCTGCAACAGCAACTCGATGCGTTGGCCACTGCCTATGAAGCCTCAGCGAAGAAGCTTAGCGCTATTCGTGAAAAGGCCTCGAAGACCATGGCCTCAGAAATTAATCAGCAGCTCCAGAAACTCAGCATGGAAGGCGCCGAGTTATTGGTTCAGCTTACCGCCCTTAATGAAGGTGAATACCGCGCCAGTGGTTTTGAAGAGGTGGAGTTTGTTATTGCCACCAACCCAGGGCAGCCCCATAAGCCTCTGGCAAAAATTGCCTCTGGTGGCGAGCTTTCTCGTGTAAGCCTTGCCATTCAAGTAGTGGCTGCAGCCCATTCTAAAATCCCGACATTGGTCTTTGATGAGGTCGATGTGGGTATCGGTGGCAGTACGGCGGATATTGTTGGCCAGCTGCTCAAAACCCTGGGTGATCGCGGCCAGGTTATCAGCGTGACGCACCAGCCTCAGGTGGCTGCCCATGCGCACCATCATTATCGAGCCAGTAAGGTTGTAGATACCCAGAGTGCCGCGTCGCTTATGACGCCACTTAGCAGGCAAGAACGTATTGAGGAGCTGGCGCGCATGTTGGGTGGGGCGACTGTTACTGAGCAGACGCTTTCTCATGCCACCGAGTTACTTAGCTTAGCTGTCGCTGAGTAAAAATCCTAAGCCATAAGCTTTAGGCCGAACCAAACATTTAATCCAACGCTATCAAGCAAGAGAAAATAATCCCATGATCAAAATCTGCCTACTATTACTGACACTAAGTTCATTTGGCGTCATAGCAGCTGAAACTACTTCTGCCAACGTCTATATTATTAGCCCCCTCAACGGTGCGGAACTGAGTAGTCCAGTCACAGTACGTTTCGGTTTGTCAGGTATGGGCGTTGCACCTGCCGGTGTCGATAAACCCAATACTGGGCACCATCATTTGTTGATTGATGTCGATACCCTGCCTGATTTGACAATGCCTGTGCCAGCCAGCGCCAATCATGTTCATTTTGGTGGCGGTCAAACTGAGGTGATGTTGAATCTAGAGCCAGGCGAGCACAGCCTACAATTATTGATGGGTGACAAATATCACATTCCCCATAAACCAGTGGTTCTGTCAGAAAAAATTATTATTCAGGTGAAATAGTTGCTTAGTCTGAGGGGGCTTTCGCTGACGCTACCCCTCCCCATAATCATCTAGATATATTAGTGCTAACCTAAGAAACTTGGACAGAGGAGCACTGATACAATTCCAGCAGCGGTTTTTTTCGATTGGAACACATTCCGCGAACAGCCAAATGGCTTAAGCACCGCTCAACATCTCTCTACGAAAGTAATTCGGAACGGTCTCAACCTGATTTATCCATAATCTCATGGCTTTTTAATACTGCCCCCCCTCTTTTCTTCTCGCCGCCGCCACAAACGCTTCGCTTCCTTTTGCATATCTATGGCCTCATCTTTCTCGTCAACAATCTCAAGGCCAATTAATGTTTCTAAAACATCCTCTAAAGTGACAATACCTTCAACACCACCGTATTCATCAACAACTAGCATCATGTGCACTCTTAACGTTAACAGCTCATTGAGTACATGCGCTAAGGAGGTCGATTCCAATGTTGCAGTAATAGCATGTTGATAATTGCTTAACGTATTAGCACTATTGCCTCTAGCTTGAGCTAATAGAAGATCACTTCGAAAAACAAAGCCTGTAATATTCTCTGAGTCGTTTTTATATATAGGTATACGAGAGAAAGTCCTCTGCTCATACTTGTGGAAAAATTCTTCGACAGTCACCGTTTCCGGGAGGGAAAAAACAACCGTTCTAGGAGTCATTGCTACAGAAACATGCGTCTCTCGCAACCGAAGTAAATTTGTTAAAATCTTGGACTCCTGCTCCGCAATTTGCCCCTCCTGATAACTCAAATCAGCGAGCGCAACAAACTCCTCACGGCTAAAACCACTAAGTGTTACTCCATGGGTTAAATTTCCCGTTAATTTTTCTGCCAGCTTCACAAAGGGGTATAGAATAATAATCAAATATTTTAGAACAAATCCAGTCACTGAAGACAGCTCTCGCCAGTAATGGGCGCCAAGGGTTTTGGGAATAATTTCAGAGAATACCAAAATCAATAAAGTTAATATGGCAGAAATGACGCCAACATAAGCATTACCAAAAACCTGCGCCGCCTGAGCACCAGCCCCTGCAGCACCTACAGTATGAGCAATGGTATTTAGGGTGAGGATGGCCGCCAGGGGTTTGTTGACATCATTTTTCAAGGACCGTAATAGAGGCCCTGAAGGTTTTTCCTGCTTTTCCAATAAGGCAATATGTGCACTAGTAATACTTAATAATACGGCCTCAGCAACAGAACACAAAAATGAAAACCCGAGAGCGACTAGTACGTAAGTAACTAATAGAACCATATAGATAGACTCACTATTTATCAAATTATCAATTAAAACAGTATATTTTATTAGATAATTCGCTAGCGGAAGATAGGAATTTCAAAGCTACTATTATTCCAGATAGTACTCATAAAGATAGACACAGACCAGCCATTTTTCCACACAAAATTTAACGAGCGTCACTGTGACATTTAGGGCCGGACTCGAATGTAAAATGATAATACGTCGATTGCCGCAAGATTCAAAAGACAACCTATAAGGAAATTCTAGTCTGACCCTAATTTATTACTAATTTATTTCAAGACAATTAGCCTCCGACAATCACGAGGCGATTCAGTAAAAGAGAATTTATTGTATCTCCAAGCTTCATGCTAGCATATATTTACAGTTCAAATTAGTGGCATGGAAGTCAATACCAATGGATAATTTTTTTAAATATTATGACGTAGAGCCTGATGCAAAACGCGCAGCCTGGGTTGTTGAACGATGTAATGGCCCCAAGCATACACTGCATACAATTGTGCCATCAGGATTTGCAAGCTACGTGCGCATTTGCCACCCTGGTTGGTCTTTTGATGCCCTAGACCCAAATGATGAAGAAGCCTGGGCGGCGCTTCGCGCTGGGTGGGTTGATGCGGAAAAGTTGACTCCTGTTCGATGGGATGACGTCGAAACCGCCAACAACCGACGCCCCCACCGGCTGATGCAATTTCTTCAAACCTTTCCATTGATTACCCAAGAACCTGGTACGGCGGGCATCGATGGGCCCTTAGAGGGTGAATTAACCGTAGATATGATGGAGAGCCTGTTTGCGATCCTTGCTGAAATAGGTGGCCCTAATCAGGAAGTCTTGTGTGGTATCTGGGAAGGGTTCAATCTTCCTATATACCACCAGGCAAGAGCAAAGTTTGAAAGTTACACCGGGCAACAAAGCTATTTACTCTTCAGTTCTACATTATCTAGGCTTAGAGACTGCTGGCTGGCAGCCTATGAACACGCAGTTAATCGTCACGGTATTGAAGTAGCTGGCCTAGTTCCCAATGCGATATGGCCAACTACCTGTGATTGGTTCCTGGCCAGCCCCTACAGCAAGCCATCATCCTACTTTGGTGGATCAACAACCCTTGTTAATAAAGTATTGCATGCTGGGGTTCTCGAAACCTATAAGGCCTTGCCTGGTGACGATATTTGGACAGACAATAGGAGCAAGGCCGTTCTTTAAGGCAGTCTGACTCGTTAGCAATTACTTACAACCGCTGTTGCCGGATTTGGAATGGTTATCGGTTGAGGGCCCGTGTATATCCAACCAGGAGGAGGAATTACATACACCACATTAAGGTGCGAGTAACTCCCATTGATGCAGCTAGGATGAAAGATTTGTGCACTACTTGCATTCCAGCTTTCACTTAAACCATTTCTTGTATGCACAGCTGTCTAAAGGTCAATCATTGGAGGAAATCCAAATCCTATAACTCTAAGCAGAACCTGCGTTAGATCCCAGCCTATCGTGGGTGGCGGTGTGCCAAAAACATGAATGTAATTACAGCTGCCTGAAGACTTTGCTTTAACAACAGTAGAACCCCCTGGCCCAGAACCAGCGTGCGGATTGTGGACACTAATACTGCAACTTATGTTCCCTCCAGAGGGAACTGCTGCAGCACTTTTATTGGTACCTGATTTGGAGTCTATGGGCACAAGGCTAATGGGAAATAAAATCTCCTGCTGCTGAGTTTTGTCATGCAAAGTCCCAGCAGCTTCCCGACGAAAGTATTCCTCCTTTGCCAATCTACCCGCTATTTCAGCTTTTTCAACAGCACTCAAATAGTGCACCCACTGGACAGACGGTTGCTGCACCCCGCCTACATCAGTTTTTTCTAATGCCATCACCTGCGTGGAGAAAAGCACTGAAACTACAACCGAAAATATCTTCTTCATATATAAATTCATAATCCTTTATCCTATTTAATAGAGAAAATTTGATTAAACTGACCTACAAATTTCTGTGCATTAATTAACCACCTCCCTTGTGTTTCACAATGTAAATCGCCATCAGACCGTTTTGGCCAAGTCCAATCGGACACTTTCCTTTAGGGCAGTTCATAGTTGATCGGTGACAAACTGCCATTGCTCCGTTTCTACTTTACATTTAAGGCTAGTCTGGCAATAGCCTTGCTCAGTCTGAAATAAGCCCTAGTCGATTAGCAGGGGTACTATTACTTCATATTTTTTTTCATCCAGAGACGATCGCTAGATCGCTAGGGGTCGGACCCAGCCAACCCCATTCGTTCACCTCTGCTTAATTCTGAAATTCATTGATGTACATCTTTATATTCTGTCATCCCGACAGAACGCAGTGAAGAGGCATCTTTTGGTTTGGAGCACTAAACCGGCTCACCTACCCTAACACCCTTTCAAAACACGCCGTGAATACATCCATGTAGGCTCGAGGCCAGCATCCATGCTGGCCACGGTTTTGAAAGGGTGTTAGGGCAGGTAAGCCTTAGCCATGGAGTGAAATTTATTTTTCGTGTTTTTTGAAAAGGGCTTTCCTTAGGCAAAAATAACTCGCAGATTACTACACTAGTAAAAACCTAACCTTGGAGGGAGCTTTCAGATCAATCAGGGTCCGTTTATGGGTTTATAATTTTCAGATTGAGCGAAGACTTGTTTGAGTGAAACGAGTTGTCTGAGCGCTGAAAATTATAAACCCATGGACCCGATCTGAAAGCTCCCTTCAAGGTTGGGTTTTGGGGATCAGTGCTACAAACCAAAAGATGCCTCTTCACTGCGTTCTGTCGGGATGACAAGTCAGTTAAAAATTTTAGGCAAAAAAAATCCCCGATTAAAATCGAGGATTTTTTTGTACTTCAAGAACAGCGACCATTAAGCCTCTGGTGCAGCTTCCTCAGAAGCAGCAGCTGGGGCTTCAGGTGCAGTACCCTCTTCCGCCTGTGCTTCTTTGATAGACAGCTTCACACGACCACGGTTGTCGATCTCTGTTACCTTAACGCGAACATCTTGGCCTTCAGTCAGGTAATCGCCTACTTTAGCAACGCGTTCCTGAGCGATCTGTGAGATGTGAACCAGACCGTCGGTACCAGGCATAAAGTTAACGAAAGCACCGAAGTCTACGATACGGACAACTTTACCGTCGTAGATAGTGCCTGGCTCTGGGTCGGCTACGATTGCTTTAATCGCGTCCATTGCAGCGTTTAGGCCTTCTGTGTCTTCTGAGTAGATTTTAACCGAACCGTCATCTGTGATATCGATAGTCGAGTTATGCTCATCGCAAAGACCACGGATAGTTGCGCCGCCCTTACCAATCACGTCACGAATCTTATCTGAATCAATTTGCATGACGCCCATACGAGGTGCTGTATCAGCCACTTCGGAACGACCAGTCGCAATGACCTTGTTCATTTCGTCGAGGATATGCAGACGAGCTTCCATGGCTTGCTCGAGGGCAATTTCCATGATCTCTTCAGTAATACCTTCGATTTTGATATCCATCTGCAGTGCAGTGATACCAGCAGCTGTACCAGCTACTTTAAAGTCCATATCACCGAGATGATCTTCGTCACCCAGGATATCGGTCAAGATAGCAAAGCCTGCGTCTTCTTTAACCAGACCCATAGCAATACCAGCTACGGGTGCTTTAAGAGGAACACCAGCATCCATTAGTGCCAAGCTTGAACCACAGACAGAAGCCATTGAGCTTGAACCGTTAGATTCAGTGATCTCTGATACTACGCGGATGGCATATGGGAAATCTTCCTGTGAAGGCAGTACGGCATTGATACCGCGACGGGCTAAACGACCATGTCCTACTTCACGACGGCTTGTGAAACCAATACGGCCACATTCGCCTACTGAGTAGGGAGGGAAGTTGTAGTGCAACATGAAAGGATCGTCACGACGGCCTTCCAGTGCGTCAATCATCTGTGCATCACGACTTGAGCCTAATGTTGCTGCAACAATTGCCTGAGTCTCACCACGTGTGAACAGTGAAGAACCATGAACTTTATCCAAGATGCCCACTTCAACGTTAATGGCGCGGACTTTCTTAGTGTCACGACCATCGATACGTGGCTCGCCACGGATAATGCGACCACGAACAATGCTCTTCTCAAGCTTCTTGAACGAGTCTTTGATGTCTTCTGCAGAGAAGCCGTCATCGCTAACCAGCGATGCGTTAGCACGGTCGCGAAGAGCGTTGATGCTTTCAACGCGGGCCTGCTTATCGTGCACCTGGTAAGCAGCGTCTAAGTCAGCGCCTACTAGGTCAGCAAGTGATGCTTTAAGGTCTGCGTTTTCTACTTCAGCTACCCAATCCCAGCGTGGCTTGCCAGCTTCAGCAGCGAGTTCTTCGATTACGCTGATCACTGTTTGCATTTCCTGGTGAGCGAAAAGTACGCCGCCCAACATAATGTCTTCTGAAAGCTCGCTGGCTTCAGATTCAACCATTAGTACTGCGTCTTTAGTACCAGCAACAATCATGTCTAATGACGAGCCAGCTAGTTCGCTGTACGTTGGGTTAAGCAGGTAGCCTTGTTCTTCGGTATAACCGACGCGAGCGCCGCCAACAGGACCGTTAAAAGGGATGCCTGAGATAGACAGAGCAGCAGAGGTACCGATCATTGCTGCGATATCTGGATCAATGTTTTTCTCGGCTGACATAACGGTACAAACAACCTGTACTTCGTTTTTGAAGCCGTTAGGGAAAAGTGGACGAATCGGACGGTCAATAAGACGCGACGTTAGAGTCTCTTTCTCGTTTGGACGACCTTCACGCTTGAAGAAGCCACCAGGAATTTTACCGGCTGCATAGGCTTTCTCGATGTAGTGAACACCCAGTGGGAAGAAGTCCATTCCTGCTTTGGCTTCACGTGCACCAACAACAGTACAGAGTACTGAGGTGTTGTCGATAGAACATAGAACCGCACCAGTTGCCTGACGGGCAATACGGCCTGTTTCTAATGTTACGGTATGGTTGCCGTATTGAAATTTCTTAATTAAAGGAGTCATAATTTTACCTTTGTTTGTTTACCTGAAAGCGCCAAAAATCCGTCAATGTGTACGCTGCTCGGGTTACTTATAGCTGCTCGTGGAGACAGGCATAAGTAACTCGATCAGCAATTATGGAGACGGAATATAGTGGCGTAGTTATGTGCTCAAAATACGATTGCGGCTCCGTCTATAAAGAGGAGCCGCACCGAGAACACCTATCGACGTAAACCAAGCTTCTTGATTAACTGGCTATAACGCTCAACATTTTTGCTCTTTAAGTAATCGAGCAATTTGCGACGCTGGTTAACCATGCGAATCAGACCACGACGTGAGTGGTGATCTTTCTTGTGATCACCAAAGTGACCCTGTAGCTTGTTGATGTTTACGGTTAGCAGTGCAACCTGAACTTCTGGTGAACCTGTGTCATTTTCGCAGGTTGCGTGTTCTGAAACGATTGCTGCTTTTTCTTCTGCACTCAGTGCCATAATACTTTCTCCAATATGCGACTAATAAAAGGTTCAGGGTGCCCGCGCATATTTACAGACATCCTAATTTGATTTCTTAGGTCGTTATGTTTCAACAACCAGTCTTTTCGGGGCTATTTTGCCGTCTTCGGTAACCGTAGCTACACCCAGAAAAGCACCGCCCTCGCGGAAGACGCGCACTATATCGCCTTCTTGCCCGTCGCGAAAGGCCTGTGATGACATTACTGCCTGCCCCAGCTGGAAATACGCGGCGACTGTTTCGGATAATTCGACGGCCATACGGTCGGCAACGGGAATATCCATGGGCTTTAATAAGTGGTCTAGATCACTGGGCTCGACATTTTCGGCCATGGCCTGTAATTCTGGCAATGTAATAATCTCGGCGTCTGAAAAGGGGCCGGCAATATTGCGGCGCAGTGCACTCACATGGGCACCACAACCTAGAGCCTTACCTAGATCTTCGGCAAGACTACGCACATAGGTGCCTTTACTGACATGCACCTGCACATCTAGCTGCGCCTGTGCGCCTGGACGGTAATCCAAAATTTGATAGTTAAATACTGTAATGGTGCGGGCTTCGCGCTCTACTTCTATACCCTGCCGCGCCAGCTTATAAAGAGGCTGACCATTGTGCTTAAGGGCCGAGTACATGGAGGGAATCTGCTGGATTTCGCCGCGAAAGTCTTCAACGGCTAATTCGATCTGCTCAAGAGTCACTGCTGAGGCATCTTGCTCAACCACGACCGCGCCTTCGCTGTCACCAGTTTCTGTGGTGACGCCTAGGGTAAAGGTACTCAGATAATGCTTGTCGGCATCTAATAGAAATTGGCTGAATTTGGTGGCTTCACCCAGACAGATGGGTAGTACGCCAGTTGCCAACGGATCTAGCGCGCCGGTGTGGCCCGCTTTGTTGGCGTCGAAGATATTTTTAACCCGCTGTAAGGCCTGATTGGACGATAGGCCCTGGGGTTTGTCGAGCAGAAAGATGCCGTTTACCGGCCGGCCGCGATTACGTCTACGAGCCAAATTTAAACAGCCTCGCTGTCCGACTGTTCTTCGTCGTCGGCTGCGGGGGTCTCTTTGGATATCGCAAGATCAATCAGGGCTGAGAGATGCTGTCCACGACGGCCACTCTCATCAAAGAAAAACTTCAGGGTCGGAGTGATGCGAAGCTTGATGCTGCCTGCCAATAATTTGCGCAGATAACCGGAGGCACCATTGAGTGCCGCCAAGCCCTCATCAATTTCTTCCTGTGTGCGATCACCCACGAAGGAGACGTGGGCTTTGGCGTAGGCAAGATCGCGGCTCACTTCAACTTCAGTGACGCTGATCATACCCACTCTGGGATCGCGAACATTCTCGCGTATCAGTACCGCCAACTCCTGTTGGATGGCATCTGACACGCGTTCAGCTCTGGTAAATTCTCTTGGCATAGGTTTTGTTTCTCTCTATAACCTAGAGTGAACGCTTCACCTGAGTGACGTCATACACTTCAATCAGGTCGCCCGCTTTAACATCGTTGTAGTCTTTAACACCGATACCACATTCCATACCGTTGCGAACATCGGCAGCTTCGTCTTTAAAGCGACGCAGCGACTCAAGTTCACCCTGATAGATAACCACATTGTCACGCAGTACGCGGATGGGCTTGCTGCGGTACACAGTACCCTCGGTCACCATACAGCCAGCAATAGCGCCGAACTTAGGTGAACGGAATACATCGCGAACTTCGGCAATACCAACAATTTCTTCTCGGGTCTCTGGCGCAAGCATGCCTGATAGGGCCAGCTTCACTTCATCGAGAAGGTTGTAGATAACACTGTAGTAGCGCACTTCAACTTCTTCTTTCTCAGCCAATGTGCGCGCGGCACCGCCGGCACGAACATTAAAGCCTAATACAATAGCGCCGGTGGTGAGTGCCAGGTTGATATCTGACTCGGTAATTCCACCGACACCAGAAGCAACAATATCAACCGCAACTTCATCGGTAGCAAAGTCATTCAATGCGCTATTAATAGCTTCTAATGATCCACGAACATCAGTCTTAACGATCAGGTTAAGCTTACTAACCTGCTCTGTACTCATGTCGGTGAACATATTTTCTAGCTTGGCAGCCTGCTGACGAGACATACGCTCGTGGCGCGACTTGGTCGTACGCAGTTCAGCAATTTCTTTGGCTTTGCGCTCATCGGCAACAACAAAGAACTCATCGCCAGCATTGGGCGCTTCGTCCAGACCTAATATCTCGACTGGAATTGACGGGCCCGCTTCGGCAATAGGCTTTTTCACTTCGTCGGTCATGGCGCGAATCTTACCGACGCTCTCACCGGCTAGCATAAAGTCGCCTTTACGCAGCGTACCCTGCTGAACCAGAGCTGTAGCAATAACACCACGGCCTTTATCAATGCGGGACTCAACAATCACGCCTCGCGCTGGCACATCGATGGGTGCTGTTAGCTCAAGTAGTTCTGCTTGCAGAAGAACGGCTTCAAGTAATTGATCGATGCCATCGCCTGTCTGAGCAGAGACTTTAATAAACTGAGTATCACCGCCCCACTCTTCAGGGATTACATCTTTAGCTGCCAGTTCGGTAGTGACTCGCTCTGGGTCAGCACCTTCTTTGTCCATTTTGTTAATCGCGATAACAATGGGAACACCGGCAGCCTTAGCATGCTGAATGGCTTCTTCGGTCTGGGGCATAACACCATCATCGGCGGCCACAACCAGAATCACCACATCGGTCGCCTGGGCACCACGGGCACGCATTGCGGTAAACGCGGCGTGTCCTGGGGTATCCAAGAATGTAACCATGCCTTTTGGCGTGTCTACGTGGTAAGCACCAATATGCTGTGTGATACCACCCGCTTCGCCTGAAGCAACGCGAGACTTTCTAATGCTATCCAGCAGCGAGGTTTTACCATGGTCAACATGACCCATTACAGTAACAATCGGCGCTCTTGGCTCTTCGTTACCTTCGTCTTTAATCACTGCAAACTGTTTGGTCAGCTCGTCTTCAACGGTGTCATCCTGAGCGGCAACTGGGGTGTGACCCAATTCTTCAACCACTAAGAATGCCGTTTCCTGATCAATCACCTGATTGATGTTGGCCATAATGCCCAACTTCATCAGTTCTTTAATCACAAGATTGGCTTTAATGGACATTCGCAGAGCCAAATCACCCACGGTGAGTTCGTCTGGAATAGCCACTTCTAGAACTTTCTTATCAACCGGCTTTTTGAAGGTGTGCTTGTTGTCTGCTTTGAGCACTAAACCAGAAGAGCGTAAACGACCTTTTCCGCGGTAATCGCTGCTGTCGTCCATTTGCAGACGGCCTTTCTTTTTGCCGCCTTTGCCCAATGGCTTCTTAACGTTCTTTTTGCCTGGCTTGTCATCGTCTTCGTTAACTGGCTTGCCGTGACGTCGACCCTTGTCGAAAACAGGATCAGTGGCGGTAGGCGTAATTGTTTTGGTGACTTTGCCGGCTTTCTTAGCCTCTTCGCTCTTAAGAGCAGAAGCAGCTTCGGCGGCTTTACGGGCAACTTCATCAATTTTGAATTGAGCAGCATGTTCGGCAGCAACTTTTGCTGCCTCTGCGGCCTTGCGACGATTGGCAATGGCGGCAATACGCTGTTCTTCAATATTGTCGGTTCCTGAACCACGTACAAACGTCGGCTCGGGAATAGGCTCGGGCTCAACAACGGGCTCTGGCTCAGGTGCGACGACTTCTTCGACAACAACTGGCTCGGGAATAACTTCAACGATCGGCTCAACAACGGGCTCTACAACTGCTGCTGTTTCGGCCTCGGCTTCTGCCTGCGCTAACATTTCTTCATCGCTGCGTTTTACATAGGTGCGTTTCTTACGCACTTCTATGTTAACGGTTTTGCGATTTCCCGACTTAAGGGTGCTAACAGTTTTGCGACGCAACGTGATTTTCTTTGGTTCGTCCGCGCTGTCACCATGCAGGCCTTTTAAATAGCCCAGCAGGGTTTGTTTTTCTTCGTCAGATACAGTTGCATCTGCGGAGGTATGCGACAGGCCCGCTTCTTTCATTTGCATAAGCAAACGATCTTCGGATGCGCCCACTGTTTTTGCTAATTCACTTACTGTAACTTCAGCCATCGGTTGTCCTCTATTACCGCCCGATTAATTATTCACCCTGTTCTTCTGCAAACCAAGGTGCTCGAGCAGTCATGATTAATGCTGCTGCTTTCTCTTCATCCATACCGTCAATATCCATCAGATCATCGACCGCTTGCTCAGCCAGATCTTCCATGGTGACGATACTTTTAGCGGTTAACTTGTACGCCAATGCTGAATCCATGCCTTCCATTGTCATCAAATCTTCGGCAGGCTCTACATTGGTTAATTGCTCTTCACTGGCCAGCTCTCTGGTCAGCAATGCATCTTTAGCGCGAGCGCGAAGCTCTTCGGCGATATCTTCATCGAAGCCTTCGATAGCGCTCATTTCCTCGAGAGGAACATAGGCGACTTCTTCGATGCTGGTAAAGCCTTCTTCAACGAGTACCACTGCAACGTCTTCGTCAACGTCCAACGCTTCCATAAGTGCTTCAACAAAGCTTGAAGATTCTGCTTCTTGCTTTTCTTGGGCATCTTCAATAGTCATTACGTTGATAGCCCAACCGGTCAGCTCAGAGGCTAGACGAACATTCTGTCCACCCTTACCAATTGCCTGAGCGAGATTTTCGCCATTGACCGCCACATCCATTGAATGGGTATCTTCGTCAACAACAATAGACTCTACTTCTGCAGGGGCCATTGCGTTAATCACTAGCTGTGCTGGGTTATCGTCCCACAACACAATATCGACTCGCTCATCGTCGAGATCGTTGGATACAGCCTGAACACGCGCGCCGCGCATGCCCACACAGGCACCTACTGGATCGATACGAGCATCTTTACTCTTTACTGCAATCTTGGCACGCTGGCCAGGATCACGGGCTGCGCCCTTAATTTCGATAATGCCTTCAGCAATCTCTGGCACTTCGATCATAAATAATTGCACCAGCATCTCTGATGTAGCGCGAGAAACCAACAGCTGGGGGCCGCGAGTTTCTTCGCGAATGCCCTGCAGGATTACGCGGGTACGATCGTTGATACGGAATATCTCACGGCCAACTAGCTCTTCGCGAGGCAACATACCTTCAGCGTTTTCGCCAAAATCAACCACAATGTGGTCACGGGTTACTTTCTTAACAGTACCACTGAGTAGCTCGCCAACACGGTCGCGGTAGCGATTTACAATCAGCTCACGCTCGGCGTCTTTAACGCGCTGAACAATAACCTGCTTGGCAGTCTGTGCGGCAATACGGCCAAAGGCGATATTCTCGACAGTCTCTTCAAAGGTGTCACCTACGACTAAGGTAGGATCTTTTTCAATGGCTTCTTCGGTAGTGAACTGGGTGCCCAGCTCGGCCATCTGATCATCGGCCACTACGTCCCACCAGCGGTAAGACTGGTAATCGCCAGTCTCGCGGTCAATTACGACACGGATATTAGCACCTTCGTCATAGCGTTTCTTAGTTGCCATGCCCAGTGCTTGTTCGATCGCTTCAAAAATAATTTCCTGATCCACACCCTTTTCATTGGATACGGCCTCAGCAACCATTAAAATTTCTTTACTCATCAGTCAAACTCCACATGCCTCAGAATCGAGGAACCACGTTAGCCTTCTCTATACCTTCAACCGGAAACAGAAATTCATGATCTGCAACCACCAAAACAATTTCGTCGCCATCAACTGCTGATAAACAACCTTTGAAATTGCGGCGCCCCTCGTAAGGAAAGCGCAATCTCAGTGAAATATTTTCACCGATATACTGCTCATACTGAGCAAGCTCATACAGCGGCCTGTCCATACCTGGCGATGAAACTTCTAAAACATATTCGCCGTTTATTGCTTCTTCGACATCCAGAATAGCGCTGGACTGACGACTGACTTTCTCACAGTCTTCAATGCCAACCCCTTCTTCGGGTCGATCAATATACAAACGCAGCAGTTTAATCTTGCCGCCAGCCTGCATCTCTAAACCCCAGAGTTCGCAACCCAATGATTCAACCACCGGCTGCAATAACAGTTTTAACTTACTATCGGCCACAGCCATGGATACCTCCGGGACAAACAAAAAATGGGCCAAGGCCCATTTATTAACATCTAAAGAAAAGCCCCAAAATGGGGCTCCTCGATTTGCGCCGGACCACGACGCTAATTTTGGTAGTGAAAACTGTTAGGCCCATAAAGCACTAAACTCCTTTTCTCACTCAGCCAATGCAAGCATAGACAATAAATTGCTTTCTTACATTAACTTCTAGCCGGTAATTTCATAATGAGTAACATTATAAAATTGGTAGCGGGAGCTGGATTTGAACCAACGACCTTCGGGTTATGAGCCCGACGAGCTACCAGACTGCTCCATCCCGCACCGACACAACGGTTTAATCAATCAAACCGCCTCCCTTGAGAGGACGCGCATTATAGGTAGCAGGCACTGCAAGGTCAACAACCCATTGCCCTGCACGCGTTTTTATTTACGACTATCGACCACCAGCTCGTAGGCAGTTTGAATTTCTTGAGTACGCTCAGTCGCCAGCTTGACCATATCGGCGGGCATACCCTGACCAATAAGCTTATCTGGATGGTTTTGGCTGATCAGTTTACGGTAGGCCTTTTTGATTTCGCTATCGGAATTTTGCTTCTTAACACCCAGTGCTGCATAGGCTGAATCCAGCTGACCTGCTGAGGCAGCGGGCCCTGACCCTGCACCTTTGAACTGTGACTGGGCTTTGATCATGGCGATAAACTGATCGAACATGGCCACGGAAAAACCCAGATGCTCGGCGACTTTCCGCAATAGAGCATGCTCACCATCATGCAACTCGCCATCGGCCAGTGCCAGAGAGATCAGATAATTAAGTAGCTGACGCTTAAGATTATTGTGGCGGCCACAGATCTCCATAAAACTACCCATAGCACCGTCAACGGAGAAGTCTGCTTTGGCACCCTGTTGAAACAGTTCAATCGCTTCGCGGCGATGGCTGACACTGAGTCCCATATTGTTCATCAGGGCTTCTGCCTGAGCAATCTCGACCTTAGAAATCTGACCGTCAGCTTTGGCTAGGCTACCTAGCAAGCTAAACACCGTGGTAAAGAAGGATTCGCGGATTCGGCCCTGCTCTGCTGCAGAGATGGGGTTTAAAAAGCCACCCAGCCCCTTATCAAACTGATGACCAATGTAGGCGCCGATGACTGCGCCAACAAAGCCGCCCGCCATAAAGCCGAGCGTGCCTGCGATAATTTTTCCTGTAACCATATTTTGAAACCCTTGAATATGACTTGCTAAAATGACTTGCTAATAGAACCCGCTAAAAAGACCTGTGAAAAAGCTGCGCCATTGTAAGGGTTTCTAGCCCCACAGTGGAATCTGTCACGGTGAAACTCAGAGCGGTTAATCGAGAAATGTGCGGCCTAATTAAATAACGCGGCCTGGATTGAGGATATTTTTGGGGTCCATCGCCAGCTTGATGGTTTTCATCAGGGCAATTTCACTGTCGGTTCTAGACAGGGGCAGGAAGTCTCGTTTGAGCACACCAATACCATGCTCTGCGGTGATAGCCCCTGAGTACTCGCCAATCATCCGCATGATATCTTCATTTATTCGACGCTTGTCTTCTTCGCGGCCCGTGTAGGCACAGACATGCAGATTATTGTCGCCAATATGGCCGAACAACAGCACACCGATATTGGGATATTTTGCTTTAAGGCGCTGATCTAGGTCTTCAGCAAAGACGCCAATCTCGGTGATCGGTAAGCTGACATCCTGATTAGAGACAGGGCCCAACACCTGAAATAACTCACCAATACCGTCACGGATCTGCCAGAACGTTGCTGCATCCTGATGGGACTGGGCAATGACGGCATCGGTTAATAGCCCAGCTTCAAGCTGAGCAAACAGGATAGATTCAAACCGCTGATTGCCCGTGGCCTCGTCGTTATCCTTATATTCAACCAATAAATAGAACGGGTGCGCCTCGGCAAAGGGGCTAGTCAAGGTGGGCACGACTTCCATTACTTTGTCGTAATAGCTATCCCACATAAGCTCAAAGCCGGTTAAGCCTGAACCCAGGTTGCGCTTTAATTCAATTAACAGATGAGTCACTGATTCGTAATTATTGAGGGCGCACAGGGCGGTGTGAGAACTGCGAGATTTTGGCTGCAGTTGCAACACAACACGAGTAACAATACCCAGGGTACCTTCGGAACCTATAAAGAGATGCTTGAGATCGTAGCCAGAATTATTTTTGACCATTTTATTCATCGAGCTGATCACTGTGCCATCAGCCAACACCGCTTCGAGACCCAGAACCATTGATCGGGTCATGCCGTAGCGAATCACTTCGGTGCCACCGGCATTGGTGGCTATATTGCCGCCAATCATGCAGCTACCGCGAGCGCCTAGATCTAGGGGTAAAAACAAATCATGCTCAGCGGCGGCTTCTTGCAAGAGTTGTAGTGGCGTGCCCGCATGGGCAGTCAGAGTCATGGCCGTGGTATCAATTTCTTCAATGGCGCTCATGCGCTCTAGGGAGATAGCAAATTCACCCGCTTTAGGGGTTGCTCCACCAGCCAGACCCGTCAAACCACCCTGCACAACCACAGGCTGATTATGCTTGTGGCATAGCGCCATGATGGTAGACAGCTCATCGGTGGTTCTTGGCTTCAGTAACGCGGCAGGCGGCCAGGGGTCGGCGCCACTCCAGTCAGCGAAGTATTTATCACTAATGGCGTCGCCAATAATTAGGCTGGTGGCATCCAAGGAAGCGTTTAGCTGATCGAGTAAAGTGCTCATTGAGGCGTCTTGCTGTCAGTTTTAGCTGCCAACAATAGCGCTCCTACCACTTATCTTCAAATGTTTGCAGTCGATTGAAAGACTCACCAATCAAAACACCCAGCTCACGATCTTCACCTTCTTTAAGATGAATACCGGGACGGCCATGAGCAAAGCGGTAGTTGCAGATTAAGGCAACATCACCGACCTTCCAGGGAATTGGAATGCCATGACGGTCATAGATATCAATAAACAGCTGCTTTTCTTCACGGGTCATTTCCGTGAGATCACCAAAGGTTAACTTCAGTGGGCGATCTTCTGGCGGCAGATGCTGAACCAGTGGCCAGGTATCAAACCATGCGCCATCATCGGCCATGCTGCTGTAGAGCAAATTGCGATCAACCTGCGGAAAATATTCAAAGGCAGAAATGGTGTAGCGCGTTTTTAACTTACGATCTTCGCCCCATTCTGCGGACAGGCCACGACTGCGCGCTTCTGCAATTGCCTGATCCTGATCATCGGTCAACATCGACTGTTGCCAGTGGTTATACACACCGTACTCAACACGATCTTTAAAGGAATCACGATCGGTAAGGTCACGGTGATAGCAAATACCTAGCTCTTTAAGCTTCTGACCAAAGGGTGTCGCTAGAATAGATTCTGTGGCCGCCACATTGTCGGAGACAAAGGTATAACCCCCTTCAGCCGGTATTTTGTTACACATAAAACTGACCATGGTGGTACTTGACCCGATGTAGGCCATCTCATGGTGATAGTGCAGCCAGGCTTCTAAAGGCGCGCCCACTTCATAAACATTGGGCTGCAAGGTCCTGCGCGGGTTAGCGCCGCCTTCATATTGACGTTCGTTTTTGAGTACCTGAGTCGCGATAAGACGCATGGCCTGCATGTCGCTCAACCCCGTATTGATCACATGCACCAAACCAATAGCATCAAAGGTTTTTTGCATGCACTCGGCGAGCTCTGTGCTCGGCACTAATGGCTCACCCGGAATACGGAAATCATTACCATCAATAGTAAACAATTCTGGGGGGATCGCAGGCGTACCTGTCCACCACTTGGGCTCGATAATATCGTGCAGTGGCGCAAAGGTTTCAGGTGCTGTAGTAATAGTCATTCTTGTTCAATCTTCATACATAAATGTTCCGGCATTCTAGCTGCGAAAATTCTCCACGACAATGAAAATTTGACGCACATTTCGACGCACTATACTGGTGTTGGAGACTATACGTAGATCGTTGAATTGCGGACTTAAAGAAGGGCTGGCATGAGTTTAGCTACACAGTCTGGATGAAGGTAGAACGATCAAATATCGACCCTTTGACGAAAACTCTATCGGACAAGATCTCACTGAGCACTTGCCACTAAAAATCATCTTAGAGCTAGGCACCCAAAAAGCCGTAAAAAGAAGAGAGAACCTGACTGCCAGCCACTATTACCTAGGGTCTGTGACGCGGCCGAGCGGCCAACTTAAAATCTAATTTACCTGTAAAAAGTAGTGGTGCGGATGGGGGGACTTGAACCCCCACAACCGAAGTTACCAGCCCCTCAAGCTGGCGCGTCTACCAATTCCGCCACATCCGCATGACTACTTTTAATCTGTTTACTACTGCTCAGGTGCTGAAGGAACATCCCCTGAAGACAATTCATCCGTGGTATCCAGACCCGGAATATCCGTCGCCTCTAAAGACTGCGCTGAAACTGACTCTAACCCCGGAATTATCACATCTTCAACAATGGTTTTGTCTTTAGCGATAACCGCGAGGCTAACACTGGTGACAAAAAAGACTGTTGAGAGAAGTGCAGTGGCTTTGCTGAAGAAGTTCCAGCCTCCACCACTACCAAATACAGTTTGTGATGCGCCGGAACCAAAAGAGGCTCCCGCTTCTGCGCCTTTGCCCTGCTGTAGCAAGATAAGCCCAATAAGGGATACCGCTATAACAAAGTGAAAGATTAAGATAAATTTTTCCATTATTTCCAGCCTGCCTATTCTGCCAGTTTTACTATATTCAAAAATTCTTGTGCCTCTAATGAGGCCCCGCCAACCAGTCCACCGTTGATGTCCTGTTGAGTAAATAATTCTGCTGCGCTGCTTGCCTTAACACTGCCACCATAGAGCAACCTTGTCTCGACGCCAGCTTCACCTAGCTGCGCGCGTATTGCGCTATGTACCTGCTGCGCTTGCTCTGGGCTAGCAACCTCACCTGTGCCTATTGCCCAAACCGGCTCATAGGCGATGACTGCCCGGCAAACATTGTTCAAACCAACGCAGTCAATCACTGCGGCAATCTGTGCGGCCACTACGTCTAACGTCTGCTCTTGCTGGCGCTGTTGCAGTGACTCTCCAACACAGAGGATCGGGGTTAACCCAACATCCTGTGCGGCTTTAAATTTTTCTGCGACTGTCTGGTTGCTTTCGCTAAAAAGTTCGCGTCGCTCTGAATGTCCAACCAAAACAAAGTCACAGCCCTGATCGACGAGCATTGCTCCGGAGATCTCTCCGGTATAGGCACCACTACTGTGCTGCGATATATTCTGGGCTCCAACGGCAATAACCGTATTTGCTACAGCCGCTTTCACTGCACTGAGATGCACAAAGGGTGGGAATAGAACCATCTCAACAGCGAGATTGTCACCCCATTGCTCAGCTAACTGTGCGGCCAGATTACTGGCTGTTGCAGTGTTACCGTGCATTTTCCAATTGCCCGCCACTAGCGGTTTAATCATCCCGATGCTCCCTCTCTTTAGCTGTCTCTTAAACCCTACAGCCGCTGCCCTGCGAAAGGGCGCAAATCCTACCCGACAAACCGTGAATATACAACTGGGAAACGCGCTTTTCCGCAGACAAACGCTTAGCCGACCTGCTGTTCAACAATTTTCGCCATATCTGACACCAGCTGATCTACTAGCACCTGATCTTCACCCTCAACCATTACTCTGATCAATGGCTCTGTGCCTGAAGGGCGCAGTAAAACACGGCCCCGACCATCAAGCTTTTTCTCGGCATCGGCCACGGCCTGATTAATAACCTGGTTGCCGCTGATATCAACTTTTTTCGCCAGTCGCACATTGATCATGGTTTGGGGGAATTTACTCATATCCGCTTTTAATTCAGATAAGGTTTTACCGCTTTCAGAGACAGCCAATATAACCTGCAGCGCTGCCACTATGCCATCGCCTGTGGTATTCAGGTCGCCACAGAGCACATGCCCAGAGGCTTCACCACCCAGACTCCAACTATTGGCATTTAGGGCTTCAACCACATAGCGGTCACCGACCTTGGTGCGGGTGAAGGGAATATTCATTTCTTGGAGGGCCAGTTCGAGACCGAGATTGCTCATCAGGGTGCCGGCAACACCATTACAGCCTTCAACTGAGGCATTGCGGTGTTGGGCAATAATATAAATAAGCTCATCGCCATCAACTATTTCGCCTTTTTCGTCCACTAACAGTACCCGGTCGCCATCGCCATCAAGGGCAACACCAAAGTCAGCTTTTTCACTGAGCACGAGTGCTTGCAACCCTTCCATATGAGTAGAGCCACATTGATCATTGATATTAAAACCATTGGGCTCATTGCCCATGGTGACAGTGTAGGCGCCCAGCTCTTTAAAGACCTTGGGTGCAGCGTTGTAGGTAGCGCCATGGGCGCAATCAAGCGCGACCCTAAGCCCGCTGAGACTGAAGCCCGCGGGCAAGGTGCCCTTACAGAATTCGATATAACGCCCTGTGGCATCGCTGATACGGCGTGCCTTACCCAGACTAAATGAGCCATTGGTCACTAGAGGCTGATCCATTAAGGCTTCAATTTCTAGCTCCACATCATCGGGTAATTTATAACCATCCGCGGCAAAGAATTTGATGCCGTTGTCTTCTACCGGGTTGTGGGAGGCACTAATAACAATACCGGCAGAGGCGCGAAAGGCTCTGGTGAGGTAGGCAATAGCGGGGGTTGGCATGGGGCCAAGCATATCCACATCAACGCCAGCAGCAATCAGGCCCGCTTCCAAAGCAGATTCAAACATATAGCCAGAGACTCGCGTGTCTTTACCGATGAGTACGCGCTTTTTGCCCTTTGCATGGCGGGTTAAAACCTGTCCTGCCGCCCAGCCCAACTTAAGCATGAAATCTGCGGTGATAGGATGCTCGCCCACTCTGCCGCGAATGCCGTCTGTTCCAAAATACTTTCTGCTCATGTTTTATTATTATCCTTAATTTTCTGTACTTGTTTGCCAGACGCGCAATGCTTGAACGGTTTCTTTGACGTCGTGGACTCTTAGTATCAGGGACCCATTAACGGCGCTTATTTTTTGCGCGGCTAAAACCGCCATAGTAACACTTCCAATTAGCCTTTGGTCTACCTCAGAAGCTAACATCTGTCCGATCATGCTTTTGCGGGACACCCCAACCAATATGGAATGGCCCGTCGCGGCAAACTGATCCAGAGCATTAAATAGCATTAGATTGTGCGCCAGAGTTTTACCAAAACCAAACCCTGGATCGAGCATTATTTGATCTGCCGCAATGCCAGCGGTAATACAGTCTTTTTTGCGCTGGGCTAGAAATCCTAGCACCTCACCAACCACGTCCTGATACTCGGGATTATTCTGCATTGAGTCCGGCTGATTTTGCATATGCATAAGGCAGACGGGTAATCCCGTTGCAGCAGCGGCCTGTAATGCGCCCTCACGTTGGAGGGCACGCACATCATTAATAATGTTGGCGCCGGCGCCGGCAGCCTGGGTAATAACCTGCGCGGTACTGGTATCCACAGACACCAGACAATCAAACCGTTCTTGAACGGCATTGAGGATGGGCATAACACGGTCTAGCTCTTGGGCCACTGACACAGGTGCAGCACCGGGGCGGGTGGACTCACCGCCTATATCAATAATATCTGCGCCATCACTGAGCATGGCCTCAACGGCACGAAGGGTTTTGCTCTGATCGAGCTGGCCGTCTCTGTATAGCTGGCCGCCATCGGAGAAGGAATCTGGAGTGATATTTAAAATACCCATGACGGCTGGGCGAGATAGATCTAGGGTTTTATCCCCGCACTTTACAGAACTCGATTTTAAAGAA
>DDDD01000095.1:25199-25931 GCA_002335945.1 Porticoccaceae bacterium UBA1989
TGAAGATTAGAGAAAAAATTAAACCTCCTCGACGGGACCGCCGATTGGATCGTCCTTTTTCTCACTATCTGGTTTGGCCTGCTCTTTAATGGACGCACTGCCACCGGAGTTATTGTCAAAATCATTGTCGTCCCACTGGTGAGGTGGACGCACCTTAATTCTTTTCATCAGATCATCAACCTGATCCGCATCAATGGTTTCGTATTCCATTAGGGCATCTTTCATGGCCTCAAGAATATCGCGATTATCTTCCAGCAGTTTTTTCGCATTGCTGTAAGCATCGTTAAGAATACGACGCACTTCCTGATCAATTTCCCGGGAGGTATCTTCTGAGTAATGAGTATTGCCGCCACCTGGTGCCTGTGACTCATCTTCACCGTACAGAATTGGACCCATTTTTTCGTTCAGGCCCCACTTAGTGACCATGTTGCGGGCCATCTGTGTAGCGCGCTCAATGTCGTTAGATGCGCCGGTAGTAACACCATCAATACCACCCACCAGTTCTTCAGCGATACGGCCACCGAACAGACTACATAGCTGACTGGTAATCTGGCGACGATTTAGGCTGTAGCGATCTTCTTCGGGCAAATACTGGGTAACACCCAATGCTCGGCCGCGGGGAATGATAGTAACCTTGTGCACGGGATCATGCTCTGGCACCAAGCGGCCAATAATGGCGTGGCCAGCTTCGTGATAGGCGGTGTTGGTCTTTTCTTTCTCAGACATCACCAT
>DDDD01000095.1:26007-34143 GCA_002335945.1 Porticoccaceae bacterium UBA1989
TCAGCACCAGAGAATCCGGGTGTTCCACGAGCCAGAATAGACAGCTCCACTGATTCATCGAGAGGTACTTTGCGGGCATGCACTTTAAGAATTTGCTCTCGACCACGAATATCCGGCAGGCTTACATACACCTGACGATCGAATCGGCCGGGGCGTAATAGGGCCTTATCTAAAACATCTGGGCGGTTGGTGGCTGCAATTACAATCACGCCTTCATTGCCTTCAAAGCCATCCATTTCAACCAGCAATTGGTTGAGCGTTTGCTCGCGTTCGTCATTGCCGCCGCCATGTCCGCCACCGCGATGGCGACCGACTGCGTCAATTTCATCGATAAAAATAATGCAGGGAGCCTGTTTTTTGGCTTGTTCAAACATATCGCGAACACGGGATGCACCCACGCCCACGAACATTTCGACAAAGTCAGAACCAGAGATAGAGAAGAATGGGACCTTGGCTTCACCGGCAATGGCCTTGGCAAGCAAGGTTTTACCCGTACCGGGGGGGCCTACCATTAATACGCCTTTGGGAATCCGTCCGCCAAGGCGTTGGAATTTGGCGGGTTCACTGAGAAACTCAACCAATTCGGCCACATCTTCTTTGGCTTCGTCTACACCTGCCACATCGGCAAAGGTGGTTTTAATCTGATCGCCGGTCAACAGCTTGGCTTTACTCTTACCAAAGCTCATTGGCCCGCCTTTGCCGCCTCCGCCGCCCTGCATCTGACGCATAAAGAATACAAAGATGGCCAGGATTAACAGAATGGGGAATGCCGCTACGAGTAGCTGGGAGATTAAGCTAGGAGTTTCTGGCTCTTTACCCACAACTTTTACGTTGTTGTTGATAAGGTCGTCCATTAGGCCGGGGTCCTGCACATTGGGGCGAACCGTTCTAAAAGAGGTACCGTCGCGGCGCTCACCGGAAATAATCAGACCATCGATAGCAACACTGGTGACGCGCTCATTCTGCACGTCCTGAATAAATTCAGAGTAGTCGACACCTTTGTCTTCTGGCTGCGGCGTAAAGCTATTAAAAACCGATAGCAGGATGGCGGCCAAAATTAGCCACACAATCAAATTTTTTGCCAAATCGTTCAATGTTCTGTCCTCTTAATTGGCCTTAAGGCCCTTGGCAACCAGATAAACTTCTCGAGACTTGGCTCGGGAGGCATCGGGTTTCTTCATACTGACACTATTAAACAACGTTCTGACATGACGCACAAACTGGTCAAAACCCTCTCCTTGAAACAACTTAGCAATAAAGACCCCTTCGGGCTTTAGCACCTGACAGGTTAGATCAATACCCAACTCGGCAAGATACATCATTGCCGGCTGATCTACTGCCTTCGCTCCTGTTAAATTGGGGGCCATATCCGAAATTACAAGGTCTACGGGCCGATTTCCAATAAGTTTGAGCAACTGATCAAAAATTTCCTGCTCGGTAAAGTCACCCAGAATAAAGTCCACCCCCGCAACGGGATCCATGGGCAGTATATCCAGTGCATGTACCCTGCCCTCATGGCCTACCATCCTCGACGCCACTTGCGACCAGCCACCAGGTGCAGACCCTAAGTCTACGACCGTCATGCCCGGACGGATCATGCGCTCTTTATCGATGATTTCGAGGAGTTTATAACTGGCACGCGAACGATAACCGTCCTTTTGGGCCTGCTTTACATAGGGATCATTTAGATGTTGTTTGATCCAATCACGATTTTTAGATTTCGCCATGAGTTTGTTTTCGCTAGAATGGCCGACTTACCTACTTGAGCTCAGCATTATGACAACTTCTAACGAAGATAAAAAACATTTACGTCGATTGGGTCATAATCTCAAGCCCGTAGTTACAATTGCCTCAAAAGGCCTCACTGAAACTGTAGGCGCAGAGATCGAACGTGCCCTAGTAGACCATGAGCTTATTAAAATTAAATTGGCGGTCGGTGATCGGGATGCCAAGAAAGTCGTTATCGAAGAAGTCTGCAACACTTACAAGGCTACCGTAGTGCAATCTATCGGCCATGTTGTGCTGATTTTCCGCAAGGCGAAAAAGCCTAATCCAAAGCTTTCCAATTTATTGCGCCAGTAAGCGCTGCTTAGTTTTCTACGGATTGTTCACCGTTTAATCGACGGCATTAGGCTGCAGTAAAAAGCAGCCTGGCTACAATAGCTTAGTGTTTGTGCCATAATCTGGTCAAATTTCAGGAAAACTGTCGTGACAAATAACCCGAAAATCAACAGCATCGTTACCTTTATTGGCAAGCCGGTTTTAATCGGCCTGTTCGTCGCTGCCGTTTTGATGTTGGTATTTCCTGAGTTTCGCGGCCATTCTAATAATACTGACAACAAAGCGTCTATGGATTTGCGCGACAGCAACCTAGATTCAGGTTGGTCAGGGCCCGTTTCCTATTCCTCTGCGGTGAGTCGTGCAGCGCCCTCGGTCGTGAATATTTATACACGCACCGTCACTAAAGCCAACAAGCACCCCTTACTCAACGACCCCTTCTTTGGTCGCCTCTACAATCGTCAACAGCAACGCATCGAATCCTCTCTGGGCTCGGGCGTCATTATGCAGTCTGATGGTTTTATTATGACCAACCATCATGTTATTGATGGTGCCGATCAAATTCTTGTACTGCTTTACGATGGCCGCACCGCAGCCGCTGTGGTGGTGGGCACTGATCCTGAAACAGATTTGGCGGTACTAAAAATTAATGCCAGCCAGCTGCAGCCTATCTCCATTGGCGATCCTGCTCAGGCGCGCATCGGCGATGTAGTTCTGGCCATTGGCAATCCCTTTGGCGTTGGCCAAACCGTGACCCAGGGTATTGTTAGCGCCACTCAGCGCAACGGGATTGGCCTCAATACCTTTGAAAACTTTATTCAAACCGATGCGGATATTAATCCCGGAAACTCTGGCGGTGCTCTGGTGGATGTCTATGGCAATCTGCTGGCCATTAATACCGCTAGCCTTAACCAGTCGGGTTCTGCCGGCATCAGCTTTGCCATTCCCGCCGATACCGCAGAAAAAGTGCTCGAAGATATTATTCAGTACGGCCAAGTTATTCGCGGCTGGCTGGGAATGGATGCCTTTCCTTTGAGCCCTCAGGTATCCAAGCAACTCAACCTGCCGGTTAATCATGGCCTATTGGTAAGAGGCGTATTTAACGGCGGCCCCTCACATCGCGCGGGCATTCAGGCCAACGACATTGTGACTAGCATTAACGGTTCACCAGTGACAGACCGACACACCAGTGTCAGTCAAATTGCCGAGGTTATGCCCGGTAAGACCATTGAATTAGAGATACTACGACAGGGTAAAACCTTTGAAGTGACTGCAGTTGCAGGCACTAGGCCGGCGATTTAAGGTTTTATAATCGCCGTTAAGCTGCTGAGTAAAAGCGCATTCTGCTGCTCCGTGCCGATGGTAATACGTAAAAACTCTTCAATGCGTGGCTTTTTAAAGTGACGCACAATCACCCCCGCCTCTCGCAAGCCTAAGGCCAATTCTTCTGCAGATCTGTCAGCGTGCCGGGCGAACACAAAGTTCGCCGCCGAGGGCAGCACCTCAAAACCTAAGCGCTGCAATTGCTCAGTCATCTGTTCGCGACTATTGATAATACGCTCACAGGTTTGCTGAAAATAATCCCTGTCTTTAAACGAGGCAATGGCGGCGGCAATCTGCAATTGACCCAGGGGAAATGGGTTAAAGCTGTTTTTAATACGCTCCAGCCCCTCAATCAACTCTGCCGAGCCCATGGCATAGCCAATACGCATACCTGCCAGAGAGCGAGACTTGGACATTGTGTGCACAACCAACAAGTTAGCATAGCTATTAATGAGTGCCGCAGCGCTTTCGCCACCAAAGTCTATATAGGCCTCGTCGACCACGACTACAGACTCTTGGTTTGCCTGCAACAGCTGCTCAATAACGTCCAACCCTAATAGGCGCCCCGAGGGAGCATTGGGGTTGGGGAAAATAATTCCGCCATTGTCGCGCTTATAATCCTCAAGGTTTATCGAGAAATCTTCGGCCAGGGGCATCTGCTGGCATTCAATACCATAAAGTTGGCAAAACACCGGGTAAAAGCTGTAGGTAATGTCGGGAAATAACAGGGGCTTGGACTGTTTTAGCAGACCATTAAAAGCATGGGCCAGTACTTCATCCGAGCCATTGCCAACAAAGACCTGCTCTTTAACCAGACCGAAATTATCGGCAATGGTCTGTTTGAGGTCATCGGCATTCATCGGCGGATAGAGTCGCAGGTCATCGTTTGATAGCTGCTGCATGGCAGCCAACGCATCTGGCGAAGGACCATAGGGGTTTTCGTTGGCATTTAGCTTGGTGATGTTGCTGATGTTTGGCTGCTCACCCGGAACATAGGGTTCAAGCTGACTAACAAAATCACTCCAATACTTACTCATACAAAATTCTCTTTAAGAGATGTGGCTGTTTCCTAACCCAATGCTTTATTCCGGCGTCTTTATCCGGTATTCGGCAGATCGCGCATGGGCAGTTAATGACTCTCCACGCCCCAGTATTGACGCTACCTTACCAAGCTCAGATGCGCCCTGCTCAGAGCAGTAAATTACCGAACTGCGCTTTTGAAAGTCATAGACGCCCAGAGGCGATGAAAACCTTGAGGTGGCCGAGGTGGGCAACACATGATTGGGTCCGGCACAGTAATCACCGAGCGCCTCTGACGTGTGGCGACCCATAAAGATGGCACCCGCATGGCGAATTTTCGGCAGCCAGGACTCTGGGTCTTCCACGGAAAGTTCTAAGTGCTCTGGGGCAATACGGTTGCAGACGGTGACGGCTTCTTCCGCATCCGCCACCAAAATTAAGGCACCGCGGTTAGCCAAGGACTGAGCAATAATGTCGCGACGCTCCATCTCTGGAAGCAATCGATCTATGCTCTCCTGTACCGCTTCTATATATTCTGCACTCCAGGCGATTAGGATCGACTGGGCATCTTCGTCGTGTTCGGCCTGAGAAAACAGGTCCATGGCAATCCAGTCTGGATCTGTTTTACCGTCGCAGACCACCAGAATTTCGCTGGGCCCTGCAATCATATCCAACCCCACTAAGCCAAAAACCATGCGTTTGGCGGTGGCCACATAAATATTACCGGGCCCTACAATCTTATCCACACGAGGAACACTTTCGGTGCCGTAAGCCAGTGCGGCAATAGCCTGAGCGCCGCCCACTGTAAACACCCGGTCAACCCCTGCGATAGCCGCGGCAGCCAGCACAAGCGGGCTGAGCTCATTGTCTGGTGCCGGCACCATCATAATCACTTCTTCTACGCCAGCCACGCGGGCAGGAATACAGTTCATGAGTACAGAAGAGGGGTAGCTCGCCTTGCCGCCGGGCACATAGATACCGACGCGCTCTAGTGGCGTAATTTGTTGACCTAATTTGGTGCCATCGGCTTCCTGATACTGCCAGGAATCCTGCAACTGGTGGCTGTGATATTCACGGATTCTGCTGGCCGCTGTCTCTAGGGCCTTGCGCGTTTCCGGGGCTATAGTTTCGAGAGCGGTCTGGAGCTGATCGGCACCCAGACAGAACTCTTCAATACTGGTGCAGTTACGGCGATCAAAACGATTGCTAGTGTCGATAAGTGCCGCATCACCCTGGGTGCGAACCTGACGCAAAATCTCAGCGACGGTCTGCTCAACATCGACATTGGAAACGCCTTCCCAGGCTGTCAGCTCATCCAGGGTCGCCAGAAAGTCGGCGTCGCTGGAATTTAGCTTGGCGATCGACGCGGCCATTAGCGTTTAGCCACCGCGGCTTGCAGTGCGTCAACCGTTGCCTGAATGTCGGCATATTTGGTTTTCATCGCCGCTTTGTTAACAATTAGACGCGAGCTGATATCCGCGATCTCATCGCGAGGGACAAGACCATTGGCTTTTAATGTATTGCCGGTATCGACAATATCAACAATTTCATGGGCTAGATCGAGTATTGGCGCGAGCTCCATGGCACCGTAAAGCTTAATAAGATCCGCCTGTCGGCCCTGTTCGGCATAGTACTGGCGAGCGACATTAATATATTTGGTGGCCACTCTAAGGCGACCTGTCTGAGCCGGAGCACCCACGGGCACTGCGGTCATTAATTTACAGCGCGCAATTCCCAGATCAAGGGGCTCGTAATAGCCATCACCCTGATGCTCAAGCAATACATCTTTACCCGCTACGCCAATATCTGCGGCGCCAAATTGCACATAGGTGGGCACATCTGAGCCACGGAGAATTAACAGTCGCAAGCCTTCACGATTAGTATCAAACACCAGCTTGCGGCTGGAAAAAACATCTTCCGCCGGCACTATGCCCGCCGCTTCTAGTAGTGGCAGGGTTTCTTTGAGTATGCGGCCCTTGGTTAGGGCTAAGGTAATCTGTGTCATGGTTGTTTAACCTGGTACTCTCTTTATTTTGGCGCCTAGTTGCTGCAGCTTTTCTTCAATACATTCGTAGCCACGATCAATATGATAGATGCGATCTACGACAGTTTCACCCTCAGCGACCAATCCGGCGATAACCAGCGCCGCCGATGCGCGTAAATCCGAAGCCATTACTGGGGCACCTTTAAGTGTTTCAACCCCCGTGACTATGGCGGTATTGCCTTCAACGACAATACTGGCACCCATGCGGTTTAACTCTTGAACCTGCATTAGACGGTTTTCGAAAATGGTCTCGGTAATCGTACCTGTACCCTCAGCAATGGCATTTACCGCGGTTAACTGGGCCTGCATATCGGTTGGGAAGGCGGGGTAAGGCGCGGTTTTTAAATTAATCGCCTTAGGTCGCTTGCCCTGCATATCCAGCTCAATCCAATCATCCCCCTGGGTAATAACTGCACCGGTTTCTGCTAGCTTAAGTAATACGGCACCCAGCGCAGAAGGATCAGTTTTGGTGGTCCTTACTTTGCCGCCTGTGGCAGCTGCTGCCGCCAAATAGGTACCGGTTTCAATACGGTCTGGCATGACTTTAAAGTAGCCGCCATTCATGCGCTCAACACCCTTAATGGTCATGGTGTTGGTGCCAGCGCCCTGCACATCGGCACCCCAGGCATTCATGCAGTTGGCTAAATCAACGATTTCTGGTTCCCGGGCCGCATTTTCAAGCACGGTTGTGCCCTCTGCCAGCGCCGCTGCCATCATCAAATTCTCTGTCGCACCCACGGAAACCACATCCATAAAGATATGCGCGCCTTTTAGGCGGCCATCGCTGCGGGCCTTAATGTAGCCTTCATCAATTTCAATGGTCGCACCCATGGCTTCTAAGCCACGCAAGTGCAGATCTACCGGACGGCTACCAATGGCACAGCCACCGGGAAAAGAGACATTGGCTTCGCCATAGCGTGTCAGCATAGGTCCCAGCACCAAAATACTGGCGCGCATGGTTTTCACCAAATCATAGGGCGCAGTCAAACTATTGAGGGTCGAAGTATCCACTTCAAGGCGCATCTTTTCATCAATACTTACGGTAATACCCAGAGTACCTAGCAGCTCAATCGTGGTGGTGACATCTTGCAGGTGCGGCAGGTTGGCAATAGTCACCAGACCTTCCGACAGTAATGAGGCTGACAAAATTGGTAGGGCCGCATTTTTGGATCCGGAAATCCACACCTCACCGCGGAGCACTGCACCCCCCTGTATGATCAATTTATCCATTGGATAGTCTCAGAAAAGAAACGCTAAACGCGATTTTCCCACTCACTTTGAGTGAAGGTTTTCATATTAACGGCGTGAATAACGCCGGAGGAAATTTGCTCGTTAAGGGCGCCGTAGATTACCTGCTGGCGCTGCACTGGACGTTTGCCTTCAAATAAGTCGCCAATGGCGACAATATTGAAGTGACCGCCATCGGTCGCCACCTGAAACTGGCAATCGGGTAAGGCGCTCTCAAGCAGGGCCTGTACTTCTTCTGGACTCATTTAAAATACTCTTTTTTTATTTAGGTTGATTCTGAAGACCATCCGGCAATAACGCCGTCAACATCACCACCGGATCGCTGTGCCGACTGGACAAATTGACTCTTGAATGTCTTACCCAGACTAATGCCGTTGATGGTCATGTTAATAACCATCCACTCACCCGTTTTTTTACGGGCCATGCTATAGGCCAATGGGTAG
>DDDD01000085.1 GCA_002335945.1 Porticoccaceae bacterium UBA1989
TGCTCTGGCCTATTAACGAGCAACAGAGCCTGCAATTACTAGATTTCTTCTGCGACCATTGCCTACCCAATTTTGGACGCTTTCAAGATGCTATGACCCAGCAGGGGGAAAGCCGCTGGAGCCTCTATCATTCGAGAATATCCTTTGCGCTCAACAGTAAAATCCTCAGCCCGATGCAAGTAATCGATGCTGCGCTACGCCGTTACCAAGCGTCTGAACAGTCCCCGGACAACCCTGTAGACCTGGCCCAAATTGAGGGCTTTATTCGCCAGATTTTGGGCTGGCGTGAATATGTACGCGCTGTCTACTGGGCCAATATGCCCAGCTATGCCGAGCGCAATGCACTGGATGCACAGCGAGATTTGCCGGATTATTTTTGGACAGGTAACACCAAGATGGCATGCATGAAACAGGCTATTGATCAGTCCTTAAATTATGCCTACGCCCATCACATTCAACGACTGATGGTCACCGGTAATTTTGCCATGCTGGCAGGCATTGACCCGACGCAGATGGATCAATGGTATCTGGGTATTTATATTGACGCGATTGAATGGGTAGAAATGCCCAATACCCGTGGTATGAGTCAGTTTGCAGACGGCGGATTAATCGCCACAAAACCCTATGCCGCCAGCGGAAGTTATATCAATAAAATGAGTGACTACTGTAAGGATTGCCATTACAAAGTTAAGGAGCGATTCACCGAACAGGCCTGCCCCTTTAACAGTCTTTACTGGCACTTTATGCAGCGCCACGCTGACAAATTCTCAAGAAACCCGCGCACGGCAATGGCCTATCGCAGCTGGGATAAAATGGACGATGAGGTAAAAAAGGCGCTACTGAGCCGCGCCGAATATTACCTACAAAACATTGAATCTCTTTAAGTAAATAGTTCATGCATAGCGCATCCCAACGATAGCCTATGGCTAGGGGTCAAAAACCAGATCCAAAAAGACTTTTTCAGGGCTGACTAATATCAATTAGCGCGTCAATAATGGTGCTGTAATTGGTAAAGAATTCTTGGGAGGTTCCATCGTCAAAGGTAACCGGTGTGGCTATGTCCCCTTCAATTTTAATAATGCCCATCGAATCTAATAACCCCGCCACAGCGATGCGGAAATCGACGGTACCAAACCAATTAATATATTTTAGAGCGCCCCAATCCTGTTTAGAACCGCCCGTTGAGTGATATTTGGTAATACGGGTAAAGACAATATCATTGGCCCGATCAATAAAAATATATTGACCAAACTTTCCCGATGCATTAAAAATTACTGCCTGGTCATCATGGCGAGAAATCCACCAGTGCAGGGAATAGCCGCGATCCTGGGCGATGGTGTCACTGTTTAGACTGTCCCATACTTTACTAAAGGTCTCATCGACAAATTGCTTAGGAATAATCTGCTCACCATTCCAGTTGCCATCACGCGCAAATAATAAGCCGAACCGCGCATACTGCCGAGCAGTGGTATCCACACAACAGTAGGTGAGTGGATTACCCGCCCCATCTTGCCAAAGCGTTACGTCGTCCAAACCAATCTTATCGAAAATACGCTCTCTCAATAAGGTATCTGCCGCCACACCTGTGGCCTGCAGCAAGATATCCGCCAATAACATTGAGTTGACATTGTTATATTCGAAAATCAGACCCGCTTCTTTTTCCACGCCTACATTACGCGCATAATCGAGATGATCTGCCGAAAAAAACATATCTTCATGCTCATGATCGGGGAAATCTAGGCCACTGGTCATATTTAATAAATCACGCAGGGTAATGTCTCTGCGTTCATCATTAAAATATTCTAGATATAGAGCAACCGGGTCATCAAGGCTGATTATCTCGCCGCGGTCAATGGAAATACCAATCAGTGCGGCGTAAAAACTTTTCGCCATGGACCAGGAGGTCCCGTAGGAATCTGTGCTGAAGCCATCTGCATAGCGCTCTCCCACCAGCAAGCCGTTCTTAATTAAAACCACGCCCTGGGTTGCAGAGTCCTGAAAAGATAAATCAAATAATCGATCAATTTTAGTTTGATCTAATTGGGCGTCAGCCGCCGCAATCTCTGACCATTCCTGCGCTGGGTATGCTTCAATATCCTGCCCCTGAAGATTGACTGACAACAGTGTCAGTAGTAAACCAGTAGCCACATCACTCTTTGATAAAAGCCCCATTTCTTTACTCATTTATTGTTTTTTATTAGGGCTGAGAGTATATCTCATGCATTGAATTCTAAACCATGACCCTAGTGACAAGATTAAAATCGACCACGACTATCCACAAATTTATAAAATTAATTTGCACCGCCACGAAAAAGGGTCTAAGTTAAGCCAGCCGGTTTCGCCTATAAACGAGTTGCTGGTACAGCTGTACGAGGAGTGTCGTATGTGGACTTCTAAACAAGCATGCTGACACTAATAATAATAAAGTTTAAAAATGTAGGGGTTACACATGACTAATAACTTAAGCGCCAGCGATCCAGTTGGCATGTCCTTTTGGTTGATATCTATGGCGATGGTCGCCGCGACTGTGTTCTTTCTTATTGAACGCGATCGTGTAAGCGGCAAGTGGAAGACATCTCTGACAGTTGCAGGTCTTGTGACCTTGATTGCTGCAGTGCATTACTTCTATATGCGTGATGTATGGGTTGCAACGGGCGAAACTCCAACGGTATATCGCTATATCGATTGGCTGCTCACAGTGCCACTGCTGATCATCGAATTCTATTTGATCCTATCTGCCATTACTAAAGTACCGGTCGGCGTTTTCTGGCGTTTACTAGCAGGTTCTTTGATTATGCTTGTTGCTGGTTTTGCCGGCGAAGTAAATCCTGATTACGTAGTCTCTGGCTTCGTTGTTGGTATGCTGGGTTGGATCTGGATTATGTATGAAATCTTTATGGGTGAAGCGAGCAAGATCAACGCTGCCAGTGGTAATGCCATTGCTCAGAAAGCTTACGGGGCCATGCGTATGCTGGTTACTGTTGGTTGGGCGATCTACCCACTCGGTTATGTACTTGGTTACTTTATGGGTGCTACCGACCCAGATACGTTGAACCTTTGGTACAACATAGCTGACCTTTGGAACAAGATTGCGTTTGGTCTAGTTATTTGGGCCGCTGCAGTAGCTGATTCAGAGTAAGTTTGTCTGTTCGAAGTATTGGAAGGGCCAGCGGTGCTGGCTCTTCCTCTCTAACATAATAAAAATAAGCAGTTAAAAAACTGTCATTTATAAGGGTACGAATCAATGTCCCCAGTAAAAATAATAAGTGGATCCGATTGGCTAGCCGAGCTCAACGCTCTGTATAAGCGCGAGATGCCACATTCACAAAGTAGCTTGGCTGCAGCTGCCGAGTATCACTTTAAAAATCCCGGTAAATCTTTCCGAGCGCAGTTAGCGCTGTCTAGCGGCTTTTCGCTAGGTTTAAGTAACACAGATAATTTGCATTGGGCAGCTGCTTGCGAGCTTCTGCACAACGCCTCACTGATTCATGACGACATCAGTGACGCCAGTACCCACAGACGTGGCCAAGAGAGCATCCATCAACATTTTGGACCTGATATGGCACTCTGTCTGGGTGACTGGATGATCGCCAAAGCCTTCGAGCTCGGCGCGAGAAACAGCCAACATAGTGGTGTTCTCGTCGCCTTGTTAGCTCAGGCAATGCAGGAAACCTGCAGTGGCCAGATAGCCGATATCACCCAGCGCCAATGCGCCGAACTCGATGAATGGCAGCGTATTGCCAAAGGTAAAACCGCACCATTATTAATTGCCCCGATTAAAGGCGCCGCGATTGCCGCCGGCCTGGATGCCGATCTCAAAGGTCTCGAGCATCTTATCGGTCTCTGCGGCTTGGCCTATCAGGGCCGCAACGATATTGACGATATTATTCCGTCCAGCCATCGCTCCAGTGATCTCGATGGCCGCAAACCCAATTTAGTTGTCAGTCTGTTTGCCCAGCATGGCGCAGGATCCGAAGAGTTTGTAAGCTGGTATCAATCCGAAGATACCGAGCAGCTAGTCCATTGGCAGCGCCGCATCGCGTCCAGCGATGTTATTCTGCAAGCCAACCAATCAGTAGATTATTGGCTGTTACAGGCCGAGCAGCTAGTGAGTTCATTACCCGTTCAATTACAGTCAGTGACCCAGGGGCTAGTGGCCGCCGTAAAACAGAAAACAACAATAAAACGCCAAGGGCAGATCGCTTGACATCAAAGACATTCGGAGCTGGAAAAACAGTCATTATTATCGGAGCAGGCTTCGCCGGTATAGCAACAGCATTAAGACTCAAAGCTATTGGTTACGACGTCACCTTACTGGAGCGTTTAGATAGCCTCGGCGGTCGAGCGCAGGTTTTCGAACGCGGTGGCTATCGCCATGATGCAGGCCCCACCGTTATCACCGCCCCCTTTCTGTTTGATGAACTATTTGAACTGTTCGATGAAAAACTCACTGATCATCTCGACTTTGTTCCGCTAGATCCCTTTTACCGTTTTCATTTTGACGATGGCAGCCAGTTCGATTATCGCGCCAGCATTGAAGACACATTAACTGAGATTCGTCGCTTTAATCCCGACGATGCTGAAGGTTATTTAAAACTGCTTGAGAAGTCTAAAAAGGTATATGACGTCGGCTTTAAACAGCTGGTTCATCGACCATTTACCCGAGTCTGGGATATGGTTAAACAGATTCCCGCGCTGCTGATACTCAAATGTTACAGAAGCGTCTCCCAGATGGTGAACAGCCATTTAAAGCATCCGCTGATTCGTCAGGCTTTTTCTATTCACCCCCTATTGGTGGGGGGAAATCCGTTTAAAACCACGGCTATCTACACCTTGATTCATTATCTCGAGCGTCGCTGGGGTGTGTTTTTCTGTATGGGCGGTACCGGAAAATTGGTTGAAGAGCTGGGTGCGCTGATGGAACGCCATGGCATTAAAATTCAGCTCAACGCTGACGTCGATGAGATCATTGTTGAAAATAAACGTGCCACTGGTGTGCGCCTGAGTAATAACCAGGTGATGAATGCCGACCTAGTCGTCTTTGGCGGCGATCCTGAAACCTGTTACAAACACCTTTTACCCCAGAAAAAATTGCGCCTGCCGAGTATTAAAAAGCAGTACAGCATGGGGCTTTATGTCCTTTATTTTGGCACCAAAAAACTCTATCCCGATGTCGCCCACCACAGCATTTGGATGGGACCTCGATTTAAACAGCTGCTTTCGGAAATTTTTGATGCCAAAGAGATGAGCGAAGATTTCTCCCTCTATGTGCATCGCCCCACGGCCACAGACAAAAGCTTCGCGCCAGAGGGCTGCGAGTCATTTTATGTGCTGTGCCCGGTGCCCAACCTACAGGGTAATGTAGATTGGGAGACCGAAGGCGAGGTACTACGCGACCGCATAGTAACGGCCCTCGAAGAGACTATACTGCCAGAACTTTCCTCAGTAATTGAAGAGGTGTTTTGGATGACCCCAGAAGATTTTGCCAAAGATTATCGCTCCATGCATGGTGCCGGTTTTTCTATCGAACCTAGGCTTACCCAGTCTGCCTGGTTCCGCTTTCACAACCGCGACAGCGCAGTGAACAACCTCTATTTTGTGGGTGCAGGCACCCATCCCGGCGCCGGTCTTCCCGGCGTTGTCAGCTCAGCCAAGGTAGTAGAAGAACTGCTCACTGGTGTTGAGGTGGGTTCGGGGGGATAGATGAACAATCCAGTGCTGCCAGACTCGCCAGCTCCCAAGCAGGTACTGGCACGCCATGGAAAATCATTCTACTGGGCCAGTAAATTTCTCGGCATAGAACTCGCCGACCGCGCAGCAAGACTCTATCAATTTTGCCGCTACGTGGACGATTTAGCCGACGGTGATCTTCCCGACCGCCAAGAATCCCTTGAAGACATTCGCGCCCGGCTAGCAGGTAAAGAACTTGCCGCTGGACCAGAAATTGAAGCCTTTATCGCGCTAGCCAACAGCAATAATATTCCCCTCAGTGCCGCATCAGAGTTACTCGATGGTATGCTCAGCGACCAAAACCCCACCGCCGTTGCCGACGAAGCCGAGTTGTTGCGCTACTGTCACGCCGTGGCAGGCACCGTGGGCCTGATGATGTGCCGCGTACTTAACTGCGAAGAACCCCGTGCCGACAGCTTTGCCATTGATTTAGGGGTTGCCATGCAGCTTACCAATATCTCTCGGGATGTATTGGAAGACGCCAAGATGGGGCGGCGTTATCTCCCCGCTAGCTGGGCAAACTTTACTCCGGCACAGATTGCTAAAGCAGGATTGGGAGATGAGGACACTGACTGCCGTGAGCAAGTAGCACATGGTATAGCCCGCCTGTTAGATTTATCAGAGCAGTACTATGCCAGTGCACTGCTCGGCATTCGCCTATTACCCTTTCGCTCAAGACTCTCCATTGCCATAGCACTGCGTGTCTATCGCCAAATTGGCTGGGTACTGAGGCGCCGAAACCTAGCCTGGTGGCAGGGCCGAGTCATGGTAACCGGCGGGGAAAAAGCACTGCTTAGTCTGCGCAGTCTGGCGGATTTACGTCCAAAAAAAGTACCACCACACCGTACTCAGCTGCATCAGCACCTACAGGGGTTAGCCGGTGTCCAGTAATCCTATAGAACTGGATATCGCCATTATTGGTGGCGGCAGCGCAGGGATGGCTTTGGCCTCCAAGCTAGACAATCTGTCCGCCGCCGTATTCGAACCTAAGACTGCAGCAGAACGAGACTGCAGCTGGGCGCTGTGGGCGCAACCCGAGCAATTGGAACAACTCAGCCCCGCCATTAGAGGCAGCTGGGACAAATGGCGTCTAATTGATCACGGTGGCGAAGTTATCCACCAAAGTAATGAATATCGCTATACCAGCCTTAGCTCAGGGCAATATTTACAGCACTGCGAAGCCAGCTTAAAAGATTCCGTTAGCCTTGTAAGAGCTGCCGTTGACGATCTGGCAGCAGAGGAAAACGGCGGGCAATTTAACGCCGATGGGCAAGCCTACAAGGCCAACACCATCTACGATAGCCGGCCCCCAATAATGGGCGACAACAGCCTGCGTCAGCACTTTATTGGCTGGGAAATAAGCACCACCGACCCCATAACCGATGCCGATATCGCCACATTGATGGATTTTCGCGTCGACCAGTCTCGCGGCCTGCACTTTATCTATGTACTGCCCTACTCCGATCGCCATCTACTCGTAGAATCGACCATGATTTCAAACCAGCTCGAAGATAAAGACTGGTACCGCAATGCCATCAGTCAGTGGCTCGCCGACCGCAACATACAGATACAGTCTCAGCTGCGAGAAGAATATGGCGTGATTCCCATGGCAGCAGTGCAACCCCAGAATACTCAGGTGGCTAATATTGGCGCGGCGGGCGGTTCTGTGCGACTGTCTTCAGGCTACGCATTCAGTACGATTCAAGCCCAGATGGCGACACTGGCAGAGGTCATAAATACCGGTAAGCGCGAGGTACCTGCAGCCTTTTCGAGACGCCTAATCTTTATGGATAAGGTATTTAATCGGGCTCTTAATAGCCAACCAGATCGTGGCGTGGGTTTATTTATGGGGACGGGTAAGGCGCTAAATGCTGAACAATTTGCGCGGTTTATGCTCGGCAGTGCTGGCGTTATGGAATGGGCAAAAGTCATTATGGCCATGCCCAAATGGGCCTTTATAGAGGCAGCTGTGACCCAGCTCTTTAGTCGCCATGACTAGCTGGGATCTAGCCGCCATTGCAGCGGTAATGCTTTTTGGGGTGCCTCATGGCGGCCTAGATGGCGCAGTGGCGCGACG
>DDDD01000035.1 GCA_002335945.1 Porticoccaceae bacterium UBA1989
AACCTGCCGAGCATCCAAACCCGCGTTCTCGGCAAAGTTAAGGCCTTCCGCCAAACCCTGCACCAGGCCAGCAATACATATTTGATTGACCATCTTACAGAGCTGGCCACTACCAACCGGGCCCATCAACTGCACTGCCTTGGCAAAGCTAGTAATGGAGGATTCTACTTGGGCAAAATCCGGTTCGCTGCCACCGCACATTACGGTGAGCTGACCCTTCTCTGCTCCCTGCTGACCCCCAGACACTGGGGCATCGACAAAGCCAATGCCTTTAGTATTGGCTGCAGCGGCTATATGCTTCGCTAGGTCGGCAGAGGTAGTGGTGTGATCGACCAGAATTGCCCCAGGCTTCATGGCCTCGAGTATACCCTGCTCTCCCAACACAACCTCTTGGACATCCTGATCATTACCCACACAGAGAAAAACAATATCGGCATCCTGCACTGCGGCGCGGGCAGTCGTAGCCATGTCACCGCTATATTGCTCACACCAACGTTCTGCAACAGCGGTGGTACGATTATAAACGGTTACCAGATACTCGTTACGCCTCAGCCATCCCGCCATGGGATAACCCATTACCCCAAGACCCAAAAACGCGACTTTCTTTGCCATACTGAAACGTCCTTATTCTAGTAGTAGATAAATTAATACAGCGCCCAACAGCAAACGATAAATAACAAAGGGCAACATACCCACCCTCTCGACAAAACGCATAAAACTATGGATGCAGAGATAGGCAGTTAGCGCAGATAACACAGTGCCAATCATAATTTCAAACCAGGGAACTGAGGCCTGCCCCAACAATTCCAATCCCTTGTAACCGCCACTAAGGGCAATAATCGGAATGGATAGTAAGAAAGAAAAACGTGCCGCAGAAATTCGATCAAATCCGAGCATCAGCGCTGCGGTCATCGTAATGCCTGATCTGGACGTTCCGGGAATAAGCGCCAATGCCTGAGCGGCGCCCACTACTAAGGCTGTTTTCCAGGTTAGCTGGTCAATAGTTTTACTGCCCCGATAGCGATAGTCAGCCCAACCCAGTAGCAAGCCAAACAAAATAGTCGTTGCCGCTATAACCGCCATGGAGCGAAGGTGTACTTCAATAAATCCACCAAAAATAAGACCGGTTATGCTCGCAGGAACAGTGGCAATAATAATATACCAGGCAAGGTGGCTCTCTGGTGTTTGCGGCCCGCCTAAACTCTTAACCCAGGCTGTGACCAGCTGCTGTATTTCGCGGCGGAAATAAATAACCACCGCAACAAATGAACCTACATGCACGGCAACATCAAAGGCTAGTCCCTGATCCGGCCAGCCGAGAACCTGAGACGGCAAAATAAGATGGGCAGAACTGGAGACGGGAAGAAATTCGGTTAAGCCTTGAATCACTGCCAACCAAATAGCCTGTAAAATATCCATATCTTAAATTGCTCTTATACGTTTACGTTTTTGCCAGGCATCGGTGCCCCGCAAATAGACTAGCTCGATGCTATCAATCGGCTGTGCCAATCCCTGAGAAAATCTTAGTTCAGCAAGCTTCAATAGATCGGCTGCATCTGGATACAGATCGATAAAGCCTTCGGCCCCAAGCTGCCCATCTTCACCCACCAGTGCACTAGGTTGATACTGTCGGATAAGTTCAAGGGCCTGCTCGGCACTCACTAGCTGATCTTGGAACAGAGCACTAAACTCACCGCTGGATTCTAATCGGTAACAGCCACAGTTAAACTCACTCATACGCGCATCGAGAATAGGCATAATTATCGCGCCCTTTTCTAGCCCCTGCTTGCGTGCAGCAGTTTGTGCCATTACCTTCAAAGTAGACAGTGCCACGACAGGCAGATCCAGCCCGAACGCTAGCCCCTGAACAGTAGCAAAACCAATTCGCAAGCCGGTAAATGACCCTGGACCCAATGTCACAGCCAGAGCATCCAGCTGGTTGGGTTTTATGCCCGCCTCACCAAGCACTTCATCAATCATCGACATCACAAGCCGGGTATGGGAGCGCGGCTCTTCGCAATAACGTGAAATCACAGCATCGCCCACACTCAGAGCCACCGAACAGGCGGGCGTGGAGGTCTCTATTGCTAACATTGACGTCATTGTGATTCTCATTCAGGGAGAAGTTCTAATTAAAGGCCTACTTACCGCCCTAACAAAAGATCTCAATAATTGATGGGCAAAAAAAATCCCCCACCAGAAGGTGAGGGATTTTACAGGTCTAGAACTAATTAGACTATCAGGATTTTGCTACTGGAGTCTTTTTAGCGGCTGCTTTCTTAGCGGATGCCTTTTTGGCAACAACTTTCTTAGCAACTGATTTCTTAGGGGCTACTTTTTTAACTGCTTTTTTGGCAACGGCTTTCTTAACAACTTTTTTAGCAGCTTTTTTANNGGCTTCTTAGCAGCAGGCGCTTTAGCAACTTTAGCTACAACTTTCTTCTTAGCCTTTTTTTTAGCTTTAGGCTTTGCATTTGCTTTAGCGGCTTCCGCTTTCGCTTTAGCCGCTGCTTTTTTCTCAGCAGCTTTAATTTTAGCGGCTAGCTTCTTGGCAGCAGCCTTAACTTTCTTGGCATTCTTGGCAGCGCGAACCTTAGTCCATCGCTGCTCAAACTTCTTAACAGCAGCCGCTAGATCAGAGGTTACTTTCGCTTGCAGCTTATTTTCTAAATCTACCAGACCGGCTTTAGCAGTCGCTTCTGCAGCGGCTAGAGAATCAGCAACCTGCGCTAAACGTAAAACGCTCTTCGCTGCCTTTACATCATTCTGCATAGTCTTGAATCTGGCGTTAGTGGTTTTGAAATCTTTACGAGCAGCAATCANNATCTTTGTGCGAGTCGCAGCTAACTTTGTAGCCTGGGTAGTCAGCTTAGCTTGTGCTGCCGTGACTTTTACGCCCGCTTTTTGTGCTGCAGTGATTTTAACAACTTTTTTGGCTGGTGCTTTAGATGCAACTTTTTTCTTGGCTGGTTTTTTCACATTAACTCTCCGTGGACTCGCTAATTTTAGGGCTTAAAGAAATGAAATTAATTTAGCTATCTATTCAGGTGAGAATTTTAATCGCCAGCCAATTACTTTAGCAACCTTTTAGACGCAATAACCCCTAAAAAAGTGCTTTTAACGCGCTTTTAGGGGTAATTTTTTGATTTTTTAAGTTTTTTGTTAAGGAATAACAAAATTTAAAAAGAGAAACTTACTCGCCGAGTGCAGCAACTATTCGCGATTGCACATCATTTAGTTGACCTAAACCATCAATCGACGCAAACACAGGCGCTGTTTTTCCTGACGTTGAAAGATCGGTATAAAACTTTACCAATGGCATAGTTTGCTCATGATAAACATTTAAACGGTTGCGTACTGTCGTTTCTTGATCATCAACACGCTGCACTAAAGCCTCACCCGTGTCGTCGTCAAGGCCGGCAACTTTTGGCGGATTATGTTGCACATGATATATGCGCCCAGAACCTTCATGAACACGACGCCCACTTAGGCGAGAGACAATTTCTTCGTCAGCGACAGAGATTTCAATAACAAATTCAATATCAATGCCGGCATCAACTAAGGCTTCTGCCTGAGGAATAGTGCGAGGAAAACCATCGAATAAAAACCCATTGTCGCAATCTGACTGCTGAATACGCTCTTTTACCAACGCAATAATTAAATCGTCAGATACCAAACCGCCAGAGTCCATAACACCTTTAACCTGCAAGCCTAATTCACTGCCAGCTTTGACTGCGGCACGCAACATATCGCCCGTAGAGATCTGCGGTACAGCATATTTTTGGGTAATAAATTGCGCCTGAGTGCCTTTGCCTGCACCAGGGGGTCCTAGTAAAATTAGTCTCATTAAACCTATTCCTTCAATAAATTCATTGTGGGAGTTGATGGCAGGTTAACGGGGAATTCTGATACAAACCCCTGTAACCACCAACCCTAAAATGGCCGGTCACCATACAGGTTTTGGAAATACCAGACAAGCCTAGCAAGGCTAAGCCTAGGGCCGTTAAACGTATAGCTATCATTTGATAAAGTTATTCGGGGGCCTTATTGGATGCCCTTAAACACCGGCCTTATTCCTGAGCCTTTACTCGCGACCATAGCAACTCCATCTCAGCCGCTGTCATGGTAGAGAATGCTTCACCCGCTGCCAGTAACTCCATGGCCTCGAAACGGCGCTTAAACTTATTACTTGAAAGGCGCATGGCCTTTTCAGGATCTATCGACAGGTGCCGGGCAAGGTTGACACAGCTAAACAGCAGATCACCCATTTCGTCTTCCATCGCCAAACTATCGCCCTTAGCTATTTCTACTTCTAGCTCGGCGATCTCTTCTTTTACTTTTGCTAACACATCCTTGAGGTCGGTCCAGTCAAAACCAACCGAGGCAGCGCGTTTTTGTAATTTATAGGCCCGACTCAAGGATGGCAGTGCCATGGGAATATCTGCAAGCGCTCCACCCTCGCCTTTATCTACTCGTTCCTGCTGTTTAATCGCCTCCCACTTCTTATTTATTGCCTTGGTATCAAATACCGCATCAGCAGATCGCACTGACTGCAATGTGCCATCGGGAAATACATGGGGATGCCGCCTAACCAACTTGTCGGTGATGCCGTTAACCACTTTATCCCAGTCGAACAGCCCATCTTCGGCGCCCAGCTGGGTATAAAAAATAATTTGAAAGAGTAAATCTCCGAGCTCCTCACTGAGATGTTCAAGATCACCGCGCTCAATAGCGTCGATCACCTCGTAGACTTCTTCTACCGTGTGGGGGGCAATAGTCTTGTAGCTTTGCTTGATATCCCAGGGACAGCCGGTTTGCGCATCACGCAGGCGTGACATCAAATAGCGCAGGTCGTCAATACTGTAATTGCTCATTAGCTATAAATACCTGAGGATAGATACCGATCGCCACGATCACAGATCACCGCAACAATGGTGGCATTTTCAACCTGCTCACTAAGCTTGAGTGCTGCGGCTACAGAGCCGCCGGCGGAAACACCACAGAATATGCCCTCTTCTCGCGCTAAACGGCGCATAGCATTCTCTGCATCCACCTGAGAGATATCCATAAGTTGATCCACCTTGGCAGCATCAAAAATTCCCGGCATATAGGCTGCAGGCCAGCGGCGAATTCCAGGAATCGATGCGCCATCTTCTGGTTGCAGGCCGACAATTTGAATATTTGGATTCTGGGTTTTTAAAAAAGCTGAGGTTCCCATAATAGTGCCAGTGGTACCCATGGAGCTCACAAAATGGGTGACTGTACCCTGGGTATCGCGCCAGATTTCGGGGCCCGTACCTTCAAAATGGGACAGTGGATTATCCGGATTATTAAACTGATCCAGCACAGTGCCCTGGCCCTGCTGCTGCATTTTTTGCGCCAGGTCCCGAGCTCCTTCCATACCGTCGCTCTGACTGACTTCGATAAGTTCGGCACCATAGGCTGTCATAGCCCATTTGCGCTCATCTGTGGCATTGTCAGGCATGATTAATGTCATTTTATAGCCTTTCATAGCGGCGACCATTGCCAGAGCGATTCCGGTATTGCCGCTGGTGGCTTCGATAAGGCGGTCACCGGGTTTAATATCGCCCCGCGCCTCGGCTTTGGAGATCATGCTTAGCGCTGGGCGATCTTTAACGCTGCCCGCTGGATTATCACCCTCGAGCTTACCCAAAATGGTATTGCTGGTATTGCCAGGCATGCGCTGTAAACGCACGAGGCGTGTATTGCCAATGCACTGATCAATTGTTGGATAATCCATACTGGGGCCTTTTATCGCTTGTAAATCAAGGAGGTTATTGTGCCTTAAGCCTCGTTTCAACGCCTCTTTGACTCGGCTATATCAAATAACTTTTTTATCTAAGTGCTTTTACATTCATTTTTTATAAAGAAGGAAAAATTAACAAACAATGGCATAGGCAACGGCGTAATGACGCTCGTCGGCAATACTGAGTAACATCTGGGTTGCCCCACGGTTTTTCATTACTTCAGCAGCACCGGCAGATAGTTCAACCGCTGGCGCACCTCTATCGTCATTAACAACATTCATATCTTGAAAGCTAACTCCATGACCAATACCCGTGCCCAATGCTTTGGCCACGGCTTCTTTGGCGGCGAATCGCTTGGCTAGAAAGGCTGCACTATGATTCAAGCGGAGAAATTCAGCTTGCTCAGCAGGGGTTAAAACGCGCTGCATGAATTTATCGCCCGGCCGCATAAGTATTTTAGTGATGCGCTCAATCTCGACGATGTCTGTTCCAATTCCCATGATCATTAGCTGCTCGGCTCCTGTTTAGGCGCTACCGACATCAGATGCTGTCGATAAAGTTCACGACTGTGCAGTTGCCTGCCGCCGAGATAAAAGTTTATCAGACTACGTAAAAGTTGCTTGGCAGTTTTCATTACTGAACGCTGACTAAAATCACCCTGGTTGAGGGCCATAATATCTGCACCTCGATAGGATCCAGGCTGCTCCTTGCGCTGGTTTACAGCCTCTATAAGTCCCTGCTCGGGAACATACTGATAAAGTTTGTCCGGTAATAACGCTGTGCCATTCTTCGCCTCACAGTCCAATACTAGGCCATAACCCAACTCATCTAGCAATGTCATTTCTAACTGCCGCAGCATTAGCTCATCGGGACCGGTGCCTGCCAGCTGCGCCATAAATTCGGCATACTTTTGATAGAGGTGTTCATGGGGATCATGTTCATGGAGTAGGCGATAGAATAGCTCATTGACATAGAGGCCAGTGAACAAACATTCCTGCTGCAAAAAGGTATGGGCCTGAATAGCATCTGCGCTGGTAAGAGTTTTTAATTCGCCCCGCCCCTGCCAGCTAAATTGATGCTCAGTATAGGGGAAGATAACGCGGCTGATGCCACGCTTGTTGGGTTTGCGAAAACCCTTGGCCACGCAGCGTATGCGGCCATGGTTTTGACTAAAAAGGTCTACCAGCAGGCTGGTTTCCCGGTAGGGCGTGGCGTGCAGCAAAAAGCCTGCTTCAGCGTCGACCCTCACCGCTGATCAGTCGTCCATGTAGCCAAGGCTGCGCAGTGCACGCTCGTCATCTGACCAGCCACTGCGAACCTTGACCCAGGTTCTAAGCATTACTTTGCAATCCAGTAAGCTCTCGATATCTGCACGGGCCTGTTCGCCAATCTTTTTAATGCGATCGCCATTGGTGCCGATAATTATCTTCTTCTGACCATCCCGCTCAACCAGAATTAACGCACTGATATGGGTAACTTTCTTTTCAGCGCGGAATTCTTCAATCTCTACAGTGACCTGATAGGGAACTTCCGCTCCCAACTGGCGCATAATTTTTTCACGAACAATTTCTGCGGCCAAAAAGCGTTCGCTGCGATCCGTAATTTGGTCTTCAGGGAACACATGTATACGCTCTGGCATGTAAGCTCTAATCTTGTCTTGTAGCTGATCTAGATTAGTGTTCTTCAAAGCCGAAAGCGGAATAAAGTCAGCGGCATTTACCTTGGTTTCTAAAAACTTAAGATGGGGCAACAGAGCCTCTTTATCCTCGATCATATCGACTTTGTTAACCGCAACAATCACTGGCACTTTGCTATTAGAAAGATACTTGGCGACATATTCATCAGCCTCACTCCATTCAAAACGATCCACCACGAATATAAGTACATCGACATCGGAAATGACCGAGGCGGCGGAGCGGTTCATTACACGGTTAATTGCTCGCTCTTGATTGGTGTGGATACCTGGGGTGTCCACGAAAATCATCTGCAGGTCATCATCGGTCTTAATGCCCAGCAACGTATGCCTGGTAGTCTGAGGCTTGCGCGAGGTAATGCACAGCTTTTGGCCGAGAATATGATTAAGCAATGTGGATTTACCCACATTTGGGCGGCCAACAATGGCGACATAGCCGCAGCGAGGTTCGGTCAAGAGGACAACTCCAATTCAGTAATTAATTGCTCCGCTACCATTTGCTCTGCCTTGCGGCGGCTACTGGCAGTGGCACTCATTTCTTTTTCTACGGCGGCAATCTTACAGCTCACGGTGAACAGCCTACTATGGGCTTCGCCGCCTGTAGTGACTAGTTTATATTCAGGGACCGGTTTGCCGCGCTGCTGTAACCATTCCTGCAAACTGGTCTTGGGATCCTTGATGGGCTGTACTTCTAATGCCTCGGCCAGCAAGTCTTTAAACCAGAGCACAATACAGTCACGAGCTGCATCCATCCCACTATCTAAGTACACAGCACCGATCAGTGCCTCCACTGTATCACCCAAAATAGAGTCGCGGCGATGACCACCACTTTTCATTTCACCGGGCCCAAGCAATAGCTCAGAACCCAGCTCTAATTTTTTGGCGACCACAGCCAATGATTCTGCTCTCACTATATGTGAACGCATGCGGCTCAGCTCGCCTTCACGGGCCTTGGGGAAGTCACGGTAGAGTATGTCGGTGATGGTGAGTCCAAGGATAGAGTCTCCAAGGAATTCAAGACGTTCGTTATTGTTGCTGCCGTAACTGCGGTGAGACAGGGCCAGCGTTAGAATTTTTTCATCACTAAAGCTGTAGTTAAGACGCTTTTGGAGCTGTTGAACATTGCTCACTAACAATCCTCTGATTAATCATGGGGTTCAGCGGTATCGTAGTGATTATTAAATTTAAGCACAACATCAACATTACTGAACATTTCAATGCGTTTTTCGTAGTCCAGACTTATCCGGACACCGTCTCTATCTCGAGTAATAACCACCTGATTGGCAGGCACATCACGAATATTATTAATGGTAAAAAAATCTGATACTTTGCGCCTGATATCTGGAATGGTTTCATCGTCCAAATCTGACTGGCCGACCTGCTGTATTGCACCCGCGATTATTCGATTATCCAAATAATGGGGGCCTAATTTAAACACCAGCGTTAAAAAAAATCCGGCGATAAAAACAGTAATAATGGTCGAGGTTAATGTTGCCCCACGTTGCTTATTTGCTCTCATAACAAACTCCCTGTTATCGATTTTTCTTCATGAAAACCTGCAAAGCTTTTTTACTTGATTACCTTACTGGATTTTGCCCGCCCGATCAAAACTAGGCAGACTTAAAAATTTATCCCAAAACATCCATCGAGCAAAGGCCTTACCTACAATGCGGTCTTCCGGCACAGGGCCCCAGACACGGCTATCGCTCGAGTTATCACGGTTATCGCCCATCATAAAGTAATGCCCTTCTGGCACCACGGCCGAGAAGTTCTGGCTGAGGCGAGTGGGCGAGATGCGCTTTTGCATCATATGTTCAACACCACCCAGATTCTCAGTCATCACCACAGAGCGGGCTGAGTTAGGTTCTTCAGCCGAGGCGTCCTGCTCCATCTTGTCGCCATTGATAAACACAATGCCATTGAGCACATGAATTTTATCTCCGGGAAGACCCACTACGCGTTTAATAAAGTAACGCTCTTCATGAGGTGGAAAAAATACCATTACATCACCGCGCTCCGGTGAACCTACATCAATAATTTTGGTGCGCAATACCGGTAGACGAATACCATAGGTCCATTTACTTACCAGAATAAAATCCCCCACCTGCAAGGTAGGTACCATGGATTGCGAGGGAATTTGAAAAGGTTCGATCATAAATGAACGCAGCACTAAAACGAGTCCCAACACTGGCGCCAAAGAGCCCGCAAATTCAATTAGACCCTCTTCCTGCTTAATAACAAATTTATTCAGCAACCAAAAAGCGCCTGCCAACAAAAATATAATGGTAAGAATCAGTTCGAAATTGAGATCCATTAGGATCTACCTCCATTGGTGTTGACCATTAAGTGCGAAGTACCGCCAAGAACGCATCCTGGGGTATCTCAACATTACCCACCTGCTTCATACGCTTTTTACCGGCTTTTTGTTTTTCCAATAATTTCTTTTTACGGGACGTATCGCCGCCATAGCACTTGGCTGTTACATTTTTACGTAACGCCTTCACGGTGGTACGGGCGATAACACTGCCCCCAATAGCCGCTTGAATAGCCACATCGAACATCTGGCGGGGGATAAGCTCTTTCATCTTATCGGCGAGATTGCGGCCCTTTTGTATCGCGTGATCGCGGTGAATAATCGCCGCCAGTGCATCGACGCGATCGCCGTTAATCAAAATATCGAGCTTGACCAGCGCAGCCGCTTCAAAGCGCACAAAGCTGTAATCCAGCGAGGCAAACCCGCGGCTAACCGACTTAAGGCGATCAAAGAAGTCCATGACCACTTCACTCATGGGCAGTTCATAGCGAATGGATACCTGACCACCAATAAACTGCATATCTTTTTGCACACCGCGTTTTTCAACACAGAGTGAAATTACATTGCCCACATAATCTTTGGGCACCAAAATATTGGCTTCGCAGATTGGCTCGCGCATCTCGTCGATCTGGCTGGGATCTGGCAGATCTGAGGGGTTAGACATATACAGCGTCTCGCCCTTCGAGGTAATAATTTCGTAAACCACGGTTGGGGCTGTGGTAATCAAATCTAGATCGTATTCCCGCTCGAGGCGCTCCTGAATAATTTCCATATGCAGCATGCCAAGGAATCCACAGCGGAAACCAAAACCAAGGGCATCGGAACTCTCGGGTTCATAAAACAGGGAAGCATCATTGACAGCCAGCTTGGATAGGGCTTCGCGAAACTCTTCAAAGTCATCGGAATCAACCGGGAACATACCCGCATAGACCTGGGGTTTAATACGCTGAAACCCGGGTAACGCATCAACCTCGGAAGTGCTGTGGTGGGTTAATGTATCCCCCACTGGCGCACCGAGAATATCTTTTATGCCGGCAACCATGAAGCCCACTTCACCAGCGCGCAGTACGCCTGTCTCTCTGCGCTTCGGCGTAAAGACACCCACGCTGTCAACCACATGGGGCTTGCCAATCGATTTGGCGACAATCTTATTTTTTACCGAGAGCGTCCCCTGCATCACACGCACTAGGGAAACAACACCTAGGTAGTTGTCGAACCAGGAGTCAATAATCAATGCCTGTAAGGGAGCGTCTACATCGCCCACAGGTGGCGGTACCAACTTAACCAGCTCTTCGAGGATATCGGTGATCCCCTCGCCAGTTTTAGCACTGCAGCGCACCGCATCGGTAGCCTCAATGCCAATAATATTTTCAATTTCGTTAATCACTTTCTCAGGCTCAGCCTGAGGCAGATCCATCTTGTTCAGTACCGGAATCACTTCAAGGCCCTGAGCAATGGCGGTATAGCAGTTAGCGACCGATTGCGCCTCTACGCCCTGAGCAGCATCTACAATCAGTAGCGCACCCTCACAGGCTGCCAGTGATCGCGACACTTCATAGGTGAAGTCAACATGGCCTGGGGTATCAATAAAGTTTAGCTGATAGGTTTTACCGTCTTGGGCGGTAAACGGCAATGTCACACTCTGGGACTTGATAGTAATACCGCGCTCGCGCTCGATATCCATAGAATCCAAGACCTGGGCCGCCATTTCACGGGCAGCAAGGCCACCACAGTGCTGGATAAATCGATCCGCAATGGTCGATTTCCCATGGTCAATGTGGGCGATAATTGAGAAATTTCTTATATGACTGAGATCGGACAAAGTGTTTGTACTGCCGTTAAAATTTGCGTGCGGATTCTAGCCTATTTGTAGGCCAGACGCTATTAACCGCTTGATTATCAACCTATAAATTCAAGCGGTTACACAACGTCATCTGTGGGAACAGCAGTAATAATAGGAAACGCTTACTCGTTAATTTCAATGGTGCGAAAAATTGCCTGCCCCTGACGGTAAAAACGAATCGCCACCGGCGTGTTTTTAGGCAGCTCGGCGATCACCTGAACGTACTCCTCGATATCGTCGATGCGGCTGTAGCCCAGCTGCACAATAATATCCCCCGGCTGTAACATTGATTCAGCCCCAGCAGAATCCGGTGATATCTGGGTAACCAAAACACCACCGCGCAGACGCAGGGCCCGACGCTCCTGATCATCTAAAGCCTCAACTATTAACCCCAGTCGATCAGTGCCGTCTGCACTGCTCGCAACACTGTCCCTGTCCGCATCGAGCGAGCCAACTTTCATGGTCAGTGTTTTGCGCTTACCTTCCCGATACACAATCACCTTGGCCGAATCACCTGGGGTCATAATACCAACCACATGGGGCAGGTCTCCAGAATCAACAATGGTCTGGCCATTAAAACGCACAATAACATCGCCAGGCTTAATACCGCCCTTATCTGCCGGGCTCTCAGGCTCCACGGCATTGATCAGCGCGCCCTGAGACGCACCGAGCTGCAGAGACTCGGCAAGATTCTTGTCGACATCCTGAATGGCCACGCCAAGCCAGCCGCGCTGAACCTTGCCATGATCTTTAAGTTGCTCTATCACCCCCACTGCCACACTGGCGGGAATCGCGAAAGAAAGGCCAATAGAGCCCCCTGAACGAGAATAAATTTGCGAATTAATACCCACCACCTGGCCTTCGAGATTAAACAGCGGGCCACCGGAATTGCCAGGATTAATGGATACATCAGTCTGAATAAAGGGCACATAGTTTTCGCCCTTCGTGGTGGGAAGGCTGCGCCCTATGGCACTGACAATACCTGCAGTCACAGAGTAATCCAGACCAAACGGTGAGCCAATGGCAAGCACCCAGGCACCCACCTTAAGGGCATCTGGGGTAGCAAATTCAAGGCTGGGTAGATTGCTGGCTTCGATTTTCAGTAAGGCTAAGTCTGACCGCCGATCAGTGCCCACGACAGTGGCCATATACTCCTGACGGTCGGCAAACAGCACCTGAATTTCATCGGCATTGTCCACCACATGGTGGTTGGTCAAAATATAACCATCATCGGAAATAACAAAACCTGAACCCATAGATCTTGCCGGACGGGGCTTTTGCTGTTTCTGGCGCTGTTCAAAAAAGTCGCGAAATGCTTCGGGAATTTGACCCTGAGGAATCTGCTGAGCCTGCTGCTTACGGCCCTTACTGATTGTATTGATCTTTACAACAGCGGGGGAAACATCTTCAACAAGACGGGTAAAATCAGGTAACTGGGCCTGGGCGGATGAAAGAAAAACGAGAAAAAACGTACTAACAACAATGAATCTCTTCAGCACAAAGCACTCTCCAATATAAATAATAAAAGCGAAGGCGACTCTAGAATCAATCTTTAGGGGAAGTCTAAAACCTGCTTTTCGCTAGGGTCTTCAAGTAAGACAGGGTTAAGGCGTAAATCGTTCCGTGTTTTCTTACTTCGCAGGTTAACTATTAGGCCACCAAGCAGCAGACCGCAAGCCGCACCGAGAATACCTACAGCATCACTCTCGGGTCCGGCTATCCAGGCGCCAATAACGGCAGCCATGATGGGTAGCATATACACCAGCATTGAGCCGCTGACGATGACGTCCTCAGGGATACCAATAGTGACAGACTGGCCGGTAGAGACGTCTTTGGGTGATTGACTGTTAATCAAGACGCGAATGAGATTAGTCTTGCCCGTTAGCTTGGAAAGAACACGCTGACCACAGCCCTTTTGAGCGGAACAGGCCTCGCAGGTAGAGCGCTGAATAGTCTCTACCCAGAGACTATCTGATTCTACGGCGACTACGACTCCAGTTTCCAAAATCATTGCTTGCTCTGCACTTTAGGGACTTGGCGATGCCAATAGCGGCGAAATAGCATTGGCAATCTGACTCGCCGTACTGCGTGGTATCTCGCCTACCACGCAGATAGCGTATTGCTGATTATTGAGGCTCGTCTTGGTTAGTACCGCAACGGTGGCACCCAGATTGGCATCCACTGGCGGTAGACGGCGGCTTTTTTCTGCAGAATCAATAAACACAGAGAACACAGCCAGGCCATCGGTGTACATCAGAGACTCTTGACCCTCGGCATCCACTGGCTGATAGGAAGACAACACAAAACCTGGTGGCAACCACTTGGGCACCCATTGTGAGCTGGAAACGTTGACCGGTTGATTAGCTTTCAAACAGTCAGACTGATCCACATCAATATCATCGGAAGCCGATAGCTCCGAGGTAAACTCAACATTATCGAGATCAGCACCAATGGAAACATCCACAAACTGGAACCGCTCCATAGGTTTACCCTGGCTATTGATCAGTATCGATTGCAGCATCAGACCGGTTTCTTTGTCGATGGCAACAATATAGCCATAGCGGAACTTATCTTTGGGAATAACATTCACCACAGAGACTGCTCGCCCAGCTATACGCGCGTCGCCGCGAATATAAAAACTGTAAAAGTCTTGTAGGTGAGAGTAACTGTCGTCGTTAATTTTAAGAACGTTGCCGCGCAGCAGCATGTCAGAGGCACGCATGCAGTCCATGTCATCACCGCGCCGAACAATCTCTCGCTCGGGGCCATCCATGTGCACTATGCGCTCATAGGTTTGCCCGTCACGCACGATGTGAACCACTTTAACGCTGGTTAGATTACCGCGAAATTCGTAGGTAAATAGACCTTTGTAGCTTAACTCTTTAGAGGCTTTGGCCATACGGGCCATAAGGTCTTGAGCGGAATCCATGGGTTCAGCAAATAAAGGCCCATGCACAAAAACGGCGGCTATAAGAGCCGCCAGTTTTATATTTTTTAACCATTTAACCAACATCTTGATGGTTTATCCTGTTTGGAATCTGTGGTGTTGAAACTCAGTCATCGCTAGAGCCTTCTGCATAGGAGCCTTCCGCAAAAGAAGCAGCTTCTTCACTTTTGGTAACCCGAGCAAACGGCAACATACCCTGATTGCTGTTTAACGCTGCATGGCTACTGTGCTTAAGCATAATATCATTAAGATAGGCGCGAAGCTCTTGCTCTGAGTACTGCTGATTCAGCACAGGCCTAACCTGTATTGCTGGCATCACAGGCTGTTGCGAAACTCGGTTATTGCCGCCAGCACTCACGGTGCGAGCCTGAATATTAGGCTGAAAACCAGAGGGGAACTGAATAGCTGGACCGTTATTTTGCTGTGCCGCATCAACCGCTACTTCGGCAAACTGAACCGCGTCTGAGCTGCTAGGCGCCACAGTATTAAACTGCTGCATGCCCAGAACTGCCACCATGGCAACAGAGGCTGCAATAGCGAAGCGCCCTGCAGAACCTGCGAATCTTTGAATGGGGTTAATGCGATGAGTCTCTTCCTCATCGATGGCAGCCGAAATAGCTGCTGAGAAATCTATATTGGCAACAGGGTCTCCAGACATTACTGAAGACGCCATATGGTAGCGCTGCCATTTGCTTAGTACGCTATCCTTAACGCCAGACTCAGTACCTACTTCCTTGAGGATTCGATGGGTTTCAAGCTCCGTGCTCTCTCCGTCCATTAGTGCAGAAAGGGACTCGGCTAAACGCTCTTCGTGGTCGCTCATTTATTTTCCTCAATCCTATTAATAAGTTGTATTGCTAAAAACTTCTGTGGGGTATGACCGGTGCTTTTTCAAAAGGTTCACCAATCTCTTAACTACCGTCCATTAATTGCAAAACTCGACTGTCTATTGACTCTCGGCCGCGGAAAATTCGCGACCTTACCGTACCCACGGGGCAATTCATCACCGCCGCGATATCCTCATAACTAAGACCTTCATATTCTCGCAATGTCACCGCGGTGCGCAGGTCTTCAGGTAATTCTTCAATAGCGGTATTAATCACTGCCTCAAGCTCATCACGAAACAGCTGATTCTCCGGCGTACCCACGTCTTTCAAGCGGTCACTACCAGAATAGTACTCGGCATCAGCCAGATCCACATCAGATAGAGGTGGCCTTCTGCTGCGAGCTACCAGATAATTTTTGGCCGTATTCACGGCAATTCTATAGAGCCAGGTATAAAACTGGCTGTCGCCACGAAATCGCGGCAGTGCACGATAGGCTTTAATAAACGCTTCCTGGGTGACATCACTCACCTCATGGCTATCGCGAATAAACCGCCCCACTATTGCATGTACCTTGTATTGATATTTGAGCACCAACAAATCAAATGCTCGCTTATCGCCCTTTTGGACTCTAAG
>DDDD01000102.1:0-41595 GCA_002335945.1 Porticoccaceae bacterium UBA1989
CTGAGAGATCTTGACTGGCCAACTGTTCAAAAATGGTTGGCACGGCTGCCCAAAGAAAACCAAGAGCAAACCACCTGGCGCTACTGGACAATTCGCAGCATGGAGAGCGACCCTGCGAGCACCTTAAATCCTCACATTGAAACCCTGACCAGAAGCCTCGCCAAAGAGCGAGATTTCTTCGGCTTTCTCGCCAGCGAAAAGCTCGACCAGGATTACAGCATCAACCACAACCCCGTACCCATTGATGAAGAGCGCATTAATCAGCTCGCAGCCAACCCGGCCATGCAGCGTGCGCGAGAACTGCTATTTCATGGCGACGGCATTAATGCCAACCGCGAGTGGTCATCCGCCTCACAGAATTTCGACCACTCCGACTGGCTTGGGGCAGCCGTACTCGCCAGCCAGTGGCATTGGCACAGCAAGGCAATCGCCAGTTTGGGTACCGTAAAATACTGGGACGATGTTGAGATACGTTTCCCACTGGCTTACGAAAAAGAAATCAACAGCGCAGCTAAAAACACTGATATACCAAACTATGTGTTGTTTGCACTGGCGCGGCAAGAGAGCGCGTTTAATACCAGAGCCACGTCTTCAGCCGGTGCTATGGGACTTATTCAGGTGATGCCAGCCACGGCTAAGTCCACCGCCAGAAAATATAAAATACCCTATCGCAATAAAAAGCAGCTTCATGATGCCTCTACCAATGTACCCATAGGGGCTACCTACTATATGAGTATGCTGGAACGTTTTGACAACAACCGAATACTTGCGAGCGCGGCCTACAATGCAGGCCCTCACCGAGTGAATAGATGGCTCGCTAACAGCAAAGGCAAACTGCCTTTTGATATTTGGATGACATTAATTCCTTTTAAAGAAACCCGCAGTTATGTCAGCAATATTTTGATGTATTCGGTTATCTATTCTCGTAAGCTTGGGCTTGTGCCACCTATGCTTCTACAGCATGAACGTGAAACATTGTTATAAAAAATAAACCCTAAATCTGAGTCTAAAAATGCTTATTGATATTGGCGTCAACCTTTCCAACTCGCGCTTCGAAAAAGATAGAGAGGCGGTGCTTAAACGGGCCCAGGAAGCTGGCGTTGAACGGCTTATTCTCACCGGCACATCCATTGCAGAAAGCCAGACTGTGGTAGATATTTGCGATCAGTATGCCGATCAATTCCCCGGCATGCTCTACGCTACAGCGGGCATACACCCTCATGATTCCAGCGGTTATAACCGAGAATCGGCCACAGTGTTACGGACATTGGCACAGCATCCCTCCGTTGTCTCGATTGGCGAAACTGGCCTAGATTTCAACCGTAATTTATCTACCGAAAAAGAGCAGCAACTCTCCTTCGAAGCCCATATTGAGCTGGCAATTGAATTAGGCATGCCGCTTTTTCTACATGAACGAGACGCCGCTCAACGGCAGATAGAAATATTAAAAAGCTATCGCGACAATATTACCGAGGCCGTTATCCATTGTTTTACCGGCGACAAAAAAACCTTATTTAATTATTTGGATATGAATTTACATATTGGAATAACAGGCTGGATCTGTGATGAAAGGCGAGGACTAGAGTTACAAAAAATAGCATCGAACATTCCTCTTAATCGCTTGATGATTGAAACCGATGCGCCCTATCTAACACCTAGAAATATGCCCAAAACGCCAAAAAATAGCCGTAATGAACCGGCTTTTTTAACCTCAGTTTTAGCGGGACTCTGTGCCGTAAGAAGTGAACCTGAAGACGTTATAGCAGCCGAAACCAGCGCGACTGCAATAAAGTTTTTTGGCCTTGCAGAATAAAATGGTTGTTCGAATCAACTATCTCAGTTTGAGATAGCATCCCCAACATTCAGCAAACCAACACCGCGAATCTGTGCTCGCAGACCGCCTTTACCTATCAGATCCGGTAATATTTTTACCGCCAAACGTTTCTGTAGGCTGGCACAGGGTTCGCAAAGCTGCACGCCATAGAAGCTAACGCCATTGATGTTGAAGGTCTTGCCGACCAGATCATTGAGACGAATCCCCTCGGTGACCAGATTGCGACGAAAATCACTTTCGTGGAATTTATTGCCGGTGTCATGATTAAAGGCCTCGATCACTTCAGACTCGATCAGGGTTATTTCCCAGTCGGGCTGGCCTTTATAATTGGAGCGGTTTTTGCCGGTATTGGTGAAGTAACGATCTCCTTCAATACCTTTGCCTGCGCGAACAGATACCTTTTGGTGGCCTGATACATTAGCACCCATTTTAGGCGCTATGTAGATTCCTTTTACACGTCCTTCCGTCATTATCTATCCTGTTTTCTTTTCGCTAAAGGCTTTCTATTCGCTAAGAACTTTCTACTCGCTAAGGGCTTTCTATTCGCCAACGGCCTTATTATCGCTTTAGACCTAACATCAGCAAAAGGCTTAACTCCCGCTCAAGGCTGAAATCTCGCTTAGGGCCTCTTTGTACATACTGTTCTTAGGTGCCGCCAATACTCGGCGTAACTGGGGCTCGAAAAGCGACAGGTCCAGCTTTGCCATACTGGGATCGAATGCGGGATCATCGTACTTGGCAATAAAACGCGCAGTGCGTTTAAAGTTGGGGTTTTCACGGTATTGATCGCGCATATTGCGATCGCCGCCTAAAAAGTGGAAGAAATTATAGCCTTGGAAGATAGCATGATGTTTGATCATCCAGTGATTTTCCTCCGAGACAAAGGGTTGCAGGATAGCGGCGCCTACATCGGCATGATTAGCGCTACCCAGAGTGTCACCAATATCATGTAACAGGGCACAGACAATATATTCATCGTCTTCACCGGCTTCTGCGGCTCGGTGTGCGGTCTGTAATGAGTGCTGCAGGCGATCAATGGCAAAACCGCCATAGTCATCCGTCAGTAACTCCATATGGCTAAGAATGCGATCTGGCAGCTTTTTAAAAAAAGCGATCTGCTCTGGCATGATAATCTGCCAGTCTTCGGCAGTACTCTCTGACATTTTTGTGAAGCTGGCTTTCATAACTGCTACCCAAAACGTTGTTTTTATTATTTTGTTCCGAGATGTTAGCAGTATCAGCAAGCATTTTCTATAACAGCAGATACCGTATTTGGGGTTTCATAGTAAGGTCATAGAGAAAGTTGAGCCACACAACCCAAACCCAGATGGTGATCCGAGATTACTTAACTGCAACCAATAACTCTGCCTCCAGAGGTTTCAACAATCAGACGAAGATCTATGAAGGTCATGGAAAATGACCGTGCTGTGCTGATTAATGACGGTGAATTAAGGTGACTGAAATTAACCCCGTTCTTTTCAAATCGGCTCGTAAAACTTACTCAGATAGGTATCACCAATATTTATAGTCTGTGTTGGCCGTTAATAGTTACCCAAAGTCATTTATACCATGCAAAAAAAGGGCCCAGTACAGGCCCTTTTTTTAAGACATCGGCAGCAAGTGACGCTAATTGCACGCCACCACATGGGACTTAGGTGCGTCGCCTATAATCCGTACATCTCTAAAAGTAATGGCAAAGGGCTCAGAGGAAACAAGAACCATCGCCGAATTCACTTTCTTGAGATTGACCCCGAACTTTGACAAACACTCGAGGCTAATGCCTAACTTCGTCATTTTTCCTTCTGGCTGTGTGCGGAACAGGCGGGCTACAGGAAGCTCTCCCCGACAGGGCCACTCACAGTCCATGCGCATTGTCACTTTACCCTCCGGATGTTTATCAACAGCAAAGGTCATCATTAAAGCTGGGTTGTCACCTTCAATACCGGAAAGGTTTACGGAACTGTCTGTCTGCCAATAGAACTGACTTTCTTGACCAGATTTCCACTCCACATGGCGGCTGTCTTCCTGAACTGCACCGTCAACGGTGGTGACCGTAAGGTTGCCATAGGCAGTACTAGTAGACTTGCCACCCACCAGTTTACGCCAATCACTGGCATCTCCGACATAGGCCTTCCAGGGGGCTCTTGTCGTGCCGCTAAACACCACGCGTTCCTGAGCGCTATTGTCGATCAGAGAATTTTCATTGAGGCCATCAGGTATAATTTCTCTGTCGCCATAGGAAAGCCCCTGCCCACTTAACATCAAAAAATCAGATACTGGCAGACCCGAATTGAGGGCATTGATCTCTGCACTGGGCCAGTCAAACGCCAGTTTGCCAGTAAAGTCGAAGTTAGCCTTACCCTCGGCATTTGCCACTACCACATCGGCAACGCCACCACCCTCTGAGCCCGGCAACCAAGCCACAACAAACGCATCTGATTGATTGAGCTCAGCATTTACCCATAGCGGACGCCCGGTTAGAAGCACCGCTACCACAGGAATATTCTGCGCTTTCAGCTTTTTCAGTAGCTTCAGTTCTGCTCCCAAACCATCATTAAAGAGCAATGAATCACGGTCACCGGAGCCCTCGGCATAGGGGTTTTCACCAAATACGACCACAGCCACATCAGGTTTCTTGTTAAAGCTGCCATCTGCAGAAAGCTCAGCGCTGCCACCAACATCGTCCATGGCCGCCTCAATACCACCAAAGATTGATGTGGCGCCGGGGAAATCACTGTTGAGATTCTCTGTACCCTGCCAGGTAATCGTCCAGCCACCGTTTTGCTTACCAATATTGTCCGCGCCGTCCCCGGTCACCAAAATATGCTGATTGGGTTTTAACGGCAGTAACTGATTCTTGTTTTTCAGCAGTATTAGAGACTTTCTCACAGCTTCACGAGCCACAGCACGATGATCGGCTGAGCCGATAATAGAGCTGTCGGCGGTGATTTTGCGTTTCGAAGGTGCGGGTTTTTCAAACATACCTGCACGTAATTTAACCCGCAGGATTCTGCTGACCGCATCGTCGATACGTGACATGGCAATCTCACCACTGCGAACCTGAGTAATCGTATTGTTGTAAACAGCCTTCCAGTCCTCCGGTGCCATAATCATATCGACACCAGCATTGATCGACTTGGCACAGCTCTGGTTGGTGCAGCCATCGACCTGACCTATACCGTTCCAATCACTGACCACAAAACCATCAAAGTCCATCTGGTCTTTAAGAACATCAGTTAACAGCCCCTTGTGGCCATGCAACTTCTCACCATTCCAACTATTAAATGAAGCCATTACAGTCTGCACATCAGCTTCAAGAGCTGTAATATATCCCTGCCCGTGCTGATCAAGTAACTCTTCAAGACTTAATCTGGTATTGCCCTGATCGGTTCCGCGGGCTGTACCGCCATCACCAATCCAATGCTTAGCCGTGGCAATAACTTTCGATGAATCCGTGCGAAGTTGCTCTGCTGTACCTTGCATGCCTTCAACGATCTTGCCACCATAGGCTCGGACAATAGGCGGCTCATCACTGTAGCCTTCATAGGTACGCCCCCAGCGATCGTCTTTAACCACCGCGACAGTTGGCGCAAAGATCCAGTCAATACCAGTGGCAGCGACCTCTTTAGCAGTAATGGCACCAATTTTTTTCATCAATTCCGGATCGTTGGCAGCTCCCAGACCAATATTGTGCGGGAACAGAGTTGCCCCAACCACATTGTTATGGCCATGAACCGCATCGGTGCCCCAGATAAGGGGAATACCTGCCTTGGATTTTATCGAGGCTTTGTAATATTTGTCTGCCAGCTCTACCCAATCACCGATCGAAGAGTTTTTCTTACCACCAGGAAAAGAGCCGCCGCCATTGAGCACAGAACCAAGATGATATTTAGTCACATCAGAGGGCGATACCCACTTGATCTCACCCTGCATCATCTGTCCTACTTTCTGTTCTAGATTCATGTCCTGCAAAATGCTTTGCACTCTGGTTTCTACGCCCCCATTGATATCAGCTATTGTAGCTGGCGCCACTAAACCGGCACTGAGAGTCAAAACCAGCCTTGAGAGTGTTTTTAGTACTGCTCTGGGATGATGTCTCGGGTGTTTTTCATGAACTGACATAGTCTGGTTATTCCTGATATCTTATATAAATCCTATCCCAACCGATCACCCAGAAAATGAACTGCCCGAAACCCTGCTTACCAAAAAAATTTATGGTCTCTAGACGTGAAAAGATTGCGAAAATTTAAGTTTAATGTGATGTGTGCCGCAGAGCGTGACATGGAGTTTGGGTCAGTGGAAGCGAAGATGCGGCAGTCTGCTAGAGATCTGCGGTAAACGGGGCAAAGCACCTATAACTGGCGATTAGGATTAATCAAATGTGTATTATTGAAACAGGTTTCGAATAGCTTCGCGGTAATTTCTACTTACCTTAAGCTCTGCACCACCCGCTAGATGCAGCAGACTGCCGCCCTTCTGCGTAGGGCTCACACTGACAACACGGGCTATATTGACGATCGTCGAGCGGTGAATACGAACAAATAAACTATCGTCCAACTTAGCGAACAGCTCGGTTAATGTGCTTCTGACAATATGGGTTTCACCTAGCGCATGAACACACATATAGTCTCCAGCGGCATCGACCCAGTCAATATCATCAAAGGGAATCACCTTGACCACTCCGGAGTCACGCACCAAGAGTTTGCGCTTTATGCCTGAGGGCACATCCGTCAAAGGGGCTTGCGCCACATGACTGGTCACCCGCTCCGATATACTTTCTATGGCGCCAATCAAAGGGGTTTTAAAACTCTGCTCCTGACCATTTTTAATGCGATCAATCGCACGCTCCACGGCACGATTAACTCGCTCTTTATCCAGCGGCTTTAGGATGTAATCCACCGCGTGGAGATCAAAGGCATCCACAGCATACTCGTTAAATGCAGTCACGAAGACCACCATTGGCATCAAATCAGCCTGAAGGGCTTTAACTACCTCAAAACCATTAATACCAGGCATCTGAATGTCTAAAAACAACAATTCTGGGCGCAACTTATTCGCCGCAGCAACTGCAGCACTGCCATTGCAACATTCTGCAACAATTTCAATGTCATTGCTTTCGGCCAGACAGGAGCGTAAAAAATCCAACGCCAAAGGCTCATCGTCAACAATTATTGTTCTCAATTTCTGCATAAGTTAATCATCTAACCGTCTTTTCCAACGGAAGTCGCATATAGACTTTCAAGCCACCTGAAGGAGCGGACTCAAGGTTAAAGGTATGGTTGTCGGCATAGAACTCATATAGCCGATCAACCGTATTTCTCAGCCCAATACCCACGCTATTACCAGACCCATCTGACGACTTTATACCGGGGCCTGTATCAAGCATTTCAAGGCAAATATATCCCCCGTCTAACCGTGCCCGCACAGTGATTTTTCCGCCCTCCTCCATGGGAGCGATAGCATATTTAATCGCGTTCTCAACCAGAGGCTGCAGTATTAAACTGGGGATACGTACCTGTTCTGCAGCATGGTCAATTTCAAACTCTAATTCTAACCGCTCGGCAAATCTAGTCTTCTCAATATTGAGATAAAGCTTGAGAGCATTAAGCTCCTCTTTTAACGTGACTCGCCTAATCGGATCATTGTCCAGACTGTAACGCAAAAAATCACTCAACTGCACAATCATAGTACCAGCTCTAGGTACTTGTTTGGTGGCCATCAGTGAGGCAATGGCATTAAGCGTATTAAATAAAAAATGCGGATTGAGCTGATAACGCAACATTTTTAACTGAGCCTCATGGGCAATAGCCTCTGCTTTGGCGGCTCGTAATTGCTGTTCGCGATTTTCGGCTGCCACCAACAGTAGATTTTCATGCTCGTATTGCGACAGCTGATAGAACTTTACGCCATGATAAAATGCCGCCCAACAGCTGAAAATCATAATCGAACCGAACAGCCACCCTCCAAAATCGCTCCACAGGCCCTGCTCCCCAGTAATTATCATGAACGTACTAATACGCAGAACGGTCCATAGTGCCGAGCACAGCAACACGCCACCTATTGCAGCTATAAGTCTAGCGACGATACTGCGAGCCCAAGAATAGTGAAACAGTGGGCGCAATGGCCAGGACACTAGCACGCCCAATAGAGACTGCAGTAACGTATGAGCGATGTAGGCAAAACTCTGCTGGTTATACCAAAGTGTGAGACTTACATAACTGATCAGAGCCAGACCAAACCAGCCTATAAGCTGTAAAATCCAAAACTGATAATTAGTATTGCGATACAAGATCTGCAGAAAAGGAGGATAATTGGACTCGACCATAAGGGAACCGCGGCTGTTTTGTTTAATACGTCAAAAGTATCATAATTTGCCCTTAAAATATGCAGCGATTTACCTCAATATATTATCTAACCTGTTAAGATTCATTCTTTTGCCAGAAACGCAAAGCCATGGTCCAAACACATATCAGCCAACGTCATTTTATTGAATACTTAGGTATAAAGGCGCTTCGCTCAACTCATCCTGGGGTTCGGAAACTTAAGCGGGCTCAAAATAGTCACAGTGCTCATGGCAACAAAGTGTGGCGCTCTAGCTTTGTCTTGATGGACTACCTGACCACCTACCCGCCCGAAACACAGAGCAGAGTATTGGATATTGGCTGCGGCTGGGGTTTCACTGGGCTGTTCCTCGCCAAGCAGTATCATGCTCAGGTTACCGGTATCGACATAGACAGCAGCGTCCAACCTTTTCTAGCTCTTCAGGCACAGGTTAATCAGTGCCAAATGGGATTCCAGGAAAGGGATTTTACGAGCCTGAGATCAGAGGAATTAACCCAGTATCAGCTAATAATCGGCACCGACATTTGCTTTTGGGATGAGTTAACTCAGCCTCTGTTTGATCTTATAGAGCGTAGCCTTAATGCAGGAGTAGAACGTATTATTCTTGCAGACCCAGGGCGGCCACCCTTTTGGTCATTAGCAGAACTGTGCGTGCAAAAACTTGACGCCTCAGTATTCACCCGAAGAATCTATGAGCCCTGGAAAACCGAAAAATCCCTTCTGGTTATAGGCGAGACATAAAAAAAACGCGCTGTTAAAAGCGCAGTTTTTTTATTAGACAGAATCGCTATCAACTCAATATTAGAATGCCATATTGAACTTAATGCCATAGTGACGCGGCTTGCCAAGTGATGCACGCATAAAGCCAGGACCGCGATCGGCCCAGTTGCGCACAACTTCATCAGTTACGTTGCGAACATAGAGTTCAACTGCCCAGGCGCTCTCTTCGTTGATTAAACGAAGCGCCACGTCAGCAGTGGCAAAGGCGTCCTGACCTGAGTGCAAGGCACCTTCGTCAAAGTTACCCTTATCGAAGAACATCTCATCCTGCCAGTGAGCAGACACTATTGGGCTCAGACGCATACCGTTGTAAAGGAACCAGTTGTGCTCATAGGTTACTGTCGCTGAGTACTCAGGAGACCAGGGCATAGCGTTGCCGACAAAGCTCTGGTAACGGCCTTCGATGTCATTGCCATCAATGGTGCGAGTGGTTTTGTCAGGACAGTTAGTCAGACCGAGCAGTGCTCGCTCTAAACAGAACCAGTTGTCCTGAGAGTTATCCAGCTCAGTGATTTCAGAGTCCAACCAAGCGACCCAACCGTTTACACGGCCGCCGTTATAGGGGCGCCAATCAAACTCCAACTCAACACCCATATTGCGTGTCTCGCCAATGTTCTGGGTAATCAGAGTACCAATATCGCGACCAACGATGACACAGTCACCCTCGCCCGTAGTACAGGCCGCTGTGCGACCTTCGGTGTCATCGTAATCAACGGGCACTTCAATCTCAGCACCTACACCAGTGATCGTGGCATAGAACGTATCTTGCAGATCGGTGTTATCCATCAAGAAAACATTACCCAGCTGGTTTAACTTGCCATCAAGCATAGTGATTTTAAAGCCCAGCTCATAAGTAATGTTGTTCTCCGGATCATAATCAAATGTATCGGTGATATTACAGTCACAGATATCAACTAAATCACCAAAGCCGCCTGACTTATAGCCGGTATCTACAGAACCGTAGAAGAACACATCATCGTTGACCAGATAATCAAAGCCGACTTTCCAAGTACCTTTGCTCCAAGCACCTTTATGGCTGTTGTCAGAGTACTGTAGTCGGTTGATAAAATCATCGCCTGAGGCGCCCATTGTGTTGTCCAGTCCATCAGACTGATAAGGACCTGTCCCGGCGATGCTGGCTGTAGGCTCTAAGCCTAAGCGTGTCTAGGACTCCATCCAAAAGGAATCGTTTGCGTCGTATAAACCAATATTTGGCTGACGGTAGCCAGCAGTAACATAGTTTCGGCCTCCAACCTCTTCTTTGGTGTCGTGGGTATATCGGTAGCCTGCTGTAACATTGAGATTCTCATTGACCTTGTAATCAAACTGCACAAACCCGCTAGTGACTCAACCAGACGCTCTGGCTGAACAAAGGACTGAGCCAGTGGAAGGATGCCACCACAACAAAATGGGTCTTCAACATCGAAACGAATCTCGTTATCTTCTTTCATATAGAAAACACCGGTAATCCACTGCAACTTAGAGTCAGACTGTGATTTTAACTGCAGCTCAGATACAACAGAACGGTAGTCTGAATAGTTAGTGCTCAGGGAGAGATCACTGAATGGCTGCATGGCCACATCGCCATAACCCAAAGACTCAAGCAATGGCAGATTATTGACCAAATTCGGGCACTCAACCATGGCACCGCCACCGCCAGTGCAGCCGGTAGGCGCAGCGTCATCGGAGTACCAAGTACGCATAATGCCGTAGGCAGGATGATCTGAATCGGCATAAACCGCCAAGGCATCATGGACCTGCGAACGCTTCTGCTGTGAATAGCCAACGCGACCGTCAAAGACTACATCTTCATTAATGTCCCAAGTGAGAACCGAACGCAGACCGAGCATGGTCATGTCCATGTCGCCGGGAACGTTAACACTGACATCCCATTGATCTTGTTCACAGGCAAAGAAAGTGCCTTCGGCTTTTTCGCAATCCTTGAGGCTTAAACCGCCGGGAGAGTTATCCTGAAAATAATCAGCAATCAGGTCCAAGCTAATATCATTGGTTGGTTCAAAGCGCATACCCAAACGGGCACCGCTGCGGTCAACCGAACCATAGGCATCACCGTCGCTGACTTCGCGGTTGCGACGCTGATCGACGTTGGGAATATCGTCTGCAGCGATATCGTAAGCACCCGTGGTGGTACCGTCGCCGTCAGTGTCCCACGCCAGATCAAACAAATCTGGCGTTTGGTTGTACCAAGTGTCGGCAGTTTCTTTCAAAAAACTGGCATGCATAGCCAGATTGTCATTAACCGGCAAGTTGAACCAGCCCTTAAGAGCTTGCTGTGCGTATTTACCGACTTCTACTTCGATCTTACCTTCCTGCTGATCAAAGTTAGGACGAGCACTGATCACATTGATGCTACCCGCGGTTGAGTTGCGACCAAACAATGTGCCCTGTGGACCACGACTTATCTCGACACGCTCGACGTCATACATTAACGCCAGACCGGCTTGCGGACGTGGCGAATACAGACCATCGAAGTGCATAGCAACAGTCGGGTCGCCAATCTAGGTGAAGTTGTTCGAGGTCAAACCACGGACAACAACCTAAACGCCGGAATCAGAAGGCGACAGTGCGATCTGCAGATTGGGTACCATATCACCGATATCGAGCAGGTTTTTAACGCCCTGATTATCCAGCGACTCTTGACCAAATGCAGAAACTGCAACGGCGGTTTCCATCAGCGAAGTTTCACGCTTGGTAGACGTAACAATGATTTCTTCAATGCCGTAGTCCTCGTCTATGCCGTTTTGGGCATAGGCGTTGACACTGAGAGCCATCGCGGAAACCAGTGTGTTTCTAACCATATGTTTATATTGCTTATACATAAATGTCTTTCCCCCAAATTATTGCTTAACCAATAATTTTTTTCTTATCTACAAACCGTGCAAATGGGCCTACTTAATTAACTACTACCGAGACATTGTCAAAATAGGCGTCGACGGTACAAACATCAGCACCACAGCCAGCCTTCAGCTGCAGGCTTACGCCACCATCGACATTGGTGTTAATCGTTTGGGTGTAGGTTTTACTTACCCAGGCACTAGTCGGAACCAGCGGTCCGCCACTCAGAATACCTTCTCCGTTAGTCGACCCCTCAGTGCTGCCCTCATGGAAGAACTGAACGAAAACTACGCCACCGGCGCCTGTAAGTTCACCTTTTAGGTCAAAGGAAATTGTCACGCTTTGACCAACCGCAATCTCACCCACAGCCATATTAGCTGCCTTAATTACTGCATTCGGGTCAGTGTTTGTAGCCGAGAGCTTAGCTGAAAACGAACCAGACTCGGCCTCTTCGTTGACTACTGTTTTGCTGCCGCCGTCATAGACAGTCCAACCAGTAAAGTCTGCATCTTCAAAATCACCGTTGATGATAAGTTCGCCTTCGGCAACAACACCGGTCACAGCAATATCATCGATATAGAAGGTCCATTCCGCTGAGCCATCCCCAGCAGTGCCATTCTGAGCAATCAGAGTGATCTTAGTGTCAGCACCGGCAGCAAATGTCGTGCCCGTAAAGTCAAAGGTCAATGTCTCCCAAGCCGAGCCACCTGCAGTGGTTACAGTCTTCTCAACATTGGTGCCGTCAAACTTGAGCAACAGATCTTTAGCCGAGCTAGACCAGACTTTCGCCGTCACCACCTGACTTACAGACAGATCAACTGCTGCATCAAGGGTCAAGGTCAAACCACCGTAGACCTCACCACTGTTCTTAACATACTTCAGAACAGCACCACTGGTATTCCCAGTCGTGTCAGGATTTGCAACAACGCTGCCAACACCACCACCGAAATCAGTGATCGAGTAGGCAGATGCAGCAAGTTCAAAGCTCAGAGGCGCACCAACAGTCACTACAGTACCTGTATCGCCGCCAGCGACAAACCGAACATTGTCGAGCTGATAGACAAGATTAGCGCCAGTCTGGTAATTCGGGAAGAACACCATTGGCACGTTTACAGCAGTTACATCCAAGCCGCCGGCAATCAATGTCGCCATTGGGAAGTTAATGGTTTCCCAGGCACCTGAACCAGTGATATCAGAAACTGCGATTTCACCGGAATTTGCGCCACCACTTTCAACCTTTAACTGGAAACCTGTGGTTCCGCCCATAGCGGAGACTTTAATATCAAATGACAGGGTGCCAGTAGCAAAAGCGCTGAGGTCAATTGAGCTATCGACTAACTTTGTCAGAACCAAACCAGCGTGTAGTGCGTCAGCGGCATACCTAACTTCCAATACGTCGCCACGATCAGTGTCGGCAACAACTGCCCAATCAACACTGGCACAGCTCTCGGTGCCGGCAACTTCATCAACACAGTCGCCATAACTATTGCCTTCATCGAAGAAATGTAGGGTTGAATTACCACCCCAAACCGATGCTACTACTGCGTCGTCAAAGACAATCGCACCCGATGCAGCGGTGTCGTCAGTGTCAGTCACTGCGGCGCAGGTACCGTAGTTGTCACCAGAAACATTGCCAGAATCCAGGGCCCAGACGCGGTTAGCATAATTTGCGCCGTCGGTTACAGGGGTGCAGGAATAGTCACTACCAATGAGGCTTTCCTGAACACCATCAACAATCCACAGGTATTCCATGTTTTCGCCACCAGGTGCCATAGTCACTGTCCAAGTACCATCGCCGTTATCAGCAGCAACTGGACCGCCAGTGCCCCAATCCCACCAAGGACCAGTTAGCTGAACAGAGGTCGTGCCAGCCGGAGCCGCCACGGTCAGGGTTATATCAGTAGAGGGCTCTGGATCGACCCCGCCATCAGTACCAGCGACAAAACGGACATTGTCGAGCTGGTAGATAAGGCTAGTGCCAGTCTGGTAATCCGGGAAGAACACCATTGGCACGTTTACAGCAGCTACATCCAAGCCGCCGGCAATCAATGTCGCCACTGGGAAGTTAATGGTTTCCCACTCACCTGAACCGGTGATATCAGCAACTGCAATCTCGCCGGAGTTTGAACCGCCACTCTCGACTTTTAACTGGAAACCAGTGGTTCCGCCGATAGCGGAGACTTTGATATCAAATGACAGGGTGCCTGTAGCGAAAGCACTGAGGTCAACAGACCCAGCGGCTAACTTTGACAGGACCAAACCGGCGTGCTGTGAGTCAGCCGCATAGCTGACCTGCAATACATCACCGCGATCAGTGTCGGCAACAACTGCCCAATCAACACTCCCGCAGTTCTCAGTGCCAGCAACTTCATCAACACAGTCGCCATAACCGTTGGCTTCATCAAAGAAATGGAGGGTTGAAGTACCGCCCCAGACCTCAGCCACAACACCGTTATCAAACACAACATTGGTTCCTGCAACTGAATCGCCACCATTGTCTACAACCGCGGCGTCAACGCCTGCAGTTGTATCCAAAGTCAAAGTGGCACTGGTATCAAATGCGCTCAAATCCGCTACATCTGTGTTGTCGGCCAAATACGTCACGGCCGCCGCGGTCATAGCAGTAAGTTCTGCAGCCGCTTCTTGTTTAACGATCGACACAGCTGCTGTATTACCAGCAGTGAAATCGTCTGCTGTCAGGGAATCAAATGCCGCTGCAACAGTCGTTACAGTCGCTGATGCTTTTTCGAGAATAAAATCGGCAACCGCATCTGAGACTACGATGTTCTGGGCCGCCAATTCAGTTTTTGCAAATGTCTGCAGCGTAGCAACCTGGGCGCTATCGGCGAGATCAACTTCGCCAACTGAGGCGACAACCATGTTGGTCAGTGCCGTCAGGGCCGCAGCACTGGCTTGGGGCGATGAAAGCTCAACACCTGCAATAGCACCAACACCTTGTATGGCTTCAGCAACTAAAAGGGTCGCCGTCATAACTTGTTGAAAAACTGTCTCAACCGCATGAGCTGTAGCCGCATCGGCGTCAGCAGCAAATGGGTTGTAGGTGGCAATATCGACGCCAACTGGCAATCCCATTGCCAGACCAAGGTCCGCAGCGGTGAACTCAGGGTTAGACACATTGGCCGCTTCAAGGATAGTAGTAAGGGGTGTTACTACAGTACCAGCGGAAGAACCTTTCAAGACAACACCGGTATCGGCATAGCTTTCGCCTGATATGGCATCAACTGTATCTGCTGTCATTTCTACCACAATGGTATAGACCGCTGGAGCGAAGGCAGTATCAACTAAAGAGTAGGCACCATTTTCATCGGTGAGATCGAATGGCTCGTCGGTATCGTGAAGACCATTACCGTTATAGTCACCAAATGCCTTGGCATTCTGGAACGGACCATCTATCGCAAAACCAGCCTGCAAGATAATCTCAAAAGTGATCATACTAGAGTCGGTGGTTGCTGCGGCAGAGACACCAGCAGTACCGCCGATATCAGCGTAGTCAACAGCGACTGCAATCGCACCGGCAGTATCATCTGCGGTCATTGTACGAGAAGCTGTCCAGGCATCATCGGCGCCAGAGACCGTGGTCGCCGCATTGCCACCGATAGTCACAGTAGGCGCACTGATCGCTTCGCTAGAGGAAATTGTAACCGTTACCACATCGCCAACGGTTACCGTGGACTTATCGCCCGAGGCAATTGACACGGTAGAAAGCGACGGAGCACCGTCAGCAGCATTGTCCGTTGAACTGTAATCGTCGCTTCCCCCGCCACAGGCGGCGAGAAAAAGAGAAGACAATAACAATGAGACTGTACTCAAACGACCTAATTGCCAGGTATTGACAAAGAAATCAACATAATTGGATTTGTGACGAAGCATAATTCCCCCTAACTCTTATTATTAATTCTGAAGCACAAGTCACGCAAGTAACAGAATTTTGGACTTGCAAAGCTACACACTTTCGACATCAAGTTGTTTAGAAAAAAGGTGAAGGAGCATGTATACGGGCTGAATTGCCGCTTCTGACGGCCAGTTTGGCTATGGCGAAAAGTCAAATGGCCGATAAACTACCATCACTTTCACCACTATAATCGAGAATAATATCGTGCAGAATGACCACTCGCCCCCTGCAAGGCACTGCCAGAGATTGCGGCCGATGCCTATTTACAGCCGACATAAAAATGATTCTCTTCAAAGCAGTCCAACTAGCTTTAGCCCTACCCTGCCGCTCGAGAAACACCGCCTACAATAATTACGCCTTGAATAAAGAGTAGGACACAAAACTTGCATCAACAGACAGCGATTTGACTAGATATAACAGAGCCGACGACTTATAAATCAGCATCCGGCTGGACGCATTCTCCTTAACCTCAAAATAATCACCGTTTAACGCATAAACGTTGTTTGCCGGCCATGAATCGGTAGAGTACGACTGGGGACGTAGTAAAAATATAAAAAGCGATAGCTGACCTATGTTCATAGATTTTTTTGTTTACCCAGGGGGTTAATCAGTATGTTATTTAAAAAGAATATTCTTGCTAGTAGTGTTGCCTTAGCGCTAGTTGGAACAGCTCTTCCAGCTTACGCTCAAGATGGCGTGCTAATCGAGGAAGTAATTGTTCAAGGCGGTATCCGCGGAAGCCTTACGCGCTCCATGGACATCAAACGCGACTCAGCGGGCGTTGTCGATGCCATCTCAGCGGAAGACATGGGTAAGTTCCCAGATGCTAACCTGGCAGAATCTCTGCAGCGTATCACTGGTGTTTCCATTAGCCGTTCACGTGGTGAAGGCAGCCAGGTTACCGTGCGTGGCTTTGGCCCCGAGTACAACCTAGTGACGTTGAATGGGCGTCAGATGCCTACTCACAGCAACACTAGCCGTTCTTTTGATTTTGGTGATCTAGCCTCTGAAGGCATTGCCGGTGTCCAAGTCTACAAGACTGGCCGCGCCGACGTTCCAACAGGCGGTATAGGCTCATTAATTAACATCTCCACTACCCGACCTCTTGAGAATCCAGGCCAAACTGCCAGCTTCTCGGCAAAAATGGTTAACGACACCTCGACCAGAGAAGGCGATGAGATTACTCCAGAATTCTCGGGTATCTATTCAAACACTTTCGCCAATGACACCATCGGTATTGCTATCACTGCGTCATCGCAGACGCGCAACAATGGCGTCAATGCAGCAGAGACTACAGGTTGGTTTACTAAAGCAGGCGACGTAAGTGGAGCCGGCGGCATCCCCGACAACGCTAATCAGGTCAATCGCTCTTTAAGCGCCGATGAATTCTATTCTATCCCTCAGCAGATCGCCTATGCGATCAATGAGTATGAGTCGAAGCGAATCAATGGCCAGCTAGTTTTACAGTGGGCTCCATCTGACACTGTCACTGGAACACTGGACTACATTCACTCAGAACTGGACCTCGATCACACCATGAGCGACATGTCCGCCTGGTTCAGTAATTCTAACGCATCGAGCCAAGCAAGCCTTTGGAATGATGGCGAGCAGCGCTCCCCGTTAATGTATTCCGAGACACACAATAACGCTGACTTCGCGATGGGTGTGCACCAAGATGGCCGTAAGAATGAGAACAACTCTGTCGGCCTAAACCTCGAGTGGCAAGCATCAGATCGCCTTAGCCTCGCGCTGGACTACCATGATTCTTCAGCAGAGACCGGTGCCAACAACCCCTACGGGACCAGCTCATTGGTGACTATGGCGTCCTTTAACAAGGTTGGCTCTGCAGTTTATTACGACACCGAGCTGCCGATACTTTCGCAAAACCTGAACTCAGGTGCTGATGGCGCTGATCGTCCACTGTACAAAAACGACATGATCATCACGGGTAGCGTGTTCGGCAACGAAGCCGCCAAAATGGACATCGAGCAGAGCAAGCTTAGCGGTAACTTCGAACTCTCTGATAGCTCCAGCATCGACTTTGGTGTGCAGCTAACTGAAGTAAGCAACCGTTTTGTCAGCAGCAATGTTCAGCTCGACAACTGGGGTGGCTTTACTCAGCCCGGCGAACTGACCGACATTCTTACTCGCTCGTCAATAGCAGGTCAGTTCGATCAAGTTGATGGCGGAGATGACCCGCGCCTACACACTGAATACTTCACTACCTCTCTTGAAGAAATCATCGGCGTTGGTGAAGCAAGCTACACAGCACGTGGCGCGGAATACGCTGCCGTTGGTGACTGTGGTACTGGCTACTGTGCCTCTACTGATTGGACCGTAGACAAGCGCACCACTGAAGAAACTACTTCGGCCTATGTCCAATTCAACAGTGCACTGGAATACAACGGTATGCCGGTTAATCTGCAGATGGGCCTTCGCTACGAACAAACTGACGTTACCTCAGCAGCCCTTGCTCCTACTTATGATGAAGTCTATTGGCTCGGCGGCAATGAGTTCACTATGGTTGCAGCAGTGGACGAAAATGGCGACGCACTTCAAGCCTTTGACGACTACACTGGCGATTACTCGCTGCTTCTGCCAAGTATTGATATGGATATAGCAGTCTCTGAAGACGTGGTTGTAAGAGCCTCATACAGCCAGACAGCGACACGTCCAAGCTTCACCGACGTCCAAGGTGGCACTACGGTTGGCGGCACTTCATTCAAGAATGATGGTGGCTTTGCTAACGGTGGTAATCCAGGCCTAATACCGATTGAGTCCGACAACTACGATGTCTCTGTTGAGTGGTACTACGATGAAGGCAGCTACCTCTCGGTAGGCTACTTCAAGAAAAACGTAGCCAACTTTATCGGCTCTTCGGTTCGAAGAGGCGTGACATTGTTTGACTTGAATTTCCCGTTAGAGGGAACGCTGTTTAATCAAGCTGTTGCGGACAGTGGTTTAGATCCGCTGCAGTACAGTGACGTGGGTACCTACATCTTGGCCAACTACCCTAATGACCCAGCAATTCAAGGCGATCGTATCTACGGCGTTGACGGTGACCCACTGGTAACCTTCCAAATCACTAGCCCAGCAAACCAAGAAGATGCATCGGTTGATGGTATTGAAATCAACTTGCAGCATAACTTTGGTGAGACTGGCTTCGGTATGATTGCCAATGCTACCTTCGTTGATGCTGATGTTGCCTATAACAATATGCAGATCGACTCACAGTTTGTACTCAACGGTTTGAGTGACTCTGCTAACCTGGTTGCGTTTTACGACAAAGACGGCCTCCAGGCTCGTTTAGCCTACAACTGGCGTGATGCGTACCTCGCAGGCGTTGGTCAGGGTGCAGGTACTACTAGCAACCCAACCAACCTTGAAGCCTACGGCCAGCTCGATATCAGTGCTAGCTATGACTACAACGACAACCTAACGATCTTCTTCGCCGGACTTAACGTCCTTGAAGAGACTTACAATGTCTACGGTCGCGATGAGCTGCAAGTATTGCAAGCTGGTCAAACTGGCGCTCGCTACGACATCGGCGTACGTTACAGCTTTAAGTAACTCGCCAGGGTGAGAAATCACCAGTCTGATGAAAACGGAAGCCGCTTAAAGTATTTTGAGCGGCTTCTTTCATTGCGCCGTATATATAGCATGTCAATATTATGGATATGGCGCTTTTATCAGCACAACAAAGCAGATAAAGTAAGTGAACAAAGTCACTCAACCTAGCCTCTTACCCTAGCCAGAAAAGGTTGCATCGAGAGCAGTTGAAACCAGTCCATAGAATAAATAAAAATAAAAAGTAATTGAAACCTATGAATCAAAAAATCAATAGAGTTATTATCGTTGGTGGCGGCACAGCTGGCTGGTTAACGGCTGGCGTGATTGCTGCAGAGCACTGTATTGGGTCCCAAAACAGCACCCAAGAGGATTCTTTTCAGTTAACCCTTGTAGAGTCTCCGGATATAGCCACCATTGGTGTTGGCGAAGGTACCTGGCCTTCCATGCGCAGCACCCTGCAAAAGATGGGCATTGCTGAAACAGACTTTTTCCGTGAGTGCAGTGCTAGCTTTAAGCAAGGCACTTTATTTAAAGGCTGGCGCACTGGCGCAGATGATATCTACACGCACCCTTTCACCGCACCTCAGAACTACAACGAGGTTAACTTGGCACCCCACTGGCAGACCGCACGAGAGCAGATCAACTTTGCTCAGGCAGTGTCACCACAGAGCGCCCTGTTTGCAGACAAGCTAGCTCCGAAGCAAATCTCGACACCGGAATACGCCTTTAATGTTAACTATGGCTACCATCTGGACGCAGCAAAATTTGCCAAATTTCTGCGCAAGCACTGTGTCGAAAAGCTCGGTGTCACCCATATTAAAGCCAATGTTACCGGGATCAACTCGGCGGACAACGGCGATATAGCCTCCATAGCCACAGATTCTCACGGTAATATTGAAGGGGATCTATTTATCGACTGCAGCGGTTCGAGAGCGCTGCTGTTAGGTGATCACTTCGGTATTCCGGTTTGCAGCAAGAGTGACATCCTATTCAATAACACCGCCCTGGCAGCGCAAATTCCCTACACCAATGAAGACGACCCGATTGAATCCTGCACTCTGTCGACGGCACAATCTGCGGGATGGATCTGGGAAATTGGCCTGCCCACAAGGCGTGGTGTCGGCCATGTGTACTCCAGCGACCACAACACTGAAGAGCGTGCCAGTGAAGAGCTACTGAGCTATATAGCTAGCACCGTTAGTGAACAGGCAGCGGCGGCGGCAACACTCAGAAAAGTGCAATTTAGACCCGGTCATAGAGCCAAGTTTTGGCACAAGAACTGTGTCGCCATTGGTATGTCTGCTGGCTTTATCGAACCACTTGAAGCCTCTGCCCTAGTGCTAGTCGAACTCTCGGCGGCGATGATCGCCGAGCAGCTGCCCGCCAATCGCGGCGTAATGGATCTGGTTGCGAAACGCTTTAACGACAAATTTTTGTATCGCTGGGATCGTATTATTGAGTTCCTCAAGCTGCACTATGTTCTCAGTCAGCGCCGAGACACAGAGTATTGGCGCGACAACTGCGAAGCCTCGAGCATACCCGAGCAGCTAACCGATTTACTCGCCCTATGGCGCCACCAAAGCCCCTGGCATCGGGACACTAATAATGCTGACGACATGTTCCCCTCGGCGAGCTTTCAATATGTTCTCTATGGCATGGATTTTAAGACCCTGCCCAACCAAACCCAGCGCCGCTCAGAGCGGGCTGACCAGCAGCGAGCAGGCCGCCTGTTTCAAGAAAACGCAGCGCTCACTCAGCAACTGAAAACCTCTCTGCCGACTAATCGCGACCTGATCAATAAAATTCACACCTTCGGGTTTCAAAAAATATAACCACTGAGGCCCTGAATCTCTTAACCTCAGGGCAACACTATGCTGGAGAAAGCATGAGCAACTACAAGATACTCAATAACGACGTCCACAAAGACCTCAGAGTGAACACCAGCAGAAGCGCCCAGTTAGGCGACAACATTATGTATACCATGACTTTTCCGATGGAATTTAGAGATATCCAGTCCTGCTATCCGATCTTCTTTTGCAAAGACCCGGAATCAGGACAGCTCTACCCAGCTGCCCTACTTGGCTTTGAACAGGATCAAAATCTGTTTCTAAGTGACAGCGGATGGGATGCGACTTATATACCGCTGATGGTTCGCCGTCACCCTTTCCTGATAGGTTTTCAAGCGGATCCCGACGGCAGTGAAGCCGCTATCAAGCCGGTTGTATCTATCGACTCAGACAACCCGCGGGTTATTCACAGTACCGGTAAAGACAGCGACGAAGGCGAAGCATTATTCAATCAAGACGGCACACCCAGCGATTTCTTACAGACAAGCATCGGCACACTGGAGTCTATCCACCGCGGCTTAGAGCATAATAAAGGCTTTATAGCAGCACTGCTTGAATATGAGTTGCTCGAGTCCTTCAGCTTAGAGATAACCCTCAACGACGGTTCAAATAACCAGCTCAAGGGTTTCTATACCATTGCAGAAGAAAAGCTCCAGTCTCTGGATGGCGACACACTGGCCAAATTCAATGCACAGGGTTACCTGCAATCTATCTTTATGGCGATTGCCTCTTTCGCCCGTCTGCGTCCAATGATCGACAAGAAAAATGCTCAGCTGGCATAGCCCTGTGCTAAGGCAGCCATTAGTATACCGGCTTGCATACAAGGTGAATCACTGTGCTTGAGATTAAAACCAAGGTCAAAATAGTCGACGACTGTAAGGCCGATTCGATCCCCGATAAGGTTTTGCGCTCAAGCCAACCAGTGGTTCTGCGCGGTTTGATTGCTGACTGGCCTCTAGTGGCCGCGGCAAAAAGCTCCCCAGCAGAAGCGGCAGACTACCTGCTGTCATTTGATAGCGGTAAACCCTTAACCGCTATGGTTGGTGATGCGTCTATAAAAGGGCATATTTTTTACAATAGCGACATCAGTGGCTTTAACTTCGACTATCAGCGCCTGCACCTCGCAGAAGTGCTCGAGCAGCTCGCCGCGCAGAGGGATAACAGTGCCCCGCCGACACTCTATGTTGGCTCCACCAATGTGGATCACTGGCTACCGGGATTTCGTCTACACAATGACCTCAATCTGGCTGATCACAAGCCTATCGCCAGCGTCTGGATAGGTAACCGCAGTCGTATATCGGCGCATTATGATTTCCCAACAAATATTGCCTGCTGTGCGGTTGGGCGGCGACGTTTCACCCTATTTCCACCGGACCAACTCGAGAATCTCTATGTAGGTCCTATAGATGTTACGCCAGCTGGACAGCCTATTAGCCTGGTGGATTTCAATGATCCCGACTACCAGCGCTTTCCTAAATTTCGCCAGGCCCTAGAGAAAGCTCAGGTGGTGGAACTGGACCCCGGCGACGCTATCTTAATTCCCAGCATGTGGTGGCACCATGTGGAAGCCCTAGAGCCCCTCAATGTATTGGTTAATTACTGGTGGCGAGACACACCTCATTACCTCGGTGGTCCACTGAATGTTTTACAGCATGCTATTCTCGGCTTGCGCGATCTGCCACCAGAACAGCGTGAAGTATGGAAACAGTTATTTGAGCACTATGTATTCAACCCTGACCCAGAGCATGTAGCCCATATTCCTGAGCAGGCCCGCGGCGTGCTCAACCCCATCGACGAGGCCACGGCGAAAAAAATTCGCTCCATGTTGGCGCAAAAACTCAGTCATTAAAATAGATTATTGGAGAACCCGGAATGACCGTTAAGAATGTCACCAAGGTAGTGGTTGTCGGCGGTGGCACCGCAGGTTGGATGGCTGCGGCCTCACTGAGCAAGCTTATTGGACCTAATATTGACGTCTGCGTAGTGGAGTCCGATGAAATCGGCACCGTGGGTGTTGGCGAAGCCACCATCCCCACCATGATGACTCTCCATCAGCTACTTAAAATTGATGAACGAGAGTTTATGGCTGCCGTCCAAGGCACCTTTAAGCTAGGGATCAATTTTGAGAACTGGAATAAGATCGGGGACAGCTATATGCACGCCTTTGGGCGCACCGGCCAGGACTGCTGGGCAGGGGGTTTTCAACACTTTTGGAGCAGAGGTAAGCAGCTCGGTATCAGTGAAGAGTACGGCCGCTACAGCGCCTCTTACGTGGCTGCTAAGGCAGGTAAATTTGCTGCGCTGTCAGACCAAAGTCTGAGCTACGCCTTTCACATGAATGCCACCCTCTATGCCAAGTTTTTACGCAAGATGGCCGAGCAGCATGGCTGCGAACGTATTGAAGGTAAGATTACCCAGGTGGACTGCCATAGCGAGAATGGTTATATCCGCAGCGTAACGCTGGAGTCTGGACGCACCATTGAGGGCGATCTATTTGTCGACTGCAGTGGCTTCCGCGGTCTCTTGATCGATGAGACTCTGGATACCGAATATGAAGACTGGTCCAACTGGCTGCCCTGCGACAGTGCCGTGGCAGTGCAGACTGAATCAGTGGGTGAACCGATCCCCTACACCCGAGCCATCGCGCGTGATGCCGGTTGGCAGTGGCGTATCCCGCTGCAGTCCCGGGTCGGCAATGGCATGGTCTTTTGCAGCAAGTTTCTCTCCGATGACGAGGCCATTGAAACCCTTTTAAACAATGTCGAGGGTGAGCCCCTGACCAAGCCGCGAATTATCAAATTCCGCACCGGTCAGCGCAAACAACATTGGAACAAAAACTGTATTGCCCTGGGTCTCGCCAGCGGCTTTGTTGAGCCCCTTGAATCCACCAGTATCCATCTTATTCAGCGCGGTATTATTCGCCTCTTACAGATGTTCCCACATGAGGGTGTAAGACAGCCTGATGTGGTTGAATTCAACCGTCAAATGAGCGACGAGTTTGTCTTTGTACGGGACTTTATTGTCATGCACTACCATCTCACTCAGCGCGACGACACACCATTCTGGCGACACTGTCAGTCGATGCCAATTCCAGATGGGCTGCGCCACCGCCTCGATTTGTTTAAACAGACCGGCCGGGTGTTTCAGGAAGCCGGCGATGTGTTCGCCGAAAACAACTGGGTGCAGGTGATGCTCGGTCAGGGCTTGATGCCAGAACAGTATCATCCGATTGTCGACAGCATGAGCGATGCGGAGCTTAATCACTTCCTAAAGGGCCTGACCGGTAATGTCGATCAAATGGTTAACCAGCTACCCAGTCACCAGGAGTTTATTTCAAACTACTGTTCAACCAACTCGATGTAATTGCACTGCATAGCTTGCTTGCGATCGGCGCTAACTAAGTCCGGAGTGGTAGCTCGCAACAATCTATCAGACGAAAAAAAACCGCGCCATAAAGCGCGGTTTTTTTACATCGAGAACAATGCCAAATATACTAGGTCATCACCAATTAGGACGTCTAGTTTGCCGTTACTTTTACAGTATTTATAGCAACACCGATATCACGATCTGCTAAGTACATCAAAAGTGACTTATACGTCTGCCCCGCAGCCTGAGCAGGGAAATCAACTGAATAAGCTGCTTCATCTGTTCCAGAGACTGTCACTGGGGTAGTTGTAAAGTTCGGCGTTGTATCCGGGTACACATCATTTTCGAAGGTGAACTTCACATCGGTCTCGCCGTCAGCAGTCGCTGCAGCTCTAAAGGTCACAGTTCCACCATTAGCAAAACTAAGCGGATACAAAGCGCTATTGGTATTGGCAAAACCGCCCCATTCCTCTGAACCTGTCTGCCAAGTGTAAACACCCTCTAAGACAGTCGTATTGCCCATTGCCCCAAAGGAAGCAAGAGTATTCGGCGTTACCTTAACGTCTTTGATAGCAACACCGATATCACGATCTGCAAGGTACATTAAGAGTGACTTAAATGTCTGATCCGCAGCCTGAGCCGGAAAATCAACTGTATAGACCGTTTCATCTGTTCCAGAAACTGTCACTGGGATAGTTGTAAAGTTCGGCACTGTATCTGGGTAGGCATCATTTTCGAAGGTGAACCGGACACTGGTCTCGCCGTCAGCAGTCGCTGCAGCTTTAAAGCTAATAGACCCACCGTTAGCAAAACTAAACGGATACACAGCGCTATTGGTATTGGCAAAACCGCCCCATTCCTCTGAACCTGTCTGCCAAGTGTAAACACCATCAAGTACAGTCGTGTTGCCCATTGCGCCAAAGTTAGCAAGCGTATTCGGTGTTACCGCAACGTCTTTGATGACAACACCAACATCACGATCTGCCAAGTACATCAAAAATGACTTAAACGTCTGATCAGCGGCCTGAGCAGAGAAATCAACTGAATAGACCTTTTCCTCTGTTCCAGACACTGTAACCGGCGTAGTTGTAAAGTTCGGTACTGTATCCGGGTAGGCATCATTTTCGAAGGTAAAGCGGACACTGGTTTCGCCATCAGAAGTAGCTGCAGCGGTAAAGGTGATGGTTCCACCACTGGCAAAACTAAATGGGTACAGCGACGTATTAGTATTGGCAAAACCACCCCATTCCTCAGCGCCTGTCGGCCAAGTGTAGAGATCATCAACAACAGTGGTGTTACCCATTGCGCCAAAAGCAGCAAGTCCAGCGCCATTACCGACGGCCTTTACATTCTTTATGATAACTGGCGAATCTCTCTCAACTATAAACATTAAGAAACTTGTCAGATCCACAGTACTAGACGGTGCGTCAAATTCTACCATGTAGGTAGTTTCAGTCGACCCGCTTACTACAACGGTGTCAGTAGAAAATGCAAAACCGGGGCTTCCGCCTGGCACGTCCTCAAAGGTAAATTTAACCGTTGTATCCAAACCACCTTCAGGAATCGCAGCCGTAAAGCTCACCTTTCCACCTAGAGGAAAGGTCATTGGATAAAGATCGCTGTTAGTGTTTGCAAAGCCAGCCCAGACTTGAGCGCCAGTTGGAAAACTATAAGTATCTTCGGCTCCACTTGCATCGCCAAATGGGCCCCAAGAAGCAAACTCGCTTGGAGGCTCAGGAGCCGCTACAGGGCCACCAGACACAACACCACCGTGAGTAATATCATCCCAGTGCCAGCTTTGGTCTGCGGCAGGAGCATTCTTGGCATAATCATAAATCAGGAAAAAAGCACCATAAGATACTGCGGGATCAATTGAACCGGCTGCAGGATCACTGAAATCAAAGTAAAGCGTTTCCCATTCGCCTTCAACCGACGTGTAGGTTTTAGCTTCAACAAAAACCGAGTTATCGTCAGACTGCTCAAGCTTCAAACGAACTTCTTTTCCAATGGCTGAAGGGCGCACACGGATAGAAACAATCGGATCTAAAGAAGACAAATTGACAGTCAAGTCCGGCGCAATAGCATTACCCATCACCAGGTAAGCGCCACCGTAAAATGCCGAACCTGCATAGACAGTTGAAAATGCAACAGTATTCTCAGCATTGTCTGGGTCAGCAACTAGAGTAGATGTGCCAGGATCACCATCACCAGTGGCCGTACCAATATCTTTCCAAGCAATAGTTGGCGAATCTTCAAAATCAATCGTCTTTACCACTACTGGAACTACAACACAGCTGCCATCGGCACAGTATTCAACAGCAGCCCAGGACCCTACTGAACCGTCATCATTTGAGGCCATAGTCGACGTGCTTACAGCGGTACCGGCTTCGCCACTGACGTCTTCATATGAGATACTAAATGTCACCATACCGTCTGTATCAGCTTCTTCCATCAGGCGTGTTCCTGACCATGCCTTGTTTTGGCCATTCATTTCAGCCTCTGCACCATTGATGGTCATAGTGGGCGTCATTAGGGACTCGCTCGCGGTAAATGAAACCTGAATGGTCTCTCCTAGCTTAGCGAACTGGAGTCCAGACTCAACTGTAGTCAAAGTTACTGCAGTCAAAGTCGGCGCAACACCATCAGCGCTAGGCTCAGCAAGGTTATTTTCACTAACAGCACTTCCACCGCCACCACAGGCAGCAAGTACTAAAGAACATGAGAGCGCGAAGATCGCACCGAAATGATTGGTTTGTCCCAGACCACCAATCTTACTGAGACTGCTTAAAAGCGATCGATATTGCATACTTCCCCCTGGATGACTTCTTTTTATAATTCTTGGAACCTGACTTGGCTACTACAGAATTTCGAAGGTTAATTCTCTGCGCCCTGCCCTTCAAGCTCCAGCCTTAAACGGCGAAGGGGGATTTTTATGCGATGAAGTGGCGAATGTTTCGCGAGATCTAAGCTGTTAGCGACCTGTGATAGAATCCGAGGGAAGAATTGGGGAAACTGAGAAGGGTTTGCGGCAAATATCAATCTGATTGGTTAGCGCCGAGACACTGGGGAGAGTCTGGCGCCCGCCCTTGACTCTCGGCCCATTCATCGGCACTGAAAGTGTGTAAGGCCAGCGCATGTATAGGTCCAGCCAGCTCATCGGCGAGCACGGCATAAATAGCCTGATGCCTCTGCACCTGACGCTTGCCCGCAAACTGATCTGTGACAATAACTACTTTAAAGTGGCTTTCAGAGCCCGCCGGTACCGAGTGCATATAACTTTCGTTAGTGACCTGCAACAGCTGAGGATTAAACTCGCCGGCAAGCTTATCGGTAATCGTTGACTCTATCGGGCCCATTACATTCCGCCCACAAGATTAATCATCACACCCGCAGCAACCGCAGAGCCAATAACGCCGGCTACATTGGGACCCATAGCATGCATTAGCAGGAAGTTTTGCGGATCGGACTCAAGACCCACCTTGTTGGCAACACGGGCCGCCATGGGCACAGCCGAAACACCGGCGGCACCTATTAGCGGGTTGACCCTGTGCTTGGCAAATACGTTCATTAGCTTGGCCATGAGAACACCAGAGGCAGTACCAATACAAAAGGCGACCGCACCCAGGGCTAAAATACCCATGGTTTCTGGATTGAGAAATTTCTCGGCGCTCATTTTTGAGCCCACGCCCAGACCAAGGAAAATGGTTACTATGTTGATCAGCGCGTTTTGCGTGGTGTCGCTAAGGCGATTGACCACACCACATTCGCGCATCAGATTACCAAAGCAGAACATGCCCAGCAGAGGCGCGGCATCGGGAAGTAGCATAGCTACTAGCACTAACAGCGTCAGGGGAAAAACAATGCGCTCGGCTTTGGTGACATAGCGCAGCTGTACCATTTTAATTTGACGCTCAGCCGGCGTGGTCAAGGCGCGCATAATAGGCGGCTGAATAATCGGCACTAAGGCCATATAAGAATAGGCGGCTACCGCAATGGCACCGAGCAAATCTGGCGCTAGCTTGCTGGTGACAAAGATTGCCGTGGGGCCGTCAGCGCCGCCAATAATACCAATCGACGCGGCTTCTTGAATGGTAAAATCAAGAATACCAAAGTGGCTTAGGCCAACCGCGCCTACCACAGTGGTAAAGATACCCACCTGAGCCGCAGCGCCAAGCAATAATGTTTTAGGGTTAGCTAACAGCGGACCAAAGTCGGTCATTGCCCCTACACCCATAAAAATAACCAGCGGAAAGAGACCGGTTTCAATACCCGCATGGTAGATGTAATACAGCAGTCCACCCGGGCTTTCCATATGACCCATCGCATCATAGATGGGGGCCGCATCAAAACCGGCACCAGGAATATTTGCCAAAATGGTACCAAAGCCAATAGGCACCAAAAGTAGGGGTTCAAAGCCTTTGCTGATCGCTAGAAATAGCAGAATGAGGCCCACAATCATCATAACAAGCTGGCCCAACTGCAGCTGCGCCAAGCCAGAGCTGCCCCATAATGTCAGTAAATTATCCATTTTTAGCGCCTCCTTAAGCCAGGGTTACCAGAACATCGCCGACCGTGCAGTTGTCGCCTGCCTGAATGCGCACCTCAACAATGTTGCCTGTGGCTGGGGCACTGATAGAGGTTTCCATCTTCATGGCTTCGAGAATAATAATGGTCTCGCCCTCAGTGACCGCCTGACCCGGCTGCACCAACACTTTAACCACAGTTCCGGCCAGTGGTGCATTGACTGGATTACCGCCTGTCGCAGGTGTGGCAGCAGCACTGGCACTCGCTGGGGCAACTGCACCGCCAACTGGTGCGATACCGCTAATGTCGCCACCATTGGCTACGCTCACGGTGTAAGACTTACCTTCCACCTCAACGGTATAGATCTCTTCACCCGCATCATTGGTCTGTACCGCTGGCTTGCCAGTAGGCACAGGCTCAAAGGCCGACGGGTTGTTTTTATTCTGTAAAAACTTCAGGCCCACTTGCGGGAATAATGCGTAGGTCAGTACATCATCAATCTGTCCTTCTCCGGCACTCAACGCAAAGCCATGCTCTGCCGACAAGCCCTCAAGTTCCATGGTCAGTGCTTCAAGCTCAGGTTCGATATTGTCTGCTGGACGACAGGTAATCGCGATTTCGCCTTCATCTAATACACGAGATTGCAGTTCGGCATTCATCGGTGCAGGGGTCGCGCCATATTCACCGCGCAAGACACCGGCGGTTTCTTTGGAGATAGACTTATAACGCTCACCGGTCATAACATTGAGTACTGCCTGAGTACCGACAATTTGTGAGGTAGGCGTTACTAGGGGTATATAGCCCAGGTCTTTCCGTACTCTTGGGATCTCAGCCAATACCTCGTCGAGCTTATCTTCTGCACCCTGCTGGCGGAGCTGGCCTTCCATATTGGTGAGCATGCCGCCTGGCACCTGTGCTACTAGAATGCGCGAATCAACGCCGCGCATTGAGCCTTCAAACTCGGAATACTTTTTGCGTACCTCTCTAAAGTAGGCGGCAATTTCTTCAAGCTTTTCGATATTCAGGCCGGTGTCATGCTCGGTGCCCTGAAAGATCGATACCACAGACTCTGTGGCAGAGTGACCGTACGTCATGGACATCGACGAGATAGCGGTGTCGACATTATCAATGCCCGCTTCCACACATTTCATAATGGTGCTGGTAGACAGACCCGTGGTGGCATGGGCATGGAGCTGAATGGGAATATTCACGGCTTTTTTAAGGCGAGTTACAAGATCAAAGCCCACATAGGGAGTCAGCAATCCAGCCATATCTTTAATGCAGATAGAGTCGGCACCTGCATCTTCGATCTGCCGCGCCTGATCAACCCAAAGCTCTGTGGTGTGCACTGGGCTCACAGTATAGGAAATGGTGCCCTGAGCATGCTTGCCAACCTGCTTAACCGCACGCAGTGCCGTCTCAAGGTTGCGCATATCATTCATGGCATCGAACACTCTAAACACATCAATACCATTGATGGCGGCGCGCTCTACAAACTTTTCAACCACATCATCGGCGTAGTGACGGTATCCAAGAATATTCTGACCGCGAAAAAGCATCTGCTGTGGCGTATTGGGCATGGCCTTTTTAATTTCGCGAATACGATCCCAGGGGTCTTCACCGAGAAAACGAATACAGGAATCGAAGGTGGCACCACCCCATGATTCCATTGACCAGTAGCCAATTTGATCGAGCTTTTCAGCGATTGGCAGCATATCGTCGATACGCATGCGGGTGGCAAAAAGTGATTGGTGAGCATCGCGAAGAACAACTTCGGTTATGCCAAGCGCAGAGGGTTTAGAGGCCATGGTTATGTCCTAGTGAGTACATTCAAATTAAAAGACGAGTGTTTTGTTGATTAAGATCGATGCTGGTCAAGTGCAGCCTGTATCGCTTTAACAATGCGCGGCTCTAAAGAACCCTGTGAAGTTGCTAACGGCGCGGATGCAAACACGACCTCGGCTTCTTCTGGCACCAACCGGTTAACCACCAGTGACATCAGGCTGGTGATACCAACGAGCAATGTTAGAAAAGTAAACACGGTCCCCATGCCATACAGCAGTAGGTCCAGACCCTGAGTAATCAGTGTTGATTCCATTATTAGTCCAAAATAGCCCAAAATATTCGAAGTAGCGGCTGCAAAAAAGATCTTTACAAGGCCAATGGCGGCGCTAAGGGCAAAACTATAGCAATAAGCCGGATTTTTGCAAGTTAGGCTTTGCTTTCAGCAGCGGGAAACCTACAATCTCGTCTCAAAATAAAGCCATTTCAAGGAAAACCACCATAATGCGCATTAAAGAGCTTCTAAATCAGCGATTTTCAGCCGCCATGCAGGCCGCAGGAATTCCCAGTGAATGCTCCCCGACTCTGGCATTAAGTGGTAAACCTCAATTCGGTGACTATCAGGCTAATGGTGCTATGGGTGCAGCCAAGCGCATGCAAACCAATCCCCGTGAGCTTGCTCAGAAGATTCTCGATAATCTCGACCTCGATGGTATAGCCGCGAAGCTCGAGATTGCCGGCCCTGGATTTATTAATATTCATCTTAGCTCAGAGTTTTTAGCTAGTAGCCTATCTGACAAAATCACTAATACTGCCGCTAACCAACAAACTGTAGTGGTCGATTATTCCTCGCCAAATCTTGCCAAAGAAATGCATGTTGGCCATTTGCGCACCACCATTATTGGCGACACCTTAGCGCGCGTACTTGAATATCAAGGCCATAAAGTTGTCCGTCAAAATCACATGGGCGACTGGGGTACACAGTTTGGAATGTTGATTGCTGAACTCGAAGAACATCTCGGCGAAGGCGAGCAAGCAGAGCTGGCGTTGAATGATTTAGAAGTGTTTTATCAGCAGTCGAAAAAACATTTTGATGCGGACACAGAGTTTGCCGACCGCGCACGCGCCTATGTGGTGAAGCTGCAGTCTGGCGACCAGCATTGTCGTGACCTGTGGCAAAAATTTATTACCGTCTCCGTCGCCCATAGCTTAGAGATATACCACCAGCTGAATGTAGGTCTGCGCGAGCAGCATGTCAAAGCAGAGAGCTCCTATAACGACGATCTCGAAAACGTGGTTAACGACCTAGTTACTCAGGGTTTAGCCGTCGAGTCTGACGGTGCCAAGGTTGTATTTCTTGACGAGTTGGCCGACAAAAATGGCGATCCATCGCCAATGATTGTACAAAAATCTGGCGGTGGATTTCTCTACGCCACCAGCGACTTAGCTGCACTGCGTCACCGTGTTAACAATTTGCACGCTGATCGTATTCTGTACTTTATTGACGCACGCCAATCGCTGCATATGAAGCAGGTATTTGCCACCGGTCGCAAAGCAAACTTTGTGCCGCCAAGCGTCAGTCTCGAACACCATCCATTTGGCACCATGATGGGCCCTGACGGCCGTCCCTTTAAAACCCGCACCGGCGGCACCGTTAAGCTGGCCGACTTCTTAGTAGAAGCCGTCGAACGCGCCGAGCGTTTAGTGCGCGAGAAAAACACCGAGCTCGACGACAGCGAGATAAAAGTTGTGGCGCGTAAAATTGGTATTGGCGCTATCAAATACGCCGACCTCAGCATCACCCGTACCAATGATTATATTTTTAACTGGGATGCGATGATGTCGTTTGAGGGCAACACAGCGCCCTATCTACAATACGCCTACACCAGAATTCGCAGTATATTCCGCAAAGCCAACATAGACCCAGACACATTTTCAACAGCTGTAGAAATCACTCAAGTCCAAGAAAAAACCCTAGCATTCAAATTACTGCAGTTTGAAGAAGTCATCGATCAGATTGCGGCAGACTGTTACCCACATACGTTATGTGCCTACCTCTATGAATTGGCCAGCGTCTACATGTCGTTTTATGAACACTGCCCAGTATTAAAAGACGATGTGCCCGCAAAGACACAACAGAGCCGCTTGCAGCTTTGCGCGCTGACCGCTGCAACATTGGCTCAGGGTTTGGACTTGTTAGGTATTGAAGTCATGGAGAAGATGTAAGACTGGTTCTTCACCTAATGGGCTAGATGACTATTTGCCAATCTGATTTCTATATAACGCGGTTGTCACCGGATCAAAACAGCAGAATACAACGGATTCCAGTAAGGGATTTTTACGCAGGGCACTGTTTACTTCTTCTATCGCCACCTTAACGGCGCGACGGGTAGGATACCCAGAAGCACCGCAACTGATAGCGGGGAATGCGATACTTTTAACCTGGTGTTTTTTGGCTTCGTTCATGGCCTTGTGATAGCAGGAAGCCAACAACTGCTCTTCCCGGTGTTCACCACCACGCCATGCCGGACCTACCGTATGAATAACCATATTTGCCGCCAACCTGAATCCTGGAGTTACTCTGATTTCACCTACCGGGCAATGACCTATGGCCAGGCAGGCATGCTCAAATTCATCTCCAGCGACACGTCGAATAGCACCGCTGACACCATTGCCAATTGCCAAGCTATAGTTGGCAGCATTGACGATAACGTCGACCTTTAATTTGGTGATATCACCCTGATGGATTTTGACTCGGTGCACGCGTTTTCAACCTCGAAATGAACGCTCCAAGTATAGGAAAAGATGCACTTTAAAAAGTTGATGGCTGTCACAACAAAATTGTGAAGTGACAGCATCCTGTGAACAATAATTACAGCTGGCTACGCATCTTGTCGAATTGCCCAAGCACAGTAGCGCTCTGAGTTTGGCCGCCAATGCGAGTCACTATGACAATCGCCAGTACTGAGAGGAAAAAGCCCGGCACCAATGAGAACAGATCGAAGATACCGCCACCATAGCCTGAGCCTCCAAGAGCCTCCCATATAATGACCGTTGCACCACCGACTAATATACCCGCCAGTGCCCCAGCAGCAGACATAGATCGCCAGTACAGGCTCAGCAAAATAGCAGGACCTAGAGACGCACCCAAGCCAGCCCAGGCATAGGACACTACCTCTAGCACCTTGCTGTCAGGTTTCATCGCCAGAACGGTCGCCATTAAGGCCAGCACAATCACCGCAACACGCCCTATTTGCAGGCGCTTTTCCGAACTTAAGGGTTCCTTCACCATCATTGGGTACAGATCTTCAGCCAGCGTGGCAGAACACACCAACAGCTGAGAATCAACAGTACTCATAATGGCGGCAAGAATCGCGGCCAACAGAACGCCAGCAATCAAGGGGTGGAAGATCAGGCTGGTTAGCTCGATAAAAACCCGCTCAGGATCCGCCAGAGGAACAGTCAGATAAACCGTACCGCAGAGCCCGACCAAAATCGCCATCAAATAACCCATAAATGCCCAGCTCACACCGATCACCGTGGCCTGACCTACGTCGTCTGCAGAGCGAATCGCCTTGAACCGAGCCAACACATGGGGCAGACCAAAATAGCCCAGACCCCAGCCCAGCAGACTGATAATTTCCAGCAGGCTGAGTGACACGCCCTTAGCATTGGTAAAAACATTTAAAAGTTCAGGGTTAACCTCGGCCACTTTATCGGTAAAGCCACCTAGGCCACCGGAATTGGATATCACCAATACAGGCACGGCAATCAGAGCCGTCAGCATTAGCAGCCCCTGAAATACGTCCGTCCAAGACACCGCTAAAAAACCGCCAAACAATGTGTAAACAAGAATAAGCACCACACCAGCAATCACCGCGACGGTGTAATCAAGTCCAAATACTGCATTAAAGAGTTTGCCGCCAGCGATCAGACCAGAGCCCACGTAAAATAGGAAAAAAAGCAGTATCGCCAAGCCAGCAATAATCTTTAACCAGGGCTTGGGGTCGCCAAAACGGCGCTGTAAATAGGAAGGTACGGTTACCGCGTCGTCGAGCAACACGGAGTACAGTCGCAAGCGCTTGGCCATTAGCATCCAGTTCGCTGCGACGCCTATAGTCAAACCCAGCGTAATCCAGAATGCTTCCAGACCCGCCATATAGGCATAGCCAGGCAGACCCAACAGTACCCAGCCACTCATGTCTGAAGCGCCGGCACTGATTGCCGACACTGCAGGGGAAAGATTTCTACCCCCGAGAAAATAGTCCGAGGCATTTTTGGTGCGTATGTAGGCGTAGAAGCCAATCCCCAGAACAATAGCCACGTAGATAACAAAAGCAATGAGGGTAGGTAGCGATAAATCTGACATGGATCGGCCTTTTTTTTATTATGAAATATTGATTGCTCGAATGTGAGATTCGATGTCTAGATCAGTAAATTTTGAAACAGGCTCTCCAGCGGCTTCTGGCGCATCATCTGATGCGACGTTTGACAAACCATCCAGCACATCTGCTGAGGCGCCCTCTCGATCAAGTTTTAAACCTGTAAAATTGAACAGATCAGTGTCCGCTAATTGTGAAGGTGCGACATTCTTAATCGCGCCAAAAATAGTATCAATGCGACCGGGGAACTGCCGCTCCCAGCCAATGAGCATTTCTTTCACTGCATTGCGCTGCAGTCCCTCTTGAGAGCCGCAGAGGTTACAGGGAATAATAGGAAACTGTTTAAGGTCGGCAAGGGCAATAAGATCAGTCTCACGGCAATAGGCCAGAGGACGAATCAACATGTTTTTCTTGTCGTCGGAAAGTAGTTTGGGCGGCATAGCTTTAAGCTTGCCCTGATAAAACATATTTAAAAATAAGGTTTCAACAATATCGTCACGATGATGACCAAGAGCAACCTTGGTGCAACCGATCTCCTCTGCAAAACCATAGAGAGTACCGCGACGCAGTCTCGAGCAAAGACTGCAGTAGGTCTTGCCGTCTGGAATCTTGCTGGTGACAATGCTGTAGGTGTCTTTCTCGAGAATATGGTACTCAATATCCAAGGTATCCAAATACGCAGGTAACACAGTCTCGGGAAAACCCGGCTGCTTCTGATCGAGATTAACCGCGATTAACTCAAAGTTAACTGGCGCATTTTTTTGGAGGTTCATCAGAATATCGAGCATGGCGTAGGAATCTTTACCGCCAGACAGGCACACCATAATACGGTCGCCCTCCTCGATCATATTGTAGTCAGCCACCGCCTTGCCCACATTACGTCGCAGACGCTTCTGTAGTTTATTGGCTTCCAGCTGATTTTTACGCAGAGGCATCGACAGACCCAGTTGATTAAAAGCTGGCTATTGTAGTGGCACAGCGCCGATTTAACCATGAGGGTCTGGGAGTTTGTCTAAATAGTTCGCTATTAGAGCGGCCAGATAGCGTCGGGGGCGTTAAGGCGAGCGTCATAGGCATAATGAATATCACCCTTAAATCCGAGCAGGTATAGCGCCTTACTGTCGTCGGCATAATGGGCAAACAGCTTCATGAGTTGTTTATTATCTGTGCCCACTTTTGCGCCAAAATCCGCGGAGTACCAATCAAAAATTCTTGAGGCCTGCATCTCACGTTTATCGAATGCCAACCCACGGGGATGGTTAATAAATTCTCGGGCAGATTTTTTTAACAGCTTGCTGCTATTGATCGCTGTATAAGCATGATTTTGAATATTGGGGCAACCGAGCGTCGCGCAACTTAGACCAAAAATTACCTTATGGTCCTGCCATATTGGTCGCAATATGCGGTTTTGAATATCCTCAAGACTGAGCTTTAGTCCATTAACCTTCACCAGGTTTTTACGTTTAATGGATGATTTTGCGAGAGATTTAATCGGGTAAGACTGCAGAACATTTTGAATAGTTAATGCATTGTAGAGATTCAGCCAATAGGCTTTTTGTTCTCGACGAGAATAGTCCCTAGGATCCAGCTTAGCTATACGCTTGATATATCTATCCAGCTTCTTACTGTCTCTGCGGTTAACATCGCCATAGCGAAAACGGTTTATTCCAGAGGGGTGATTAGTAATTACATAGCTGGTTAAAAACTCATCCAAAGCCTGATGATTGATCCCAGCGCTATTACTTTCATTGCTTTTATCCCAAATTGGCCAGTAGCTGGTTTTAATATTCGCCATGGCACTGTGGGAGAAGACCATACTGGAAATAACGGATAATAATAGAATACTGATTTTTAGCGAGCGGCGACTACGCTTAAACATGCCCATAGGAAACTCCATTTTTACGCTCTGTGGTGTATTTCTCAGGCGCATTTGGTTACTCTTGCCGCCCAGACCACTTGATATCACCAGCGCTCAAAAGATTCCATCGGAGGACTCAATAGTTTGAACTCGATCACCCCCATTAGCTCGCACCAGTCACAGATTCAACGTAAAGACCAACAATTTGTCTGGCACCCCTACTCTTCCCTAACGGCCCCTATTCCCGCCTATGAAGTGGTGTCTGCCGAGGGCATAAATCTGCATCTGGCCGATGGCACTGTGTTAATTGATGGCATGGCGTCCTGGTGGTGTGCGATCCATGGCTACAACCATCCCGTGCTCAACCAAGCGGCTAAAAACCAGATCGACAAAATGAGTCATGTGATGTTTGGTGGCATCACCCATGCCCCAGCGGTTAATCTCTGTGAAACATTGGTGCAGATAACTCCAGAGGGTCTGGATAAGGTATTTCTCTCGGACTCTGGTTCCGTGGCTGTGGAAGTCGCGATTAAGATGGCATTTCAGTATTGGATATCTCAGGGTCAGCCAAATAAAAACAAATTACTCAGCCTGCGCAATGGCTACCATGGGGATACCTTTGCCGCGATGTCCGCCTGCGACCCAACCACCGGTATGCATCATATGTTCGAGCAGGTGGTGGCCAAGCAGCACTTTGCCCCAGCACCACAGATTAGCGTCCATGAAGAATGGGACGAACAGGATATTGCCGAATTTGCACAGATTATCAGCGCCAAAAATGCTGAGTTAGCCGCGGTTATTTTGGAGCCCATCGTTCAGGGTGCCGGAGGTATGCGTTTTTACTCGCCCCATTATTTAAAGGCGGTACGCAAACTGTGCGACGAGCACAATGTGCTGTTGATCGCCGATGAAATTGCCACCGGCTTTGGCCGCAGTGGAAAATTATTTGCCTGTGAATGGGCCGACATTTCACCGGATATTATGTGTTTGGGAAAGGCCATTACTGGGGGCTACATGACATTAGCCGCCACATTGTGCAGTGAAGAAGTGAGTCGTGGTATCTGTGAGGGCGAGGCTGGTTGTTTTATGCATGGCCCTACTTTTATGGGCAACCCCCTAGCCTGCGCAGTGGCAAATGCCAGTATTGAGCTGCTGTTAAGCAGCGACTGGCAAGCTAATATCCAGCGAATCGAAAGTACCTTAAAAGAGGAACTCGCGTCTTTTGATACTCTAGAAACAGTTGCGCAAATCAGAGTTCTTGGCGCTATTGGAGTGATTGAGATGAATGAGTCAGTGGACCTAGCAGAGATTCAGAAGCTATTTGTCGCGGAGGGTATTTGGGTGAGACCCTTTGGCAAGCTGGTCTATGTGATGCCTCCTTATATCAGCACCGATAGCGAGTTGAATAGACTGATACAGGGGATTTATCGGGTATTGGTTAAGCTATAAAGTTGGGTTTTTGCTGATGATGGATGCCAGCCTTCGCTGGCATGACGGGGCGGGGCTAGCATGATGGGCTGGGCTGGAATGACGGAGCTGGGCTNNGTCACCCCAGCGAAGGCTGGGGTCCATAGTCTTTTTAATCCCTATGAGATGCCCGCTGCAGCTGGCTTATGTCGTACCCCAAAGACCCCACAAATCCCTCTAACTCCAGGTATTTCTGCTCTGTTATCTGCGTCGACCGCGCCATAATCCAAACATAGTCACGACTGTTGCGCCCGATCACTGTGTACTGGTAATCCTCGTCCAAATAAACAATGCGGTAATCCGCTTTAATCGGCCACATAAACTGCATGCCCCACACCGCATTATTACTGTCACTGACAAACCCGCGGGGCTGATAGACCTTTTGCTCGCCATCTAGGGCACCTGCATTAAAGGTAAACGTCGTGGCAATGGTGCCATCGGCATCTAGGCGATAAGACTCGATGGGGTTATAGGCGTCCTTCTCTAAAAAGGTTGGGATATTGGCAATCACATACCAGTCGCCCATAAAGCGCTCTATATCAACCTGGTCCACGGTGGCCATGGGCTGGTGGCTACTGCAGCCAGCCAGCAGTAGTAATGAGGCAATCAACATATTTGGTGATAATTTCATTTCGCTTTTCCCTCTTGTTCTTGCTCTTACTTTTAGTTTAACTCGACTAGGTGCGCTGGTACTTAAGCACGGCACCCATCTGTAACTTGGTTTGCAATGACAGCCAGTCCCCCGACGCATCGTACTGCAGGTGAATATCACCTTTGGGCGCGGCGATAATCATATGGGTAATATTATCCTCTGCCGATACCCGGCTGGTTATAGCCACGGGCATATATTCACCCGTCTCAACATTTAACAGGCGCTCTCCCTGCAAAAGCTGAGGGTCCCAGTAAGCAAAGCTGCGCACGCAGCCTGCCAAGACTTCTGCGTCTTCCGCAATTTGATCTTTTTCAACCAATAGCCCGGTTTCTACTGGCTTAACCTTTAAGGAAACCGCCTTACCCTGACGGTTGGTTTGGCTGCTGACATCGGTCAGACAGCTGCCTTGCCAGATTTCATTGGCCTGATGTTGGTACCTGACTTTTTTGACTAACAGTACCTTGAAGTCCATGTTCATTGTCGAACTCACCGACAGGGAATCTCCCTCACCGGTGACTCTAAATTGGTGCGAGCCCACCTCACGGTCATTGATCAATACTTTGAAGTTCCAGCTCCTGTCTGTTGCGGCCTCGGCCCAGAGTAATTGGCTGCAAAAAAGCAGCGCCAGTATAGATATTCTCATGATCATTTATCGCTAACTTTTTTAAGGGGTGGCCAGGGAAAGAAGCTGCTGGTGCAGTCTCTATAGGATTGATAGTCCGGTCTGCGGTCGACGATTCCCCGCTCCATCAAACTCACACCAGACACTTTTAACAATAACACTGTCATTACCATTGGCGCTATTAGAATCAATGGGCTGGCGGCGGCAATGGCCCCGGGAATGGCAAAAACACACCAGCCCCACCAGATGCAGAACTCACCAAAATAATTGGGATGGCGACTATAGCGCCACAGTCCTGTATTGAGGGTGTGCTGGTCTTTGACGACGAGTTGGTTGAATTGGTGCAGTTGGTTGTCGGCGATGGTCTCTATAATAACACCGAGCAACCAGATGCTGGTGCCCAGGCTATGCAGAATCGTCCAATCGAGAACGCTATCGACCAAAAAGCCAGGCACAAAACTGGCGCTGATCACCCAGGCTAGAAATGCCTGAAGAATAAAAATAAGGTAGAAACTTTTAAGGGCAAAGTTGGGCCCGTTCTTTTTGCGAATAGCCCTGTAGCGTCTATCCTCTGGTCGGTTGCGGCCGCGCTTGATCAAAAACCCTGCCAAACGCAGAGCCCAAATAGCGACCATTAGCAGCAGTACGGCATTGACCGTACTCTCTATGCCCACACGAACCGCGTAAACCACCGCCCCCGTCAACAACATGATCGACCAGCTGTAATCGACAATACTAACGTCGTCTGTGTAAAGACTCACCAGCCACATAGCCACGGCCATTAGAAACAATACCGGCACGGCACTGAGCATTAATCCCAGCATCAGCTTTGCCAGCCAGTATAGATAACTGACCCATTATTCATCAGGTACATAGAACCCCCCGCCCTCATTTTCTTATTATTTTTTTATACGCTCGATGATCTCAAAACGATCATTGAAGGAAATCTTTCCTTAGCGCTTCAAACGTCGTGCCTCTTCCAAGCTGTCGCTAGTCTTTTGCCGAGCAACCCTGTTCTTTTTAATCAACACATAGGTTGAACCAGCGCCGCCATGGGGTTTTTGCGCAGTATGAAACGCCAGCACCTGATCAAACTGACGCAACCAGTGGTTCACACAACTCTTAAGTTTCGCCGGCTGTTCTAGCCCCACGCCCATACCATGGGTTACCAGCCCGCAGCGCACACCATGTTTTTGGCAGTCATCCACGAAGCTGAACAGGGCATGGCGTGCCTGTTCTACGGTATGTCGATGAAGGTCGAGTCGCGACTGGATCTCGTATTTACCCATACGCAGATTTTTGTACACCCCATGTTGCACTCCTGGGCGAGCAAATTCTAGGAACTCATAGGGGTCAACCTGAGTGATTGAGGAGACGGGATCTAGGAAGTTATCTTCCTTTTTCTGCTCCAGCTGCGCAGACTTACGTCGCGCCAGAACCCCAGGGGTCACTTCCGCAGGCTTGGCAATATGATTGGCGCCTTTGCCGCGCAGAGGCTCCACATCATCGCCAAACAACTGACCAAACCGTTTTTCTAGATCATCATCTGTAGATGACATTACTGTTCCTGCCTGTTTCTGCTGCGAGCCATTAAACTGCTCCTCAGCCTATGATTTACGATAAGATGGCGGCCTTATTTAGGGAGCCAAAAATGCACGTTTCTGCCAACCATGTTATCAGCGTTCACTACAACCTTCGAGATGATAATAACGATCTCGTTGATACAACCTACGACGATAACAAGCCCATGGTTTACTTACACGGTCGTCGCCAGATGATCGACGGTTTTGAAACTGCTGT
>DDDD01000102.1:41621-57910 GCA_002335945.1 Porticoccaceae bacterium UBA1989
CATGAAGGCAGACTAACGGTCGGCAAAAACGTCCATGTTAATACGGATAACGGGGTTAAGCCTGGCTCTATCATCAAGGTCGGCAAGTTTAATGTTGATGTGGATATGAACCACCCGCTGGCCGGTAAAAACCTGCACTTTGAGGTAGAGATTATGGATATTCGCAAAGCGCGAGATGAAGAAATATCCCATGGCCATGTGCATGGCGAAAGCGGCTGCGGCCATGCCTGAATTAGTTGGGTATCAGTATGCACTGATCGCCGGAATCTTTATCTGGAGTGGCTTTGTACGCTCCGGACTTGGCTTTGGTGGTGCATTATTTACCCTGCCCTTTTTACTGCTGATCCACAATGACCCACTGATTTTTCTTCCTATTATCTCGATCCATCTGCTGTTCTTTGCCGGCTTAACTATTATCCAGGCAGAGCGCCAACCCAAGGGTTCCAGCGACAACCAGACCACCGTTAACTGGGCCTTTGTGCGCTATGCCCTGCTGATTATGATTATCCCCAAGCTGGCCGGTGTTATTGGCCTGCTGGTACTGCCCACCGCATTAATGAACATTATTATCTTCTCGTTAATCGCTGGTTACTCCCTGACGTATATTCTTGGCAAACCCATGCAGAGCAATAGCCCCATTGTGGATGTGGTATTTCTGGTGGCCGCGGCCTATATCAGTGGTACCTCATTGATCGGCGGCCCGCTGGTTATTGCCGTTGCCCTGCGTCATGTGAAGCCTCATGAGTTTCGCAACACGTTGTTTATGGTCTGGTGTGTTTTAGTGGCGATAAAACTCTGTGCCTTTGTGATTGCCAAGGTCGACATTCAGGTTGAAGCGGCCCTGTGGTTACTGCCCTTTGCTGGCATTGGTCATATTGTGGGCCACCATTTCCACAAACGCCTGCTCGAGCGAGACAGCCGTAGCTTCTATCGAACTCTGGGTTGGGCTCTGCTGGCAACCAGTGTTGTGGGTATCAGTCAGGCACTGTCCTAAATTAAAACAGGGACCTCCTAAACTAATTAGGCAGTGGCAAAACTTTTTGCCTATATTAAAAGCTGAAGCCACAAGGAAATGTGACCAGCACCGATGTCTCCAATCGCCAATCGATTCGTAACACCCACCCTATGCATGCTGCTAGCATTGCTACTGTGCTGGCAACAGCAGGCTCTGGGCAACGACCTCCTTGCCCTGCTGCCCCAGCTACCCTATGTGTTGCTGTTGATTTCCGCCTTGATGGCCCTGCTGAGCAATCGCAGTCGTGAGCTGGCCCTTAGCCTGTGCGTACTCTTTAGCTACTGGCTGATTCGTACCCATTTACAGGCACCCCTAGATAGCCAACCCGCCTCACAGATATTTACACTGCTGGCTTTTGCCGTTCCTATCATAGGTATTTCACTGATTTTTCTGCCCGAACAGGGCCTGACCCATCCTCAGGGCACAGCCACCTTTACGGGAATTCCTGTCCTGCTGTTGGCTCTGAGTCAGCTGCTCATTATTAACCCGGAACTCTTTGCTCAAACCAGCATGGCACTGGTTAACGAGCCACTGTGGTTTACTCGACTGTCAGCCAGCTCGGCATTAACCACAGTCATTACCCTAGGTATCGCCAGCCTGATGATTGTGCGCCGCCAACAGAGTATCGAAAGCTCTGTGCTCGGCTGCATTGCCATGCTGTTTGTTACCCTGGGCTGGATTCAGCTTAACAATATATCCGCGGCACTATTTACCGGCATGGGGTTACTGCTAACGATTAACATCACCAGTGGTCTGCTGCATATTGGTTTCTATGATGAACTCACTCAGATAGGTAATCGCCGGGCATTAATTGAAGCAGCTAAAACCGCGGGCAACCAATACACTCTGGCCATGGTAGATGCCGATCACTTTAAAAAAATTAACGACCGCTTTGGCCATGACCTCGGCGATCAGGCCTTAAAAGTTATTGCCAGCTGCATGCTAAAAACCGGCTGCGGCGGCAAAGCCTATCGCTACGGCGGAGAGGAGTTTTGTCTGTTATTTAAGGGTAAAACTCGCGATCAGGTAGCCGACTGTCTCGAAGAGTTACGCAAGGCTATTGCCAATTATGACATGGTCATTCGCGATAAAAAGCAGCGTCCAAAAGAACAGGGCATTGGCGAAAAGAAGCGTGGCGCCTCTAAACGCCATAGCAATTTACGCTTAACAGTGAGTGTGGGAGTTGCCGACAGTACTAGTGGCGGTAGCTTTGAACACCTGGTAAAGCTGGCAGACCGCGCCCTTTACAAAGCAAAAGCCGGGGGTAGAAACCGGCTTGAGTTTGCCCAGGCAATTTAATTAGACTGAATGAAAGGTGGTGGTTTTTTCTAATGGGTCGCGATCACTGCGAAAGCCATTGGCGCCGTCGGCTTCATCAACATAACCAAACGAAATACCCATCAGCAATTTGAAGTTTTCTGCCACACCCAACTCTTCACGAACCATATCCGGAAAACAGCTAATGGATGTCTGGGGGCAAGAGCCTATACCCTTATCTTCCATGGCCAACATTAATGTCTGGGTAAACATGCCTACATCACCCGCCAAACGAACAAGTTCTGGAAATTCATCGGTCAGAAAAACAAAGGCAACATGGGGCGCATCAAAAAATTCAAAGTTCCGCATCCAGGACCAGGCGCGTTTCTCTTTATCCTGACGTGTGACACCCTGATATTCCCACAAACCAAGGGCCGAACAGATCTGACGCTCTTTGTAGTCGCCGCTAAATTTGCCCTTCCAAGGAAAGTCTGGATTACCTTCACCGCCTTCCAGCGCCGCCGCTTTCATCTTTTCACGCATACGCTCGAGCGCTTCCCCGGAGAGTACGTGCACATGCCAAGGCTGCACATTGCAATTGGAGGGAGCCCAGCTAGCAAGTTCAAAGATATCTTTTAAGGTTTTCTCGTCTACCGGCTTGGGTAAAAACCCACGGTACGAATGTCGCGCTTTAACAACCTCTGCAAATTCCATTAACTTTTCTCGATAGTGTTTTTACTTGTGCAGGACTGTATCAATCGGAGCAAACCCTGTCTATTTTCTTGATGCTCATTTTACCTGTTAATAACAAACGGAAAGCATAATAGAAGAAAAAGATGAAATATGGATTAACAGGCGTTAGAAAACCGAATATCCAAACTCCAGGCATTAAAAAAGCTAGCACCATATGACGCTAGCTTTAAACGCTTAGAACTAGGATGCGTCGAAGTAACTTGTCGGCATGGCCATAACGCTCTCTGTGTTAGCACCCATCGTTTTAGCATGCATCTCTGCTCTAGGCAGAATACGCTGAAAGAAGAACTCAGCTGTGTGCAGCTTAGACTGCAGAAACTCTGCGTCGCCTTCACCAGCGGCTAATTGCGCCGTCGCCACACCGCTCATCTGTGCCCACATAAAGGCCATAAAGGTATAGCCAGAAAACATCAAGAAATCTACAGAGGCTGCGCCAACACTGTCTGGGTTGCGTTTGGCACCCATGGCTAAGCGGTAACCCATTATCCGCCACTTAATAGCCAGCTTAGTCACTGTCCAAGCCTGCTTACGCATCGCTTTATTCTTGCCCGCGGCTTTCCAGGGTAGATACTGTTTGGCAAACTTAAAGATCTCACCCGTGAAAATATTAAGCTGCTTAAATTTATCCATCAATACTTTACGACCCACTAGATCCAGCGCCTGAATACCTGTGGTACCTTCATATAAAGTAGCAATTCGGCTGTCGCGCAAGATTTGCTCCATGCCCCATTCTTGAATATAACCGTGGCCACCGAAAACCTGCACACCATGGTTGGCCGCTTCCACACCCAACTCAGTAATAAAACCTTTCAAGATCGGCGTACAAAACCCTAAACGGGCATCGGCAGCTTCACGTACTTCGGGGGTTTTACCGGCGCGGTAAAGATCGGCGAACTGACTGGCGTAAGTCACCATGGCTCGACCACCTTCAGCAATAACACGCTGAGTCAGTAACATGCGACGGACATCTGGATGTTCAACAATGGCGTCGGCTGGGCCCTCTGGATTTTTAACACCAGAGATAGAGCGCATCGCTAACCGCTCGCGCGCATATTCTGAGGCACCCTGATAAGATCGCTCTGCAGCTGCAGCACCCTGACTGGCAGTGCCAATGCGCGCAACATTCATGTAGGTGAACATTGCATTGAGGCCGTTATTGGGTTCGCCGAGTAAAAAGGCTTTGGCATTATCAAAGTTAAGTACCGCCGTGGCGTTACCGTGAATACCCATTTTGTGTTCGATAGAACCACAGCGCACGCCATTGCGCTCGCCCGCAGAACCATCTTCAGCGACCAAGAACTTAGGAATAATAAACAGCGACAGACCCTTAGTGCCAGAAGGCGCATCAGGTAGCTTGGCCAAAACAATATGGACAATGTTTTCAGTCAGGTCGTGTTCACCGGCACTGATAAAGATCTTGGTGCCATTAACGGCGTAGCTGCCATCTTCATTGGGGATTGCCTTGGTCTTCATCTGCCCGAGGTCAGTGCCACAATGCGGTTCGGTCAGACACATGGTGCCACTCCAAACGCCACTGATAAGCTTGCTTAAGTAATCCTGCTTCTGCTGATCTGACCCGCTTGTTTCTAATGTTGCCACAGCACCTTCACTCAGACCTGGGTACATAGCCCAGCCCCAGTTAGCAGTGGTGAGCATTTCATTAATGGCCACGCCGATAGACGAGGGTAAACCCTGGCCGCCTAATTCAGTGCTTCCTGTTAGGCCGGTCCAGCCAGCCTCAATAAATTTTGCGTAGGCTTCTTTGAAGCCTTTGGGGGTAGTCACCACGCCATCATTCCAGATACAGCCCTCATCACCAGACTGATAAATCGGTGCCAGTTCGTTTTCACTAAACTTTGCCGCTTCAGTAAAGATAGCCTCGAGCATATCTGGAGTAGCTTCTGCTCCACCCTCAACGTCTTTAAATTTGCTCTGCATATCCATAACATCGTTGAACAAAAATAATAAATCTTTTACCGGCGCTTTGTAATTGGGCATTAACTGGATCCTATGAAATTAAACCATCAAGATGGGCTTGATCGCCCTTCTCGTTGTACAGTGAAAATCGTTTTTTGCCCACGAGCTGCTTAGTGTAAAACAACACGCCCGAGGGCAAAAATAAAGGTCGATGAAAGTTAACATCAACCGAGTAGCCTGCGTCGGGAAGTTCGTCTTCCAGAGCTGCTAGGCACCGTGCCTTGCTCCACATACCGTGGGCAATGGCCTGCTTGAAACCAAATAATTTTGCGGTGATATCAGACAGATGAATCGGGTTGTAGTCGCCAGAGACCCGCGCATAACGACGACCAATATCCGCGCCAATAGCCCAGTTTTGCGGCTCTCCTTCACGGCTGATAACGGCTCTGCGTTTCTGCTTCACATCGGTTTTACAGCGGTGTAAGAACGTCGAGTTGCTCATCCATACGGTTTGATTATCAATTGCGGCACTAACATCAATATCCCATTCCAAGCCACGGCTGGTGAGTATCGATCCGCCGACTGCGGCGGTCATGCTCAGTGGACGTTGAATATCAAAAGACTCCAACACCGATATCTGATTGCGCAGATGTACCTGACCCATAGCTTTTATGGGGAAGTCTTGCTGGGTCAGTATCTGTAAGAACAGCGGGAACGCCAACATATGTAAGTAGGTCGCAGGCAGATCACCCTGAGCGTTAAAACCACAGAGTTTCTTATAGGCTGCCAGATGCTGGGCATTAATAATGAGGTCATTTACCTGAGTACTTAACCCAGGTAAGGCATCACCAATCTCATAGGTCCCAGACTTAAAAGCGGCCTTACCCAACAGGGTCGGCATGCTCGGAAGCTCAGGCATCACCATGGGTGGCCTAGAATGAGTTGGCGGTGTTTGCTTTGATGCAGCTTTATTCATAATGTTCATAGTGCTTACAGGCTCCTTGTTAGTCATTGGCACTAAAAATGAACGGTTTGTCATTTCGGCCAATTAGGTATAATGGCTATCCTTTTCTTGAGTCGTCAGTATGACAGGTCTAACCGATTCCGGTACTTTGGTACGCTTGGCCTATAAGGGCCTAGTCAATCTCGGCGTTGATGCCGATGAAGTACTGCGCCGTTCCGGGCTTGATCCCGCTGAGCTTTATCAGGCCAATCTGCGTACCAAATTCTCTGGCCAGCCCAGGTTTTGGAAGGCGGCTGTCGAACTCTCTGGTGATCCCTGTATCGGTCTGCATCTGGGCGAAGAGATGCCTGTCTACAAGGGTCAAATTCTAGAATATCTATTTTTGAGCAGCCAAACCTTTGGCGATGGTCTGCGCAGGGTTCTCAACTACCAGCGCCTAATCAGTGACGCTCTCCACGGTCAGATTACTGAAACACCCAGCCCCTGCTTAACCAGCTATTTCTCAGAGCACCAACATGCCACCTCTCATCTCGCCGAAGCCATGGTGCTGGGCCTAATTAAAGGCTTTCAGGCGGTGACCGATGGAACATTTAAACCTGAAAAAATTGTATTTAACCATCCTCCAAACACAGATATCGCTGAATATCAGCGCATTTTTCAATGCCCTGTGGCGTTTAATGCCAAGTCGTTTCAGTTGTTTTTCCCTGCCTCCATGCTTAGTTATAGATCACTTTACGCGGAACCTGAACTACTTAATTTACATATTCAAGCGGCAGATCAACATTTGGCCGTTCTGCAGCAACAGGATTTAATGTCCGAGGTTCGCAGCCAGCTTGGCGCCCTGCTCGAAAGCGGCGAAACTACCTTAGCAAATGTCGCCAACCGACTTGGGGTTACACCCAGACATCTGCGTCATCAGCTGGATTTAGCGGGCACCAGTTTTCAGCGCCTGCTCAATGATTATCGCCACCGCCTGGCGCGACGGCTGCTGTCACAAACCGATGAGGGCATTAGTGAGATTGTGTATCTGACCGGGTTTTCTGAGCCCAGCACTTTTTATCGTGCTTTTAGACGCTGGGAAGGTACAACCCCCATAGAGTATCGGCAACAGCATCGCGTATAGCGCGACCTTTTAGCCTCAACAATAAGTCCCCGTGACTGCCATTTCATCAGCCCGCCACATCAAGTAGAATGCAGCCTTCCTTTTCGCCAATATCCACAGAGCAATCGCCCCTTATGAGCAACCCTACCAATCCCGCCTTTGAGCTTTTACGTGAGCAAGATATCCCATCGTTGAAAGTGCGTTATCAGGAGTACCGTCATCGCGTAACTGGAGCTCAGCATATTCATTTGGCGGCAGACAATAAGGAAAATGTATTTTTGGTGGCGCTGCGCACTGTGCCTATGGATTCGACGGGCGTGGCCCATATCCTTGAGCATACTGCACTCTGTGGCAGTGAGAAGTATCCGGTTCGCGACCCATTCTTTATGATGATTCGTCGCTCGCTCAATACCTTTATGAATGCGTTTACCAGCTCAGACTGGACGGCCTATCCCTTTGCCAGCCAAAACAAAAAGGACTTCAACAACCTGCTTGGCGTGTATCTGGATTCGGTGTTTTTTGCTCGTCTAGACCCTTTGGATTTTGCACAGGAGGGCCATCGGTTAGAGTTTGCCGAGCCTGCAGATACCAGCTCAGAGTTAACCTATAAAGGCGTGGTGTTCAACGAAATGAAAGGTGCCATGAGTTCGATTAATTCGACACTCTGGCAAACCATGAGTAAGCACCTCTACCCCACCAGCACCTACCATTACAACAGTGGCGGAGAGCCGGCAGATATTCCCGATCTTAGCTACAACCAGTTTAAGGCGTTTTACAAAACTCATTACCATCCCAGCAATGCCATTTTTGTCACCTTTGGTGATATTCCTGCCGCAGAGCATCAGGCAAGTTTTGAGCAGAATGCCCTGAGTCGTTTTGATAAACTGGATTGCCATATTGCCGTTAACAACGAACAGCGTTATACCGAGCCACAGTATTTTGAAGAGAGCTACGCTGCCGATGATCAGGAGCCCACTGAAAACAACACCCATATTATTCTGTCTTGGCTGCTTGGCGACTCAACGGATTTAGAAGCAACAATGCAGGCGCGCCTACTCTCAAGTGTACTGCTAGACAATAGTGGTTCTCCCTTACAAAAAGCCTTGGAAACCACCGATCTGGGCACTTCACCTTCGCCCATGTGCGGCCTTGAAGACTCTCAGAAAGAATTGGCCTTTGCCTGTGGTATTGAAGGTTCTAACCCTGAACAGGCGGATGCCGCTGAAGCGATGATTTTAGATGTATTGCGCGATGTTGCAGAAAACGGCCTGCCATTGGAGCAGGTAGCAGCCAGCCTACATCAGTTAGAACTTTCTCAGCGTGAAGTGTCCGGTGGTGGCTATCCCTATGGCCTCAATTTGATACTCACCTCTTTAACCAGCGCGACACATCGCGGCGATCCAGTCGCCCTGTTAAATCTGGACCCAGTATTAGAGAAGCTACAGCAGCAAATCCAAGATCCAGAGTTTATTAAGACGCTGGTTAAAGAATTACTGCTCAATAATCAGCACCGTATTCGCTTGGTGATGAAGCCAGATACCAAGTTAGCCCGACACAATGAACAGCTGGAAAAAGATCGCCTAGCAACGATTAAAGCCGGTCTTAGTGACGACGAAAAGCAAGCCATCGTCGACAGTGCCGCAGCACTCAAAGAACGCCAGGAAATGGAAGAAGACCTAGAGCTGCTGCCCAAGGTGGGCATTGAAGATGTACCCACAGAGTTTGCCTACGCCGAAAAAACAGCGGTTGCCAGTAAACCACTGCCGCTCACTAGCTACAGTGCGGGCACCAATGGTCTGGCCTACCAGCAAATTATTATGCCTATGCCGACATTTACCGAAGCGCAGATGGATCTACTGCCCCTATACAGCACCTGCGTGACTGAAATGGGTGTGGGTAGTCGAGACTATCAGCAAACTCAGCTCTGGCATTCCAGTGTTGTTGGTGCCTATTCTGCCTCGGCCTCGGTACGCTCAGATAAAGAGCATCTCGATCAACTGCATGGCAATATGAGTTTTTCCAGCAAAGGTCTAGCGCGCAATCAGCAGGCCATGAGTGACCTAATGCAGGAATCTTTAGAGCACGCTCGCTTCGACGAACTGTCAAGACTGCGTGAGCTAGTGTCGCAAATTCGTACCTACCGTGAATCATCTATCACCGGTAATGGCCATGTACTGGCAATGACCGCTGCGGCTAGTGGCCTTTCGGCCAATGGTTATCTAAGCCAACGCTGGGGCGGCATGGCCGGTCTTGCCAGCTTAAAAACACTGGACCAAAGTCTTGAATCAAATGCAGGTTTGGAAGCTTTGGCGGCCCAACTAGCCGCTATTCACAAGCTAGTGTTGCAACAGCCACGTCAGTATCTGCTGGTGGCCGAAGGGGAACGACTCCATGGGTTTGCTGAGGTTATGCAAAACAGCTTCTCTGACACTGGTGCCGTGCCTGCCAGTAATCTAATTAGTTACCAACCAACATTGGCGCCGGTCAATCATTGCTGGACCACCAATACCCAGGTGAGTTTCTGCGCCAAAGCCTACCCCACAGTACCCACTGACCATGAGGATGCTGCGGCATTGACCGTGCTCGGCGGCGTGCTGCGCAATGGCTTTTTGCACCGCGCGGTGCGTGAGCAAGGTGGTGCCTATGGTGGCGGCGCTTCCCAAGACAACCAGTCCGGTGCCTTCCGTTTTTACTCCTACCGTGATCCCCGAATTGCGGGCACATTGGAAGACTTTGATAACTCCATTAGCTGGGCTCTTGAGAACCCACTGGGTTATGACAAAATTGAAGAATCCATACTCGGCGTTATCGGAGGCCTAGACAAACCAGGTTCCCCTGCGGGAGAAGCCATTCAGGCTTTCCACAGCGAGTTAAATGGTCGCGGTAAAGCCTGTACGGTGAAGTTTAGAAATCAGGTACTTGCTGTGACTGAAGCAGATCTGAAACGTGTTGCCAGTACTTATTTAACGGCAGACAAGGCGCAGACGGCTGTGATTACCAATGCCGATTTAGCCGCTTCTACTGGTCTGGATATTATCAGCGCCTAATGGGTAGGACTAATGTGAAGAGCTAATGTGAAGGGCTAATATGAAAGATCTAGACCCCAAACGGGACAACCTATTTGCCAACCCCCTGGGGGCTGTGCCTGGCTTTGTATTTGATCAGGCCGTGGTCGACGTTTTCCCAGATATGATTAGCCGCTCTGTGCCCGGTTACGAAACCATCGTCGCTCATACCGGCGAATTGGCCGCACGCTTTGTGCAGCCGAGCACCAACTGCTACGACTTAGGCTGCTCTCTCGGGGCTTCAACACTAGCCATCAGCCAAAACATCGAAGGACGTGATGCGACGATTGTGGCCGTCGATAACGCCAGCGCCATGCTGGAAAAGTGCCAGATTATTTTAGATGCCAACAGCGCCACCACTGAAACTCAATTGGTTAATGGAGATATCTGTGATATCGACATTACCAATGCCTCGCTAGTGGTTATGAACTTCACATTGCAGTTTGTACCCCTGGAAAAGCGTCCTGCCCTGCTCGAAAAAATCTATCAGGGGCTTAACCCAGGTGGCTGTTTAATTATTTCAGAAAAACTAAGTTTTGAACCTGAATCACTCAATACCTTACTCAGCGATTTGCACCATGGTTTTAAGCGCGCTCAGGGTTACAGTGATTTGGAGATTAGTCAGAAGAGAGACTCGATTGAGAATGTGCTGGTACCTGAAACCCTAGATACCCATATCCAACGATTAAGGGCCTGCGGATTTCAGTCCGCAAGCCCTTGGTTTCAATGTTTTAACTTTTGTTCGCTGGTGGCTATTAAATACTAGCCACTCTTATTAAGAAACAAGCTTCATGGTTCTCTTAATCATATTCAGGACTTTCGGTGTATAAGGAGGATGCAGCATAGCGGCAGCACTGAACTTCTCAACCAGCACACTGCGCTCATGGGTAAAGGCTCTAAAGCCCCAGACTCCGCCCGACTTACCAATACCACTATTGTTCACGCCGCCAAATGGCAGGTTCTGATGTAAGAAATGCATCATGGTCTGGTTAACACAGGTATCACCGGCACTGGTTTCTTGTAGTACCTTATTAATCGCCTTCTTGTCCTGAGCATAGATATACAGCGCTAGAGGCTTGGGCTTGCTGTTCACATAGGCAACCGCTTCATCGAGATCCGAGAAAGTAATGATGGGCAGTACTGGCCCAAAAATTTCTTCCTGCATAATCGCCGAGTCTTCGCTCATGCCTTCAATCATAGTGGGTGCAATAAAACGTCCCGCCTTAGCCGTCTCGCCGCCCATCAATACCTTGCCGCCATTTGCCGTAGCATCTTTTATCAGCGCAGAAATACGTCCGTGGTGTGCAGTGTTGACCACCTGACAGTAATCGCCGTTATCACGAGCATCGTTACCCAGACCATACTGCTTTTCAACACAGGCAGTCATTGCGGCGATCACTTCGTCTTTAATTGATTCGTGCACATAGAGATAGTCTGGCGCGATACAGGTCTGGCCGTTGTTAGTGAACTTGCCCCAGGCTATAGAGCCAACTGTCTTTTTAATATTCGCTGACTTATCAATAATAACCGGACTCTTACCACCGAGCTCCAGGGTTACTGACGTAAGGTTGCGGGCTGCCGCAGCCATTACGTGTTTGCCAACAGCGGGGCTACCAGTAAAGAAGATATGGTCAAACGGTAAGCTTGTTAGGTAACTAGCAACATCTGCCTTACCTTCGAACAACGAGACTTCTTCAGGTCTAAAGGCTTCGCTAACAATCTCGCCAATAACCTTAGACATATTTGGCGTCATTTCAGACGGCTTGATAATTACCGTATTACCCGCAGCGATTGACCACATCATGGGGCCAAACGTCAGATTAAAGGGATAGTTCCAAGGTGAAACAACGAGTGTCACGCCTTTGGGCTCTTTAACAATTTTTGATTTGGTACCGAACGTGGTCAGAGTAGGTCTCACCGAATCTGGTTTCATCCAGCTTTTAAGACTTTTGCGAATATGCTTGAGCTCAGAGACAACCGGCATGATTTCAGACATGGCCACCTCAGCTTCAGGCTTGCCGAAGTCTGCAGCTGCCGACGCATAGATTTTGTCCAGTGCGTTGTTAAAGGCTTTTTCAAAACGCGCAAGCACGGCAAGGCGCTGGCGGTAATCGGTTTTTCTCAATTCTAGTGCATAGCATTTTTGTTCAGCAAATACGCTATCTATGGCAGTCTTGGCTGCCTTCTTTATCTCGGCCATCTTAATTCCCCTCAAAATATTTTTATTTAGCCCAAGTTTTCTCGGTGCTTTTTTGTTTGCCTACTATTCTCGGTAATTTTTTGTTTGCCGATTAAAAGTAGCTATTAATAATGTGGCGGTCTTTCACCTTGCTCTGAGCCACCTTCTCCTGTCGTATCCTGCAGAACCTCAACGCGTTCTAGCATTGTTCGATGGGCCTTAGTTAGCACATCTATCTCTTTCTGCTGACGAAATATTTCTTCGCCAAGTTCTGCGTTAGCCATTTCAAGGTAGGCTAACTTTTCTTCAAGTTGTTCAAATCTGTCTTCACTCATGGTCTTACAGGCCCTAACCGAAACTTAATTCACTGGCGGTTACAATAGCTGAAATACCCTATAATTGTCTCTCAAAATTTCAGGTAAAAGCATGATTCCCTCAACCCTCGATTACGGACCCTTTTTTTGCTGGCTCGAAGAGCATCCTCTCAGCGACTGGGGCCAAACATTGCCCGACCTAATAGCCCACCAACTGCGTCCGGGCCGCTGGGGTGATATGCCTGAATGGGAAGAGACTTTAAAGCGCCTCCCCGAAATTGACCCACTGCATGTAAACCTTAAAGACAGCGTAGAAATTGGCGATATCAGTCTTATGGACAAGGGCCGCAGACTGGCGTTGCAAGCCACCTTAATGGGCCTGCATCCCTGGCGCAAAGGCCCGTTCAATCTATTCGGCATGCCTCTAAATACTGAGTGGCGCTCCGACTGGAAATGGGGTCGCGTACTGCCTCATTTGCAGCCCTTACAGGACCGTCTTATTCTCGATGTCGGCTGCGGCAATGGTTACCACTGCTTGCGCATGCTCGGTGCCGGTGCCAAACGAGTCATTGGTATAGACCCATCGCCAAAATTTGTTTTTCAGTTTCAGGCAATTAAAAACTTTGCGGGCAAAGAGCTTCCTGTCGACGTATTGCCCATCGGTATCGAAGATATGCCAAATAAACTGGAGGCTTTCGATACCGTCTTTTCGATGGGTATCTTATATCATCGACGCTCGCCGATGGATCATTTGCGCGAATTACGGGAATTACTGCGACCGGGCGGTCAGCTGGTTTTGGAAACCTTAGTGGTTGAAGGCCCAGAGGGAACGGCGCTAGTACCAGAGGGTCGTTACGCCAAAATGCCCAATGTCTGGTACCTGCCTTCGCCGGATACCCTACTGAGTTGGATGCGTAAAAATGGTTTTAAAAATCCACGCATGGTCGATATCAGCACCACCAGCATTGAAGAACAGCGCTCAACCGACTGGATGACGTTTGAATCCTTGGAAGATTTTTTAGATCCCAATGATCACAGCAAAACTATTGAGGGACATCCAGCCCCAACCCGGGCAGTATTTTTAGCCGAAGCGCCCTAGCCGCTTTAGTCTAGGCACTTTAGTCTAGCCCTTTAATCTAAGGCCTTTAACCAATTATTATTAAGAGCAAGCAGAACCCATTATGCAGTCAGTCGTTATAAAACAGCGTTTTTGTGGGCCACCCAATTCAGGCAATGGCGGCTATAGCTGTGGCCTGCTTGCCGAACATATCAGTGTCCCAGCACAGGTAAGGCTGCATAGCCCGCCGCCATTAGATACACCCCTAACCATCAGTGAAGACAAGGGTGACTGGTTACTGAAACATCAGAACGAACTGGTTGGCACCGCCAAACCAGCTCAGTTAGATTTGGTTCCCCCGTCACCGCCTACCCTAGAACAGGCACGTCAGGCGAGGCACACCTTTGCCGGCCACAGTGAGCTCAATGTATTCAAAAGCAGCTTTGTCTGTGGCCCAGCCCGCAATGAAAGCGACGGACTACAGCTGTTTACCGGCAATATTGATGGTACAGAACTCGTTGCCTGTGACTGGCAACCCAATGCTGACTTATTAGATGAACAGGGAAATACCAAAACCGAATTTGTCTGGTCAGCCCTTGATTGCCCCGGCTACTTTGCCCTTCGAATTCCCTTAGATAGCGGCAAGCTGTTTCTACTCGGGCAGATGACGGGATCCATAGACAAACCTGTACCCGGTGATCAACCACTGATTATTTATGCTTGGACCCAATTTATTGAGGGCCGTAAACATTATTCCGCTTCAGCCATTGCCACCGCCGAAGGCGAGGTGCTGGCAAGAGCCGAGCACCTGTGGATAGAGCTGAAGTAAAGAGTACTCAAATAAAGAGCACTGAAGTAACTAGCACCTAAGCTTTTAGCGCTTCGTCTGCTGGCACATAGGGGTAGCCTAGCGCATCGGCAACGGCCTTATAGGTCAGCTTACCCTTGTGTACATTCAGACCATTTTGTAGATTTTTATCTCTAAACAACGTATTGATCGGGTCGTCAGCTAGGGCCAACGCATAAGGCAAGGTGGCATTATTGAGTGCCATCGTTGCCGTTCTCGCCACACCGCCGGGCATGTTAGCGACACAGTAATGAACCACATCGTCGACTACGTAGGTAGGCTTCTCATGCGTGGTGGCCGCCGATGTTTCAAAGCAACCGCCCTGATCAATCGCCACATCGACCAACACCGCACCTTTTTTCATACGACCAATAAGCTCACGACTCAACAGCCGAGGTGCCGCCGCACCGGGAATCAAAACCGCGCCAATCACCAGATCGGCTTCAAGGGCATATTCTTCAACCGCAGCATTCGTAGAATAGACACAGCGCGCCCTACCCTCATACTTGGCATCAAGCTCGCGTAATCTTGAGATAGAGCGATCCAGAATAGTCACATCAGCACCCATACCCACCGCCATGGCCGCCGCATTGTCACCCACTACCCCGCCACCAATAACCAATACCTTGGCTGGCGCAACACCGGGTACACCGCCGAGCAAAACACCGCGACCTCCCTGAGCTTTCTCCAAATGATGGGCGCCGGCCTGAACCGACATACGACCGGCAACCTCAGACATGGGCGCCAATAGAGGTAGGCCGCCCTGATTATCTGTCACTGTTTCGTAGGCCACGCAGGTCGCGCCAGATTTCACCAACAGCTCCGTTTGGGCTGGGTCTGGGGCTAGGTGTAAATAGGTATAGAGAATCTGGCCTTCCCGAAGCATCTTGCACTCCTGCTCCTGAGGTTCCTTGACCTTAACTATCATGTCAGCGCGGCTGAAAATCTCTGCCGCTGCAATCACAATCTCAGCCCCTGCAGCAATATATTCCCCGTCGGTAAAATCGATCGCCGCACCCGCATTGGCTTCAACCAACACCTGATGCCCGCGCTTCACTAGTTCATTGACCGACGAAGGGGTTAAACCCACACGGTATTCATGATTCTTAATCTCTTTAGGAACGCCTACCAACATAGTCATAGCCTCATTTTTAAACAATCCAACCATTGGATTTATTACTGCAGTCTACAGCTCCAAGCTAATATTTCTTCGCTGATTTTGTTAAGATGCAGGAGATTTTTACAGTAATAGACCATAAACAGGATAATTTATAATGGCAGGACTAAAGGCAGACACCGAAAAGCTCGGTAAAATCGATCGCAATATACTGCGCGTCATGCAAAAAGATGGCCGCATTAGCTACACCGACCTAGCCCGAGAAGTCGGCCTCTCCGTCACGCCCTGCATCGAGCGCGTAAAGCGCCTGGAGCGCAATGGCTATATTCTGGGCTACACAGCCATCGTTAGCCCTGAACAGCTGGATGTCAGCCTAGTGGTGTTTGTACAGATTCGACTCAATCACACCTCACAGAAAAACTTCGAAGAATTTCGCACCTCAGTGATGGACCTAGAAAACATCCAAAGCTGCTTCTTGGTATCCGGCAACTACGACTATCTACTCAAAGCCAGAGTCAGAGATATGGCCGCCTATCGAGAACTACTTGGCCATCGAATATTGAAGCTACCCGCCGTCCAAGAATCCACCAGTTACGTCGTAATGGAAGAACTAAAAGAGACCCTGGAAGTACCCGTGCCCTACAGCAAATAAACCGCACAAAAACAGCCACAAAACCCATAGGAATTGTTGACTCAACCCCA
>DDDD01000102.1:57916-58037 GCA_002335945.1 Porticoccaceae bacterium UBA1989
CGGCCTCTGAAAGGAGACAGTAAAGCACTCGTAGCTCAGCTGGATAGAGTACCCGGCTACGAACCGGGCGGTCGGTGGTTCGAATCCACCCGAGTGCACCATATACATAAAACCTCACTGC
>DDDD01000120.1 GCA_002335945.1 Porticoccaceae bacterium UBA1989
AATAGTCGACGACCACAACATCAACCTGACCATTGCCGAAGGCAAATATCATCAGGTGAAACGCATGTTCGCAGCCCTGGGCAACCATGTGGTGAGCCTGCATAGATTTAAGGTTGGCGGTATTGTTCTGGATCCAGCACTGCAACCCGGAGAATATCGCCCTCTCACTGCGTTAGAAGTTGCCTCTATTTTATGAATCAAACTCTGACCGATAGAAGCGTTGCTCTGCTATTACAGCAGCTGCAAAATATAAGTGGCAACTGCCTGATTGTGGCCGACGAAAACTGGGCCAATGTAAATTGGGAAATGGCGCGAAGTTCCGGTAAGCGCACTGTTCATGTTTTTAGTAACCGCTATGACATTAACCAAAGTGCAGCCGCTGCCGAGCTAAACAGCACCTTTAATGATTTTGATTTTTCAGCATTAGAACCTCACAGTTTTGATACCGTGCTATTTCGTGTATCCAAAGAACGCGCCAGCAGCCATCACATTATCAATCAAGCGGCTAAACTCCTTAAGCCAAATGGCCAGCTATTATTGACCGGCGAAAAAAATGACGGCCTTAAAACTTATGTAAAGCAGGCCTGTAAACTCTTTAGCGACAAAACCACCGCCGACAAACATGGCTCTCACTATTCAGCTGGGGTGGAGCTACATCAAACAGAGCAGCCCGAACTTGATAGTAAAAATTATTCACAGACCCGCCCGATTAAAGGTCTATCTTTAGAGAGCAAACCCGGTATTTTTGGCTGGGAAAAAATTGATCGTGGCAGTGCCTTTTTGACCGAGCACCTGCCGCAGTTTTTAGCGCGACACAAAACCACGCCGGAAACATTACTGGATCTGGGTTGTGGATATGGCTACCTATCAGTTGAAGCCAGCCATCATGGTTTCAAACAGATAACAGCGACAGACAACAATGCTGCGGCACTGGCGGCAACCGCTTTCAATCTCCAGGCACTAGATATAGACACTCAGGTAATTGCCGGAGATGCCGGGGACCAGATCGATCAGCGTTTCGATACGGTGCTATGCAACCCTCCCTTTCATCAGGGCTTTGCCATTGATGGGGATATGAGCGTTAAATTTCTCAGTGCGACCAAGCGTTTAGTGGCAAGTACTGGGCAGGCCCTTTTTGTGGTGAACACTTTTATTCCGCTTGAACAAAAAGCTAAGGCTTATTTCAGGTATATTGAAGTGCTAGCCAACAACGGTTCTTTTAAATTGGTTGCGCTCAGTCAACACGAGCCAAAACGAGGATAAATGAAAAGCCCTAAACGACTGCAGCCCCTACTAGACGACGGTGTGATTGATGAAATCATCGGTCAGTTGATGAGCGGTAAAGAAGCGACCGTCTACACCGTTCGCTGTGGTTCAGAGGTACGCTGCGCGAAAGTCTATAAAGAAGCCGCTAAACGTAGCTTTAAAAAAGCAGTGCAGTATCAAGAGGGACGTAAGGTTCGCAACACCCGCCGAGCCCGCGCCATGGATAAGGGTTCCAAATATGGCCGCAAGCAGCAGGAAGAAACCTGGCAAAATGCCGAAGTCGACGCACTGTATTTGTTAGCGAATGCTGGTGTACGAGTCCCCAAACCCTACGGCTGTTTTGACGGGGTTTTACTCATGGAGCTGGTTAGCGATGAAGCGGGCAATGTTGCGCCGCGTCTTGGCGACGTTTCCATGGATGAAGAGCAGGCCCTAGAAGATCATGCCATTGTTATGCAATATGTTGTGATGATGCTTTGCGCAGGTATTGTTCACGGCGATCTCTCTGAATTTAATGTACTGGTCGATGACTATGGCCCAGTGATTATCGACCTACCTCAGGCGGTAGATGCCTCGGCCAACAATAATGCCGAAGTGATGCTCGCCCGTGACATTGCTAATATGACCACCTACTACGGTCAATTTGCACCCCAGCTACTAGGTAGCAATTACGCCAAAGAAATTTGGGCCCTGTATGAAGATGGCGCACTTAAACCAGACACCGTGCTCAGTGGTTACTTCGCAGAACCCGAAGATGAATCCGATGTCGATAGTGTGTTGGACGAAATTAAGGCCGTACTGAAAGAAGAAGAAAAACGCTTGGAGCGGCTACAGGAAAATGCAGAAGAAGAATAAAATCTACCGAACGCTTACTATGGCTATACCGACGCGCTTACAGGCCCATGGCTTTTTTAATAATGGTGTTTTTAACCGCCGGTAACCCATTCAACTTCGACATTCCCATATTCCGCACCAAACGCAATCCCAGCTGATCAGCCCCGAACAAACGTTTAAAGCCCTCCATCGCTGCCATGGTAGCCAGATTATCTGGCTTGCGACGGCGCTGATAACGGGACAATGTGCTTAGGGCACCAATATCATTGCCGCGGCTAACCGCCCGTTCAATTTCATCTGCCAGAGCAACAACATCTGCAAAACCAAGATTGGCTCCCTGCCCTGCCAGGGGATGAATGGAATGTGCCGCATCACCTAATAGGGCGACACGATGAACCACATAGTCGGCCGCATGACGCTGACGCAATGGAATAGCAAAACGCTTTTCAACGGACAGCACCTTACCCAAACAATGTTCGCTCGCAGTCGAAAGCTCGGTACAAAATTGCGAGTCGTCGAGGGCCATTAATCGTTCAGCAACCTCAGTTTCCTGAGACCAAACGATAGAGCAACGATGGAGATCACCCTCATTATTAAGAGGCAACAAAGCGAGGGGGCCGCTGGGCATAAAGCGCTGCCAAGCACTCTGTTGGTTTGGCAGCTCGGTTTGAATCGTACTGACAATGGCTCGATGACCGTAGTCCCACTCTTTGGTGGCGAAATCAAAATGCTGGCGAACACTCGAATTACCACCGTCAGCGGCAATAAGAAGTCTAGCTTGCAGGTAACGTCCGTCGTCCAATTCAATACCAAGCTCATCGTCTGTCTGCTGATAATCAATTATTTTTGCTGGACATATAAAATCAATATTATTGAGTGCGGCAACCTCCGCTAACAATGACTCCACCATCAATGAGTTTTCGATAATATGGCCGAGATTTGGTTGATCTATCTCTGCAGCGTTAAATTGAATTCTGCCAGTGCCCTCTGCATCCCAAACCTCCATAGCTTGGAAAGGACTTACGCGCGTTTCGGCAATGGCAGACCAAACACCGCAGCGATCAAGTAGCTGTCGCGACTTTTCGGTAACAGCCGCAACTCGCGGATCAAAGTGACTGGCATCAAATGGACTGGCGGGGTTCGCTTCAATCAAAGCAATGCTAAGCGGGCCAGTTTTGTAATTCTGACTTGATCGCGCCAACAGGCATGCAGCTGCCGCACCAATCATACCGGCACCGACGATAACAATATCGTACTGACTGTTACTTGTGGAATGCATAGACATAGATTAGCCCGCCATCAGCTGTTCAATTTGATCGCGCGCCTTGGGCACCCCTGAGGTCAAATCTTCGCAACCGGTTTTAGTAACAAGAATATCGTCTTCAATACGCACAGCAATACCACGCCACTTAGGGGCAACATTTTGATTGTCGGGGGAAATATAAATTCCCGGCTCCACGGTCAAGACCATGCCCGGCTCATAGACGCGCCACTTATTATCAATTTTATAATCACCCACATCATGCACATCCATGCCCAACCAATGACCGGCGCTGTGCATATAGAAATCTCGGTAGGCGCCCTGCACAATTAATGCATCAACATCGCCCTGTAGAATTTTCAAATCTACCAGACCCCGGGTGATCACCCGAATGGTCGCATCGTTGGCAAGATGGTATTCAAGGCCAGGGGCAATCTGCTCGATAGCCGCTGCCTGTGCCGCCAATACAATGTCATAAATAGCGGCTTGCGGCTTGGTGAATTTGCCATTAACGGGAAAGGTTCGAGTAATATCCGAGGCGTAATTTTCATATTCGCAACCCGCATCGATCAATACCAGATCCCCGGATTTAAGCTTATCGCGATTTTCAATGTAGTGAAGAATACAGCCGTTTTTACCGCCGCCCACAATGCTAGTATAAGCAGGCGCCGACGCACCACTAACCATAAACTCATGTTCGATCTCAGCCTGAAGCTGATACTCATATAGCCCAGGCTTACTCAGTTTCATGGCACGACAATGGGCCTGGGCTGCAATCTCGCCAGCTCTGCGCATCAATTTAATTTCACCGGCAGTTTTGATCAAGCGCATTTCATTAACCAGATGATCAAGATCAACAAACTCGCTTGGAGGCATGGCATCACCACCACGAAGGCTACGGACATTATTGACCCAATCCATAAGATGCTTGTCAAAGTCTGCGTCTTTGCCAATGGCGTAATAAACACGATCTTTACCTTCCAGCATGCCCGGCAAAATATCGTCTATATCATCAATAGGAAATGCATCATCTGCAGCATAATTATTCACAGCTCCCTCAGGCCCTTCACGGTAGCCATCCCAGGTTTCTCTAAGTAGATCTTTGTCCCGACAAAATAAGACAAACTCACCCTGCTCTCGGCCAGGAATAATCACCATCGCAGATTCCGGCTCGGGAAATCCACAGAGATAGCTGAGGCTGGTATTTTGTTTGTAGGGGTAATGGGTGTCTTTGGAGCGTATTTTTTCAGGTGCGGCCGCGATCACGGCGATGCTATTTGATGGCATCAT
>DDDD01000150.1 GCA_002335945.1 Porticoccaceae bacterium UBA1989
GTTTGTCACTGACTTATTAATAACCACTATTGTGCAGCAACACCACCAGCAGGCTGAGCATTCCACACTCGAGGGTTGTCGCATTCTGCAATGCCGTCATAGAGCGCGCTCCAGACTGGGAATCCGCCACTCATCATCATGTCATGAGCCTTGCCTCTATCGCCCAAGCTTTCAGCAACATAGACACCATAGAAATCAGTGCTATCTCCTCTGGGGGCACCCACGCCAGGTATCCATCGATAGATGCCACCAGGCATAGCGTTCTTATCCATCCAGGCAGTCCACTTTTTATCCGCAACCATCAAATCAGCAAACCCAGCAGCGTCTTTAAATTCACAGGCTGAAATCTGCAAGTAACCTGCCTGCCCCAGCTTGGCGTACGGTTTTACTTCCATACTAGTCATCAGTGCATGGCTGTCACATTTAGACGCAGCGTCAAACTTTTTCTGCCAAGCTCCACCCTTTGCCGCCCATTCATCCATGACCGTACCCATAGCTTCATGGTTCTCTGCCACACCCATCCAGATTGAATCAAATGGGAAATCAGCGCCATTAGCGATTACAGGCGCTAAAATATACGCCGCATAGCCTTCACTGAAATTAGTGTCTGCCCATTGATCCCAACCAGCAGCGACCTTTTTCAAATCAGACATATCCTTGCCGTCGGCAAAGCTACAAAAATAGATTTCCAGCGCACTGGTTCTCGGTGCCGCATGATGGTCAGCAAGAGTTCCCGCGGCCATCACCATGCCGAGGACTGCAGTCAAAACGGTTATTAATGTCTTTTTCATTTTCTTTCCCCTTGGTTTTATTAGTAATTTATTAACTTATGAATAAGTACTCTATCACAGTCTAATGACAACTTTACAATGCCACTAAATACCGGCAATATAATGACATAGATGATGCTAATATTTAGCCATTGGGCAAAACATGCGTATTAATAGGGCGGGTTTATAATGAAATCAAAGTTCAAGAAAATGGCAGGTGGGCTGTTATTGATGATCGGCCTGATCGTGCTGGCACTGCCAACTCTGCTTCACAAAGCTGGCCTGCACCCTGAATATCACGGCGAAATAGCGCAGGTTCCAGCAGGCAAACGTGCCCTCATTATTGCCACCAACCATTCAGTCCTCTCCGCTCCCGGCGAAACAAGCGGTGATGCGACCGGCGTTATGGCATCGGAAATGACCCACCCGTACTACAATTTCCTCGATGCCGGTGTGGAGGTTGATATCGCCAGTATCAAGGGCGGTGAAATACCGGTCGACCCTCAGACCTTGAGTCGAATAGTTAGGACCCCAGAAGATGACCGGTTTTTGGCTGACTCAATATTTCTCGCCAAGGTGAAAAATTCCCTGGCGATTGTCGACGTCGACGTTACCCAATACGATATTATCTTTATCGCTGGTGGCTGGGGTGCAGCCTATGACCTCGGCTATTCAACTGAACTCGGCGAGAAAATAACCGAAGCCTACTACGCCGACAAGCAAGCGGTTATTGGTGGTGTGTGTCACGGTGTGCTCGGCTTGATTAAAGCTAAAGATCGTGACGGTAATTTATTGATAGCCGGCCGTCGCATGACCGGTGTCACCGACAAACAGATTAAGGAACTGGGCATTATTGATATTACTCCGCAACATCCCGAGGCCGAGTTGCGCAAAGCCGGGGTTATTTTCGAGAGCCAGACAGCCTTTAGAGACCTGTTTGCGACACATGTTGTGGTCGATGACGAAGAGCGTTTTGTCACCGGGCAGAATCAGAATTCGGGACACGAAACAGCGCAAAAAATGATGGCGATTGTGGCGAAGAATTCAATGCTGTAGGCTTCTTGATCACGACCTATAACTGAGAGCTTGTAACTGAGCGTTCAAAGCCAAGAGCAAAATTGCCTTGTTTCATCTAGCCTTACACTTTTTAGTACCCGCGGTATTGGTCGGCCTATTAGCGCGCAATCAATGGCTGCGCACACATTGGCAGCTCGCCTATTTGACTCTTATGGCGACCATGCTGGTGGATGTTGACCATCTGCTGGCCAACCCTATCTACGACCCCAATCGCTGCAGCATTGGCTTTCATCCGCTCCATCAGCTGTGGTTGATTGGGCTCTATATTCTGCTCTGCTTTATTCCCAAGACCAGGCTGATTGGACTGGGACTGACGATTCATATGGCGCTGGATAGTATCGACTGCCAAGTAACTAATGGTATTTGGCTTAATTAGCGCGGATAAAAACTCTATTTAGCCAACAAGATTGTCGCCCAAAGCCAAGCGACGACACAATATCAGCACCTTTATCAGCGAAGAATTTAACCGCGACGTCTCGAAGACTCCTGCCAAATCGATAAAATGGCGCCACGGATTAAAGGCTAAGGTGAAAAGCGAAGATTAAAAGGTGAAAAATCATCACGAACGTTTTAATCTGTTGTGAGAAACAGGAGCAGCTGTTAGTGCGAGCAGAACAGCATCAAACTTTTCATTGCTCGGATCACTTGCGACAATAGACAACTAATAACAAAAAATAAAAGGAAAATGCAATGAGACGCTCAATCGCCTGGATATTACTCACTACCGCACTGTTCTCCAGCATGGTTTCTTCGGAAGAACCCAGCACGGCAAGTAGTGCAACCAACCCTTGTTTTTCGACTGACCCAGATCTCGGCGACTCAGCTGCCTGGGCGATCAATTCTGTGCAACTCTACGCCAACAACCAATTTGCCGATGCCGTATCGGTGGTCGATGCCTGCTTCAACCAGTGGGGTCCAGAAGCGGGGCAGAAACAGAAAAAGCTGCATGATAAAGGCAAACGTTGTCCGAGCACTGGCAAGGTAAGTAGAAAGGAAAGACTAAAAATTCAAAAAGACTACCTGATGAACGATGTTTCTATGGCACTGTGGGCAAAAGCACGCTCACTGCACGAGCTCGGACAGGTCGAGGCGGCAAAAAAGACCTATGCCCAGTGTATTTATATGTCCTGTGGCCGTGCCTGGGACCCCAAAGGATGGTTTTGGAGCCCGGCTCAGGATTGCGCTAATCAAGTTAAGCTGCTGGTCGATTAGCGAGCAGGCCTTAGGCTCGGTCTCGAGCAATCACTGTGGTCATCTAGCCATTAGCGTTCTCACTCTCTCAGTAGACGCCGCGGTTGAGGGCACCCGATAACAGACTTTCCTCAATTACATCGCCAGATAACATCAACCCCAGAGACGAATCTGTAAAAGAATTACACTATAAGAACCGGTTTATAATCGGCCACCAAGAAGGGTAAAGGAATGATTGAGCTGTATATAGAGTATGAATACTGGGTTGCCGCGGTGCAGTTAATTTTGGCCATGTTAGGTATGGGTGCTGGCCTGCAGCTAGCTGACTTTAAAAAAGTGGCTCTGCAACCCAAGGCCGCTTGT
>DDDD01000180.1 GCA_002335945.1 Porticoccaceae bacterium UBA1989
CCCCGATGTAAGGGCAAGATCCATCAGCTGATTGAGTTGCTCGAGTTTATTAAGGGTCAGGTTGATGGTACGGGAGGCGCGATAGCCTATAAATTGGCGTTTTTGGTTGTGATATTCGTAGTTGGGACTTAATTGTAATGCGGAGGCAACGACATCGGCTTCGTCGATATTGAGTGTTTTTAGCGCCCCTAAAAATATGTTTACCCGTCCATCGACATCAGATTTAGCAGCGCCGCCATCCTTATTAAGGGCTTCCAGCTGCATCGTTAGTTGGGCCATATTGGGCTCTACCTGAATCAGCCCGGAACCTGAGGTAATGACTTTACGTGGAGCGGGTTGATCTGACTGAGCATTGCAGCCCGTCGCACTCGCAATAATAAACAGAGCTATTAATGGTACTTTTAATAGCACTTTAGAGAATATTCTAATGGTTGATTGCATGGCTAGGCATCCTTAAAAGGGGGTTTTATAAAGTTTAGCACCGCCGGCGGCAATGAGTTAATGTTGAGAAAAATAGGATGATCTTTTGTCCCGCAGATTATCAGCGGGTACAATGAACGCCACACAATTATTTACGCTAGAGGCATAAGAACGTGCGAGCACTGTGGCTGTTTATAAAATTTCTGATGGTTGTTGCTATTGCATTGGTTGGCGCTATGTTCGCCATGGAAAATAGCCAGCCACTGGGTGTTAACTTCATTATGTTTAGTAGTCCTGAGATTAGTCTGGGCCTGTGGCTGATTATATTTTTAGTGGCGGGAACCTTGCTAGGCATTCTGGCCAGTTCGTTAATTATTGCCTCCTATCGTCGTAAATTGGCTCGCGCCACCAAAAAGGATTAGCCGACTTATGCCTTCAAACTCTCCCGTCATTGTTGCCCTAGATTTCGATAATCAACAGGCCGCCTTGTCATTAGCGGATCAGCTTGATCCATCTCAGTGCAGACTTAAGGTTGGTAAAGAACTTTTTACCGCGGCGGGCCCTGAGCTGGTGAAAGCCTTGGTTGCTCGGGATTTTGATGTATTCCTCGACCTGAAATTCCATGATATTCCCAATACCACAGCCCATGCAATCAGCGCAGCAGCTGATCTAGGTGTGTGGATGGCCAATGTCCATGCCTGCGGTGGTGGCCGTATGATGGAAGCGGCACAGCATAGTCTCGAACAAAAGGGCAGTGATATGTTGCTGATTGCTGTGACCGTGCTGACCAGTATGGATCAACCCGACTTGCAACAAGTGGGTATATCTAACAGCCCGACTGAGCAAGTGTTGCACCTTGCACGGTTGGCTAAGAGCTGTGGCTTGCAGGGAGTCGTCTGTTCCGCTCAGGAGGCCAGTGCGTTAAAGGCTGATTTGGGCGCAGATTTTAAACTTGTGACACCAGGAATACGCTTGCCAGGCAGTGCCGAAGACGACCAGCGTCGTATCGTCAGTCCTGAGGATGCCATTGCCCTCGGCAGTGATTATCTGGTGATTGGGCGACCGATTACGCAGTCTGCAGATCCTTTGGCCACGCTAAATCAGATTAATCAGTCTCTAGGTGGCTAAATCCTATTGTAATCTAGCTGGAAGACTCGGGTATGACCTGACTGCATGTGTGAAAGGCTTGGATTACTGCCGATAACTTCGTTAGCCCATACACCTATCTTCAGTAATATGATTGGAGCCCGTTTAGGTCAGAAAAGACCTAAACGGGCTCTTAGATAATTTCTCCCTTGGGTTCAGTCGAACTCGTCCCGCCACGCAGGTAGATCCTCTGGGGCCGCATCTAGGTCGTAAACTCTCACGTAGTCCACTTCCAGCTTATCCTGATTGAAGCTGCTGGCAATACTGGCTTCTATGGCGAAATTCATCAGTAGATATTGGGGTGCATCAAAGGGCCATGTGGCCGCATTTTTCTCTGCGGGGTCATATCTGTAATGCTCATTACCATCAACGGCAAAGATTATTTCATCCGCCGACCATTCCATACTGTAAACATGGAATTGAGATGAGGCAGTGGAGATAAACTGGCCGCCTATATTAACGGTTCCTCCTGAGCTGGATGGGGTATGCATCGCGCTCTTCACATTATTCTGATTGTTTCCCCAGTGCTCCATAATATCGATTTCACCGCAGGCTGGCCAAGAGGTGGTACCCAAGCCTTGAGTCTCCCAGTAAGCACCGGGCTCACTAATATTTTGGCCTAACGTCCATATAGCAGGCCAGGTGCCAGCGCCTGATGGTAATTTTGCTCGAACCTCGACTCGACCGTAGGTGAAGGCATATTTAGAGTTTAATCTGGCCGATGTGTATTGTTTGGTAACGCCTTGATCTGTAAACGACTCTTTGGTGGCGACAATTTTAAGGGTTCCATCGCTCACGTAGGTATTTTCTATACGATTGGTGTAATGCTGCTGCTCGTTGTTATACCAGGAGTTGCCATTAGGAAGCTGGGTTTGATGAAACCATTTAGAAGTATCTATAGCACTGACGTTGTTATTGTCACCGCCACCGCTAGCCCCCTCAACGAGTTCAAATCTTGCATTATCAAGCTGAAAAACCAAGTTTTCTCCGGTTTGATAGGCCGGAAACAGATTCATGGCTACTGTGGTCTCGGATAAATTAATGCCATTATTAGTTAAGCTAGATACTGGTATGCTGATCGACTGCCATTGACCATCTGCATTGACAGTGGAGTTGGCCACATCATCGATACTGACTTGTTTTTCAGCATTGCTACTTTCCATTTTGAAGTCAAAGCCATTTGGCAGATTATCTGTGCCGTCGTCGATGACTTTTATATCAAAAATAAAGTTTCCTAAGGCGTAAGCGCTTAGATTCTGCGCTGTTGAAGTCTTAAAATAAACTCCGGCATGCTGAGCATTGGCGGTATAAGCGACCTGCAACACATTGCCGCGGTCATTGTCTACCTCTAACGTCCAGCTAAGACTCGGGCAGCCACTGCCGCCATCATTAGCGCATGATCCGTAATCAGGGTTCTGCTCATCAAACGCTTGAACGCCAAGATCCCAAACTGACCCAACGGCACCATTACTGATAACAATGTTAGCACTGTCACCATTAGTGTTAGCGGTGACCGTCACTGTCCTGGTAGCTGCTGCAGAATTGCCAGCGATATCTGTTGCGGTGTAGGTAAGGGTATATAATCCTGCACCACTACCCACAGTTCCATTTAAGACTGGCGTCAAACTTCCGTCGATATTGTCAGTTGCCAATGCACCGGCATCTGTGTAGGTCGTTCCTTGCTGATGATTTACTGAGGCGCCGCCAGTAAGAGTTACTATTGGGTCAGTGGTATCGGCCACAATGACTTCTCTCTCTCTGGTAGAGGTATTGCCAGCACTGTCTTGGGCTGAATAGATTACTGTATAGGTGCCTGCTGCTGTACCCACTTGATCGTCGGTAGTTACTGTCACTGAGCCATCGATGGCATCATTGGCAGTGGCGCCTGGATCATTGTAAGTTTGACCCTGCTCGTGGTTAATGGTGGTTGACCCAGATATAGAAATGACTGGGCCGACTTTGTCTTGATTTAAACCTCCGCCACCGCCACCGCCACCGCCACCGCCACCGCAGGAAACTAATATCAGTAAGGCTAGTATGCTAACAATTGGAGATCTTGCAGTTGCAACTACAGTCTTATACTTAAATGACATAAATACCCTTCGTGGAAAAGATTGCTATTTATTTGACTTATTTTTTATACGGAGCTTGTTAGCTTCAACTTAAATTGATCTAACACGGAAATAATTTTTTACTCGAATTCATCTGACCAAACGGGTTCGACCCCCGAGCCCGCATCTGGGGTGTAGACTCTTATATAGTCTATTTCCATTTTCGCGCCATTAAAGCTGCTATCGATGTCCGACGCAATAGCAAGATTTAGAATCAAATACTGTTCTTTATCAAACGGCCATGTGCGAGAGTTCTTTATTCTAGGCTGGTAGCGATAATGGACTTTGTTGTCGACGCTGAAGGCGATGCTTTCCGCTGACCAATCCATTGTATATATGTGAAAATCTGTTGTCGCCGTAGCAATAGTTTGCCCGCCTTTGTTCACTGTGTCGCCTGAACTCGATTTGGTGTGCATTGCGCTTTGCACAAAGTTTGGCCTGCTGCCCCAGTGCTCCATGATATCAATCTCACCGCAGCTCGGCCATGAAGTGGTGCCGTACCCCTGAGTTTGCCAGTAGGCACCAACCTCTTTGATATTTTTGCCTAATGTCCATATTGCTGGCCAGGTACCAGGCCCGGCTGGCAGTTTCGCCCGCACTTCGACCCGACCGTATTTAAAGGCTAGTTTGGAGTTTAACCGCGCCGATGTATATTGTTTGGTTTGACCCTGATCAGTGAAGGTTTCTTTTTTTGCAACGATTTTTAAGGTGCCGTCGCTGACATAGGCATTGGTGATCCGGTTCGTGTAATGCTGCTGCTCATTACTAAACCATGAATGACCATTGGGCAGCTGAGTTTGGTGAAACCATTTGCTGGCATTAACAGGACTAACCGCAGTTTCGTTAGCGCTACACGCCAAGCTGAGGGACAACACCGCGGTAGCAGCGGTAAACTTGATTGTCGTCGGGAGATTATCAGAGCTAACGGCCATTGGAGCCTCTCAATAGGTTTTTTTCAGAGACAAATATTAATCGGAATTTCAGCTGAACCCTAACCAAATAGGTTTAGTGGGTTGATTAATGCGACTAAAATGTTGATCACCGCAGTAAAATAGATAGCTCGTCAAGTGGGGCCTTATTAGCTAGCCCATCTGTTTGACGGGTCAATAGAGCCATAAAATCCATTAGGCGAGCAATTCATCGAGAAAAATAAAGTATTGTTGACTTCGCCCGAGCTAAACTAGGGACGCTACATAAAGACTAAAGACTAAAGACT
>DDDD01000108.1 GCA_002335945.1 Porticoccaceae bacterium UBA1989
TCGGGCGATTACCGCAACTATTTTGAACAGCAGGGCGTGCGTTACTCCCACACTATCGATCCACGCACAGGTCGACCTATTACTCACAGCCTAGCCTCAGTAACCGTGTTAGCTGAACAATGTGCCGATGCAGATGCCTGGGCCACAGCCTTTATGGTACTGGGCGATGAAGAGGGTATGGCTCTGGCTAACCAGCTGGATATTCCGGTGTACATGTTGGTGAAAGAGGGCGCTGAATTTAAAGCGATCAATAGCTTAGCGTTTGAACCCTATTTAAGCCCGACAGACGTAATGACAGACATTACAAGAGAAGAGATTTAAAAATGACTGAGATACTGCTGAGCATACTGATGTTCTGTTTGCTGATAGCGGCAATGGCCGTTGGCGTTTTGATGGGCGGTAAGCCTATTGCCGGTTCCTGTGGTGGCGTTGGTGCCGCCCTGGGTGAGGCAAATTATAACTGCGACATCTGTGGCGGTGATCCGAATAAATGCGACGAACAAACGGAATCAAACAGCAGCTCTCAATTAGACAGTAGCTCGCTTGGTTACAATGCCGTCGAAACACCATCTGCCGGCACTCATAAAGGAGATCAATAATCATGGGAGACCTGTCCTATGACCTAGTAGTAATTGGCAGTGGTCCTGCTGGTGAAGGCGCCGCCATGAATGCGGTTAAGCAGGGCTGGCGCGTGGCGATTGTTGATGAGCGTGCTATGGCGGGCGGCAGCTGTACCCATTTGGGTACCATCCCCTCCAAAGCATTGCGCCAATCTGTGCGCCGTATGATGCAGTACAACACCATGCCCATGTTCCGTGCGGTGGGTGAACCGCGCTGGTTCTCTTTTCCCGAGGTAATGAAAGCCGCAGACGACGTGATTACCAAACAGGTTCAAGGCCGAACCAAAGGTTATGCCCGCAATAGGATACAGATGCATATTGGTCGTGCCACTTTTACGGGATCCCATGATATCTCGGTGACGAGCAAAGATGGCAAAGTAATAAATATTACCTCTAAAAAATTCTTGTTAGCGACGGGCTCTAGCCCTTACCGCCCGTCGGATATTGATTTCACTGACCCCGCTATTTTTGACAGCGACAGTATTTTAAAACTGGATAGCACCCCGCGAAATATTATTATTTATGGCGCCGGTGTTATCGGCTGTGAATACGCCTCAATCTTTTCAGGTTTAGATACCAGAGTAGATCTGGTTAACACTAGAGAATGGTTGATGAATTTTCTCGATGACGAGATATCTGATGCCCTGAGCTACCACCTGCGCGACCTCAATGTCACCGTGCGTCACAATGAAGAATATGAGCGAGTTGTGAGTAACGAAAATGGCATCACGCTAGAACTTAAGTCTGGCAAACGTATCCATGGCGAAGCATTACTTTGGTGTAATGGCCGTTCGGGTAATACCCGTGGTCTGGGCTTGGAGCATGCGGGTCTTGAAGCAGATGAACGTGGCCAGCTTGCAGTTAACAAGGATTATCAGACTGCAGTGCCGCATATCTATGCTGCTGGTGATGTGATTGGCTGGCCCTCGCTGGCCGGTGCAGCCTATGACCAGGGTCGTTTCGCTGCCTCACACATGTGCGGCATGGAAGATCAATATCGAGTCGAAGATGTAGCGACGGGTATTTGGACAATCCCAGAGATTAGCTTTGTGGGCAAGAATGAATCAGAGTTAACGGCGCAAAAAGTGCCCTATGAAATTGGCCGAGCTTACTTTAAAGATACTGCTCGAGCGCATATCTCTGGCGAAGAAGTGGGCATGCTGAAAATTCTGTTCCATCAGGATACCTTGCAGATTTTAGGTATTCATTGCTTTGGTGCAGAGGCTGCAGAGATTATTCATATTGGTCAGGCCATTATGAGTCAGAAGGGTGAGGCCAATAGTATTAAGTACTTCCTGCGCACCACCTTTAACTATCCAACTATGGCTGAAGCTTACCGTATTGCATCGATGAATGGTTTGAATCGAGTGAGCCGCGATCGTCGATCCTTTGAGGGCAAGCAGGCTTAAGGGTTTATTCAGTGATTTGCTTACCTGGGTGCCTAACTACGGCGTGAAGCACCCACTTCTGTTCAAAGTACACCACAAAACCTTCGTACTCCCAGGCTGTAATCGGTGGTGTTCCCACTGGGTCTTTAATCTCACGGGGGTCGCCAAAGGCTTCTCGGACTGCGTCTTTGGTCATACTGCGATCTGGCAGTGTCAGGCCAGAAATACGAGTCTGCTCACCAATGGGTAAGGTTATCTGCTCTGCTGTCAGGGGCAGGCTTAATGCCATAGCTGCGACAGAGAGCATCCCTAAGATCGTCTTTTTCATTGTCAAAATCCTTTTTACTTGTCGTTTACCCTATTAATTGTAGGTGATGTATTAGGGTATAGTTTAGAGAATAGTTTCGAGCAAAACAGGGACTGGTTATCATCAGATAAATCTTTGCCGCTTAAACCGCCTGATGTTGTGTGTGGCGGGGCTTTCGGGTTTAATCCCTGCATGCTAAAAAACCTCCCGCTATTTATTGGCCTACGCTATACCCGCAGCAAACGCAGGGAAGGATTTGTGTCCTTTATTTCTGGGTTTTCTCTGTGCGCCATGGCCTTAGGTGTGATGGCTCTTATTGTGGTGTTGTCCGTGATGAATGGCTTTGATCGGGAGATCAAAAATCGTTTATTGCGCGTGGTGCCCCATATCACGGTGGCTCGCCCTCAGGGTTTTAGTGCCGATGATATAGCGACACTGAGCCCAAAAATTATGGCGGATGTCAATATTCGTGCAGTTGTGCCCATGGTGCAGAGTTTTGCCATGCTGTCTCAGGGTGCAGAGCAGTCTGGTGTGATGTTGCAAGGTATTGATCCTGAGTGGCCGACGCTGGCGTTGCTCAAGGAACATATGATCAGTGGTTATTTGGAGCAATTGGCTCCGGGAGAATTTGCCGTTGTTCTGGGTAGCCAGGTAGCTCGCAGGCTCAATGTATTTGTCGGTGACCCAGTGCAGGTAACCATGCCTTCGGTCACTGTGACCCCAGCCGGAATCTTCCCGCGTATTAAAACTATGACTGTGACCGGAATCTTCGAAGTAGGTGCTCAGGTGGATTCTTCTGTGGCGTTTATTCATCAGCAAGATGCACGCAAGTTATTGCGCCTGGGGGATAAATTTCAGGGTCTGCAACTGCAGTTAACCGATGCCTATGGGGCAGATCAATGGGTTGTTCAGTCTGGCGAGACAATATTACCCGGTCTTAAATGGCGCTCCTGGACTAGCTCTATGGGCACTCTTTTTCAGGCCATGCGCATGGAAAAAGTCGTGGTGAGTCTGCTGCTGTCGGTGATTATTGCCGTGGCGGCCTTTAATATTGTTGCCAGCCTCGTGTTGATGGTCTCGGATAAACGTAAAGATATTGCCGTGGTGCGCACCCTAGGTGCCACCTCCGGTCTGGTGATGCGTATCTTTATGGTGCAGGGCATGGCTGTGGGCATCATGGGTATTGTTGCTGGCACTGTGTTGGGCTGCCTGCTGGCCTATTTTATTGGCGATATTGTCGGCCTGATCGAGCGCGTCGCCGGTATCTATCTGTTTGATCCCAGCGTTTATTTAATCAGCGCACTGCCATCGAGAATTTTAGTAACCGACGTTGCCATGGTTGTTGGCAGCGCCTTTATGATCAGTTTTTTAGCAACGCTCTATCCGGCATGGCGTGCCGGCCAAGTACTGCCCGCGGAGGCTCTGCGTTATGACCATTAATTCTGTATTACTGGCCAAGGGCCTTTGCCGTGAGTATCAGCAGGCGGATACCCATCTGTCGGTGCTCGACGGGGTGAGTCTTGATATTAGTAAGGGTGAGACTCTGGCCATTATTGGTGTGTCAGGATCGGGTAAAACCACCTTACTCAATTTGCTTGGCGGCCTAGATGATCCAAGCTCCGGTTCGATTGAGGTGTGCGGTAAAGATTGGAATACTCTGGGTACCTCGGCAAGAGCTGCTTGGCGTAATCAGCATGTCGGCTTTGTGTACCAGTTTCATCATCTGCTGGGGGAGTTTTCAGCCTTAGAAAATGTGGCTATGCCCTGTCTGATTGGCGGTGCATCTGTGGCCGAGGCGAGAGAAAGAGCGACCGTGCTACTGACTCGCGTTGGTCTAGGTGAACGTCTTAAGCATCAGCCTGCCGAGTTATCTGGTGGCGAGCGTCAACGTGTGGCGATTGCCCGCGCACTGGTCACTGAACCCTCTGTGGTACTGATGGACGAACCCACGGGTAACCTGGATCCCCATACTGCGGCCTCTATTTTAGAACTGCTTGCGGAACTCAATACATCTCTGGGTATCTGCTTTGTGGTGGTCACCCACGACCATGCTATTGCGGCGCGTATGGATCGAGTGGTTAATCTCGAAGATGGAAAGCTTCTGGACAGCGCCAATGTTTAAACCGGTCCCGCTCTTTATAGGACTGCGTTATTTCAGGTCTGGCGGCCGTTCTAATTTATTGGTGTCGTTTATTTCAATGCTGGCCATTACTGGACTAGTGCTGGGCGTTGCTCTTTTAGTCGTGGTGCTGTCGGTTATGAACGGCTTTGACCGGGAACTGCGCGAGCGTATTCTCTCAGTGGTGCCCCATGTACAACTTATTCATGGGACTGGTGTTTCGGACTGGCAGGAGCAGCAGCAGGTTATTACTCGGCTGCCGCAGGTTACCGAAGTCACGCCCTATAATCAGGTAGATGGTTTGATTCACAGCCGTCAACAGACTCGGCCTGTGCAGTTGCTGGGTCTCTCTTCAGAGGCCGTGCCCGAGGGTTTGGCCTCTGTATTAAAGCAGGGCAGATTAACGGTGCCCCTCGCTAACCAGTTGCTGCTATCTGAATCTATTGCCGAGGATTTGAATCTCTCGATAAACCAGCGGGTGAGCGTCATTATTCCTTCCGCGACAGGGGGTAAAACCTCAGCCTATTCGTTTCAGGTGGCGGGAATTTTTGCCACCCACACTGAGCTCGACCAGGTATTGGCTCTGGCTTCTCTAGAACAGGTTGCCGAGATTGCGGGTATTCCTGGAATGGTGCAGGGCTTTAGGTTACAGGTTGCCGATGAGTTTGATGCCCGCCGTATCGGCTATGGGCTGCTTGATAGCCTGCCCTTTGGCTATGGCTTTCGAGATTGGTTTCAGACCCATGGCAACCTTTATCAGGCAATTCAGCTGTCGCGCAATATGGTTGGGCTGCTGATATTTTTGATTGTGGCGATTGCCGCGTTTAATGTGATTTCTATGCTGATGATGTCGGTGGTCGACAAGCGCAGAGATATTGCTGTCTTGCAGACTCTTGGTCTGTCTCGGGTAAAAATTGTTCAGCTTTTTTTAGTGCAGGGCACCATGATCGGACTATTTGGTATTTCCATTGGTGTACTTTTTGGCGTGCTGGGTTGTTACTGGGTCGCCGATCTTGTGGGTTGGATTGAGGCTATGCTGGGCACAACGTTTCTCAATACGTCGGTGTATCCGATTGATTATATTCCAGTAGATATGCGCTGGTCTGATGTGGCGACTATTGCGGCGGCGGCTATAGGATTGAATACTCTGGCGACGATTTATCCTGCTGTGCGGGCGAGTCGTATGGTGCCAGCGGAAGAGCTGCGCTATTGATATAGGATCTAATGCTGGCGGCTTTTCTGTTCTAGGCGTAGATCCTTGCGTCGTTCCCAGTTCTTGATTACTTTCCAGCGCCAAAGATTAAGAATAAAAAAGTAACCAATGGACGCGAGAATAATCCCGCATAGCAGGCTGCCTGTTACCAGAGGAAGTAAAATTCCCGCGCCAATATTTGAAAACCATTCCCAACTCAATGTCACCGTAAAATCTACAGGCTCACTGCCCAGCAAAAAGCTGCCCAATCGATGGGTAAGATAAAACATGGGTGCAATGGTTATAGGGTTGCTAATCCAGATTGCCATCATGCCGATAGGTAGGTTGGCACCCAGCCAAAAGCACATCAAGGCAGCAATAATTGTCTGCCCTGGCAATGGAACAAAGGCACAGAAAATACCAATAAAGACGGCTAGAGAGACTGAATGCCGGTTTAGATGGAGCAGATTGGGGTCATGAGAAATAATATTAATCCAACGCAACGATGGCCGCTGAAGTAGGCGGCCCATATCCGGAAGGAAGCGATGAATGGTTTTGCGTGGCATGGATTCTCGTTATCTGCTCAATCTCTACGTTTATTATGCCCGCAACGAGACCGATGGCCTAGCTAAAAAAGTGCTTAAAAGCGGACTTATTTACGCTTGAGATATACAATACTGCACCTAGACCAGACCACTAAAATGGATATGATCAATTGAGCCAGAGTACAGCGCCAGCACTACAGATAACCCAGCTAACCAAGGAGTATGACGACGGTTTCGTCGCGCTCAAGGGCATTGACCTGAATGTAGCCGAAGGTGATTTTTTTGCCCTGCTCGGGCCAAACGGTGCGGGCAAATCAACCACTATCGGTATTATCTGTTCCCTCGTGCGTAAGACTGCGGGGTCGGTCACCATATTTGGCCATGATATAGACGCAGATTTTTCCAGTGCCAAGCAATTTATTGGCGTGGTACCTCAGGAATTCAATTTCAACCAGTTTGAAAAGCCCATCGACATTCTGGTTAACCAGGCTGGCTACTATGGTATCCCCGCTAAGATTGCTGCCGAGCGCGCTGAGAAATACCTGATACAGCTGGGACTTTGGGACAAGGCTCACGTGCCTTCACGAACCCTGTCTGGTGGTATGAAGCGTCGCCTTATGATTGCCCGAGCGCTGATTCACGAGCCCAGATTGCTGGTGCTCGATGAGCCTACAGCTGGAGTCGATATTGAACTGCGTCGCTCCATGTGGGAATTCTTGCAAGCGATAAACGAGCAGGGCACGACCATTATTTTAACCACCCACTATTTGGAAGAGGCCGAGAGCCTGTGTCGCAATGTGGCGATTATTGATCATGGTCAGATTGTACAAAACACCAGTATTCGCGAGCTGATTTCACAGCTGTCTAAAGAGACCTTTATTCTCGATACTCGTGAGGCGCTTAGTAGCTGCCCAGAGGTTGAGGGTTATCCCTTAAAGCAGGTGGATACCAATACCTTGGAAGTTGACGTTGATAAAGCCCAGTCTATTAATGCGCTTTTCACTGCGTTGACCGCACAGGCTATTGATGTGGTCAGTATGCGCAATAAAACCAATCGGTTAGAAGAGTTATTTTTTGACCTAGTGGCTAAAAATCTAAAGGAGAAGGCTAATGGATAATAGACAAAAATGGATTGCCTTTACCACGATTGTGCGCCGCGAAGTTCATCGCTTTATGCGCATCTGGCCCCAGACATTAGTGCCTCCAGTGATCACTATCGTGCTGTACTTTGTGATTTTTGGGCAACTGATTGGCAGCCGTATCGGTGAGATGGCAGGGTTGCCCTATATTCAGTTTGTAGCCCCAGGACTGATTATGATGTCGGTTATTACCAACTCCTATTCCAACGTGGTGTCGTCTTTTTATGGCTCCAAGTTTCAGCGCAATATCGAAGAATTACTGGTATCGCCAACCCCTAATTGGATTATTCTGCTGGGCTATGTGGCAGGTGGTATGAGCCGTGGTCTGGGTGTCGGCGCGCTGGTTACACTACTGTCACTGTATTTTGCCGACTTCAGTCTGCACAGCCTGCCGGTTACTATCGGCATAGTGCTGATGACCTCGCTGATGTTTTCGTTGGCCGGCCTGATCAATGCTGTTTTTGCCAATAGCTTTGATGATATTTCGATTATTCCGACCTTTGTTTTAACCCCCCTAATTTATCTGGGCGGCGTATTTTATTCGATCGATTTGTTGGGTGACTTCTGGGGTTCGGTATCCTTAATTAATCCCATTCTGTATATGGTCAATGCGTTCCGTTACGGCATGGTGGGTATTACCGATATTAATATTGCCTGGTCATTTGCCATGGTAGGAATGTTCTCAGCGCTTCTGTTCTTTGTTGCCTTAAACCTGCTTGAAAAAGGCTCAAGGTTGCGTAGCTAGTGGTAGATCATTCTGACACAGGATTAGGCAAAGATACTGCCTATGCAGATCAATACGATGCAGGGCTGCTGTTTCCTATTCCTCGAAGCAAGGCCCGTGCGGCTGAATATCATTCAGGCAATCTGCCGTTTTTCGGAACAGACCTGTGGACCGCATTTGAAATATCCTGGCTAAACGAGCAGGGCGTGCCCCAGGCCGCCATTGGAGAATTTAGTTTCCCCTGCACCAGTGATGCGATTATTGAATCCAAGTCATTTAAGCTCTATCTGAATTCTTTTAATCAAACGCAGTACCCGTCAATGGACGCGGTTCAAGGGGTTATGCAGAACGATGTCTCTGTAGCCTCAGGGGCAGATGTGGCTGTGGTTTTGTACGAGGTGGGTGACTTTAATCGGGTTAGGCCAGTCGAGGAATCGCAGGGTAATTGCATTGATCAGCGCGCGGTGACTATAGATACCTACCAGCCTGATGCGAGCTTTCTGCAGGTAGATAACCGTCGGCCAGTGACTGAGACGCTTTACTCTCATTTGCTCAGAACCAACTGCCCGGTTACCGATCAGCCGGACTGGGCCTCTCTGTATATCAGCTATAAGGGCGCGCAGATTAATGCCGATGGGCTATTGAAATATA
>DDDD01000051.1:0-6273 GCA_002335945.1 Porticoccaceae bacterium UBA1989
TGCTGAGATAGAGGCATTTTTTAAACGCCATTCTTGATGGTTATCTGTCTTAGAGGTTTAATGTTTTGCTGGAAAGGCCTATCGATTGATAGGCCTTTTTTTTGCTTCTTTTTTGCTTCTTTATTAGCACTCTACATTAGCGCTCTTGATTATCGCTTAGGCTTTCTTAGAACCAACGCGGGCGTGGACTCAAAGTAGGCTATAAATTCTGGATCTGATCCCCAATTCTTTTTCGCCATAGCTTCCAATAATGGAATGCCACTGACTTTGGTGAGCAAGAAATAAACAAAAACGGGAGAGATCATGGTGGCCAGTTGCCAGCCAGATAGAACAGGAACTGCTACCAGCGCCAGCCCCAGCCATAATGTTATTTCACCGAAGTAATTAGGATGCCGAGACCAGGCCCAGATGCCGCTGGTGATAAAACGATCGCGGTTCTCAGGGACTTTTCTAAAGTTGGTTTTCTGTCTATCTGCGGTTATTTCGATGGCCATGCCCGCTAACCACAGGGCAATGCCCACATAGGCGAAACCACCCAGAGGTACTGTTGTGTTGGAGGTAATAGCCGCTAAGCCTGCAGCCATGGTTAGCAGCACCCATAGGCCACCCAGGGTCCAGGTCATTAGGAACCAGGTAAATTTTGTTTTCATTACGGTGAATCGTTTGTCCTTGCCATCTTTCTTAATACGCCCGAACAGAAAAGACCCTAGACGCACGGCCCAGATAATAATCATGGCGCAGATAATCAAATCTCTAGTGTCTAGATGAGGGTTTAAATAGACGGCGGCTGCGACTGTGCTGATATAGGAAATCGAACCGGTTAGGTCAAAATAATGCTCGGTTTGAAAGCCGAAAGACGGGATAAAGACTAACCAGTGCAGGGCAAATCCAATTGAGCCGCAGAGTGCGAATAGGGCCATGCCCTGATAGGTAACACTGCCTTGGCTACCGGCCAATAATATTAGGAATCCCAGAATAAGGGAGATGAGTATGCCGATAAGGGTGGTTGAGGTTTTCATTATTATTATTCTCTTTACCGTTGGTTATCTAAAAGGCCTCTGTCTGAAACAGTATCCAAGGACAGCAGCCAGTAATTCTTGCTGTAGGTTTTTACGGCCGTAAAACTAGAATAGATCGCCTAGGATCAGTAGCCTAGATTACGGCTGGCCAGTTTCTCTAGAAGGCATCAACAAACTTATAGGGGTCATGGTCGGCGCAGCCGCCACCGGCGAGATCAGTGTAGCGCTCGTTATCCCAGTAGTCGCTGCTGTGATAAGACATTAAGAAGCTCTCCACAAAGAGTCGGCAGCGCTCTTCTTGGTTGGCCATCATTGTGTCTGATTCAATACGCGCCATTAATTCTTCAGGGGTTGGGTTGTAATGTTCCATGCGCCAGCCACCGTCTGCAGGGCTGTCGAGTACCATAATGTTGGCGTCGGTTTCCTGCCAGGCTGTCCATTCTGGCTGCTGCTGAAAGGCGCCTTTATCGGGGGAGCCGCTGTGGGCAAATCTGCCCCAGTAATTCATCATGGCGATGGATAGAGCGGCACGGCCGGGTTGGCTTTCTGGTTTATACAAAAAGGGCAGCCTTAGACCGCCGGCAAAGTCGTTAAAGACAAAGCTGATCTCACTGCCGTGACCTGCACCGAATAGGGTTGGTAGATCGACGATCCAGCTGGCGGGAGACTCGTCCCAGTCAAATCTGTAGCCATAGATACCAATTTCAGGGTTTGCCGAGCGCATAAGTCTGGCCGTTTGGCTGACGCCGAACATATGCCAGCGCTGAGACCGATAATCTGCATACCGCTCGTAACGCTCAATATCTTTAATCACGGGACGCACACCCAGCTGTTGACTGACAAAGTCGGGGTCGGTGGCCATAAAGGCTTTATCTTCATCACGGTTAGCGCCCATGATCATGGGTACTGCGTTATAAGCGCCAGTCTGACCAAATACCTCTGCCATAGGCTGTGCGGGCAGTACATGGCCGTCTCGGAGTAGCTGTGGCGTCTGGGGTGTTTCGGGTTGTTTTACTAGCTGCATGCCGGCATTGATCAACATTTCTGGGGTCTGCTGATAAAGAAAGGCAGCAATGGCTTCTTCGCTCATTAAGCTCAGGTCGTTTTTCGCTTCCGCGCGATCAACCGCCGTATCTTTACTGATCAGCAGCTGGGCCAGTATTTCATTGGAGCTGTTGGGCCAGCCCGGTTGCTGCTGGTCGGTAAAGTTTTCGGCACTGGCAGGGGTTTCAGTTCTAGTCGATCCGCTCTGACTGATGGCTTTGTGAAACAGGCCTTTGGCGAGGGGTGATGCCAGTAGGCCAAAGACATTGCGGCCACCTGCTGATTCCCCAAAGATGGTGACATTGGAAGGGTCGCCGCCGAAGGCATGAATATTCGTCTGTATCCATTGCAGTGAGGCAATAATATCGAGAAGGCCGTAGTTGCCAGAGGCATCTTCTAGGTTGGCTGAGCTGTTGCGAAGTGCGCTGTGGGTGAACCAGCCAAGGGGGCCGAGGCGATAGTTGACTGAGACAAACACTACCTGCTGATCGCTGGCGATATTTTCGCCGGTGTAAAAACGTGCGGACCCCACGCTGTTGCCGCCGCCATGAATCCACAGCATTACTGGGAGCTGTTGCTGGCTGGCCCTGCTGTTTATTGGAGGGCTGTTTATTTTAGAGCTATTTATTGTGGGCTCATTTGCTACGGAGCCTTTAATTTCAGAGCCTTCGATCTCAGTGCGGGCAACCGACAGTTGGCGGGGTGCCCAGATATTTAAATAGAGACAGTCTTCAGTGCCGACTACCTCGCCTAGCTCACCAGGTTCTCCGGCGAGAAATGTCCAGTGCTGGGCGCAGGGTGCGGTCGTTTTTAAGGCAGGTAACAGTTCTGCCCAAGGCTGCGCTGATTGCGGAGCACGCCAGCGCAAAGGGCCGACAGGCGGCGCGGCATAGGGTATGCCTAGCCAGCTGTGAGTATTGTTGCTGTCTGAAAAGCCAATGACCTGGCCGCTGTCGATGGTGCGAACTGTGGCCGAGTCTGGATCATGGGGCAGGGCCACTGAGGCTGTCATGTTATCTATGTCTGGACTGTCGACGTTCATGAGACTGAGGACAGCGATGGCTAGAATCGCTAATACCGAGGCTATGGGTAGCACTTTTTTATAGGGCATAACTGGGTCTCTTTTTGATTCTAGGCGGCTGTCTTTTTTTTGGACAAGGCCTTTTTTGAAAAGGCCTTTGCTGGACAGGCTCTTTTCCAACAAATTCTTTTCGAACAAACTATTTATTGAAAAAGCGCCTCTTAAACAGCGCCCTAGGTAACAGCGCTGTATTTTAGAGGACTTTGGTCTCGCTAGCTATTATCGCTTCTTAATCAAGTAACAGATTAGCAAGGTGCAGCCGATGATGTTGTGCGTCGCCGTATTGGTGTTGCACCCAGAGTGCCCGGCGCAGATAGAGCTGTGCATCACATTCATAGGTGAAACCCATACCACCATGGAACTGAATGGCACGATCACCCGCAAACATCAGAGCATCTGTGGCCTGTGCTTTGGCCATACGACAGGCAACGTCGGCATCATGGTTCAGAGTTTCATCACCGACAACCGTGGCAGCGTGGTAAATGAGGGTGCGGGCTGAGTCCATGCCGATAAGCATTTCGACTGTTGGGTGTTTTAGAGACTGGTAGGAGCCGATTAGGCGGCCAAACTGAATTCTGCTAGTGAGGTAACCAACCACAACATCCAGTGCCGCAGCCGCGCTGCCGGTGGCCTCTGCAGCCATTAGTAGAGCGCCAATCAACTTGCTATCCCGCAGGGCCGCTTCACTGCCGGGCAATATGGCATCGGCGCTAACGGTTATGCCGCTAAAGTTAACGGTGCAGGCACGCTTGGTCTCATCGATAAGCACTTTGCTAGTTAGTGCGTCAGTAGATAGCTGGCTAGCCTCAACCAATACCAATACCTGAGCGCCCTTATGGTTGGCCAGGACAATAAAGAAGTCGGCCACGGCCGCATCATTAACAAAGAGCTTGCTGCCCTGAAGCTCTAAGCGTGCGGATAGTTCGCAGCTAGTTGATGTAGCGCCCCAATCTTCGTTGTCTAGTAGCGCCAGGGTACCAACACTGCCTTCAGCAACCTTGGGTAGCCATTGGGCTTTCTGTTCGTCGCTGCCACCCCGCAGTATTGCCTGTGATGCGATGGTGGTTGAGATATAGGGCGTGCTAAGTAAATGGCGCCCCATGCTCTCCACTAAGGGTATGGTTGAGCCGATCCCCAGTTCTGAGCCGCCGTACTGTTCGGGAATAGCGATGCCGGTCCAGCCCAGTGCGACCATTTCTGCCCAGACGTCGGCGCTGTAGCCTGTCTCTGATCCCAGTAAGCTGCGTACGGCGGTGATATCAGATCTGTCGCTGCAGAAGCTCATTGCGCTGTCCAGAATCATGGCCTGTTCTTCGCTAAAGGCCAGTGTCATGTTGGTCGCTCTTTTTATATTTGCTGTCGCTGTCATTGTTTTATTCTCCGCTCTAATCTTTTGGTAGACCGAGCACATGCTCGCCGACAATATTGGCCTGTACCTGACTGGTACCGCCGCCGATGGTCGTGGAGAAGTTGTTCATATAGGCGCGTTGCCAAAACCCACCGTCAACACTGTCTTCGTCGCCGACGTATAGCGAGCCCTGAGCACCCTGTAGCGTTAGCGCATACTGGCGCATACGCCGGAAGAACTCGGTACTACGGAGTTTGCCTGATAGGGAAAGCGAGTTTGGGTAGTCTGCACATAGAGCTGGAATGGCGATGCGGTTTTCTGCCAGATAGAGCGCTTTCTCTTCAATCAGGAACTTGACTAAATTGTCTCGAGTAACGGGATCTTTCATTAGGGGCTGGCCTTCACGCTCAACGTCCTGTGCCATTTTAAGCAGATCATTCATCACAATAGACAGAATCGAGATGCCACCGGCAGCGCCAGCTTCGGCACCACGCTCATACTGCAAGGTCTTCATGGCGATACGCCAGCCCTGACCCTCTTCTCCCATAATGCAGTCCGCGGGAATGCGGGCATCGGTAAAGAATGTCTCGGTAAAACCATACTCGCCAGTAAGCTTTTTAATTGGCTGGGTGGTAATGCCGTTGGTGTGCATAGGGGCGAGGAAGAAGGACAGGCCGTTGTAGCGGCGCTCAACCTGCGCGTCGGTGCGCGCGAGTAGGATCATATATTTGGCATAGTTACCCATGGTCGTCCAAATCTTGCTGCCATTAAGCACATAGTCAGAACCATCCCGTTCGGCTTTGGTCTGAATGCTGCCAAGGTCGGAACCATGGTTGGGTTCAGAGAAGCCCTGACACCAGATGTCATCGGCATTAAGAATGCCTTTGAGGTGTTTGTCTTTTTCATAGTCGCTGCCGATGTCCATAATCAATGGACCTGCCCAGCCAAGGCCAATCACATTAAAGCAGATGGGCACTCGAAGACGTTTCATCTCTTGGTCAGCAATACTCTGATAGGCGGGTGCCATGCCGCGGCCACCGTATTTCTCGGGCCATGCCATGCCTAGATAACCCGAAGACCATACTTTGTATTGCCACTGTCGAAGAAAGTCGAGCACCCGTTCGGAGCCGACTTCCATAAATGTTTGGGGGAGTAAGAAACCGGGGTCAGCGGGTCGGTTGTGTTCTAACCAGGCGGCGACTTCGGTGCGGAACTCTCTGAGTTCTGGTGCTTCATTGATCATCTGCGAGTGAGTATCGGCAGTCATTAGGCTATCTCTCTGAAGTTTTGCTTTACCTTAGCTAGAGCTCTGATGTGGGTCTGTTTAATGGGTGCCAATCGGTCGTGATTTGGCGCCAATTAATCGATCTATAGTGCGTTATAAAATCGCGTTCCAGAATTAGCCCGGTAATATCATTGTTGGGGCGGGGTTGTTATTATTCTAAATATTAATCTATCACGTTAGGTAAATACACTAACCTCTTGATAAGCATAACAAAAGATAATTTTTTTGTTATGCTTTGATCCTAACGGATGCTCGGTCGCGACCATCGAATCTGTCAGAGCAAGTCTATAGTGCTAAGTCTCTAATACGCAGTCTATAATGCATAAAATAATTAGACCAACCAGCCCAAGGAACAGCCTCCATGACTGACCCCGCCAGCACTGCAGATGCCGTACACAATAATGAGAAAACCTTTTTAGGCCATCCACGGGGGCTAGTCATTCTGTTCCTCACGGAGATGTGGGAACGTTTCTCCTACTACGGGATGCGCGGCCTG
>DDDD01000051.1:6364-6612 GCA_002335945.1 Porticoccaceae bacterium UBA1989
TTTGGTATGACCTTTGAGGGGGATGGCTCTAAGCAGCTGTTACAGCATGGGGAGAGCCAGTATCAGATAAAGCTCGATGCCCGTGGCGGTGATGCGCGCCAGCAGATTATTACTGACCTGGGTAGCTCCTATGTCACCTTTACCGAAACCACCATGGATATCGCTGAGCCGGAGGCCGTGGGCTTGCCTGCCAGTATTGACCGGGATCAGTTCACCATGCGGGTAGAGACAGAAGAGCGCTACCTGAA
>DDDD01000051.1:6733-7689 GCA_002335945.1 Porticoccaceae bacterium UBA1989
GCCGGTATTGGTATGTTGCTGGGGTTGGTTATCTTTTTGTCTTGTCAGAGTTGGTTGCAGGGGAAGGGCGAGCCACCCTCAGCCGAAAAGCTTAAAGAGAAGGTATTTCTGTTTATTAATGTGGAGACCCTGTGTTACTTGATCGGTATCGGCATTATTGGTCTGTCCATGCTGCTGGTGAAAAACGAAGATCTGGTGGGCGGCATATTGGGGCCTCTGGGTATTTTGATGTTTATTGGTCTGGTGACCTTTGCCTTTACCCAGCTTAAGGGGGATGAACGTTCACGTATGTTGGCGGCTATTTACTTTGTGCTGGCGCAGATTCCGTTCTGGGCGCTATTTGAGCAGGCTGGGTCTTCACTTAATCTGTTTACCGCCCGCTTGGTGGATCGTGAAATGATGGGTTGGTCGGTTCCCGGTCCTATTTTCCAGTCGTTAAACGCTGGCTTTATCTTTATTTTCGCGCCGCTAATGGCTTGGCTGTGGATATGGTTGGCCAGACGTCAGCTCAATCCTTCTACGCCGGTTAAGTTTGCGCTGGGCGTGGCTATGGCGGGTCTTGGCTTTCTAGTGTTGGTCGCGGGTATGAAAGGCACTGGCACAGTAGGGCTTACACCGGTGATCTTTATCTTCCTGATCTATTGGATTCATACCATGGGGGAGCTGTTGGTATCGCCGGTGGGACTGTCGGTAGTTACTAAGCTGGCACCGGTGCGTATTGTGGGGATGACCATGGGTGCCTGGTTCCTTTATTCAGGGCTTTCTAACTTCTTAGCTGGTGTTATTGCGCGCACGACGGGTGCAGAAACTATCGGTGGTCAGATGACCAATGTGGCTGCAGCGAAGGCGGGCTATATTGCTGTCTACACGCAGGTGGGCTTTATCGCCATTGGTATTGCGGTACTGATGTTATTGATCTCACCGACGATTACTAAAATGATGCGCGGGGCAGACTA
>DDDD01000051.1:7720-10356 GCA_002335945.1 Porticoccaceae bacterium UBA1989
GGAAACGGCGGCGGAGTTTGTTGCTCGGGTAGAAGCAGAGAGCAATGAGCTCAATAAGGAACTGAGTGCGGCCTTTTGGGTGCGTAACACCTATATCACTCCAGACACGGCAATACTGGCCGCTAAAGCGGGTGAGCGTGGGCTGGCCTTTGAGAGCAAGGTGGTTAATCAGGCCATGCAGTACAGAGGCACGGAGATGGATCCCCAGACCGCTCGGGCGATTGAGTTAATGCTCCGAGGCTCCTCTGCACCGGCGCCCAATGATGCTGAGTTACAGGCTGAGCTATCGGCGATTCTGACGGATATGAACGGGCAATATGGTGCGGGCAAGTACTGTAATGCCGCGGGGGAATGCCGAGAGCTACAAGAGCTTGAATCAATACTGGCCGAGTCTCGAGATTACGATGAGTTGTTAGATGTCTGGCAGGGTTGGCGTCAGGTATCGCCGCCTTACCGCAAGCAGTATCAGCGTTTTGTAGAGATTGCTAATCAGGGCGCGGTAGATTTTGGCTATAAGAATCTGGCTGAGTTATGGAAGGGCGGCTATGACATGGATAGCCATACCTTTACCATCGAGGCGCGGGGTCTCTGGGATCAGGTTAAGCCTTTTTATGATGAGCTGCACTGCCATGTTCGTGCCGTGCTTAGCGACACCTATGGCGCAGATAAAGTCTCGCTAGATGGCCCGATTCCTGCTCATTTACTGGGTAATATGTGGTCGCAAACCTGGGATAATCTCTACCCTATGCTTGAGCCATTCGAGGGGGTGGCTTCTCTGGATGTGACTGCGGCTCTAAAGGCGCAGGACTACGACGAGGTGCGCATGGCCAAAACCGCTGAGGGCTTTTTTACCTCTCTGGGTTTACCTGCACTGCCTGAAAGCTTTTACCAGAACTCTATGCTTAAAAAACCCCGGGATCGCAATGTAGTCTGTCATGCCAGTGCCTGGGATATTGATAATGGCAATGACCCAAGAATTAAGCAGTGCGTTGAGGTCAACGAAGAACAGCTGGGTACGCTGCATCATGAGCTTGGCCATATCTATTATTACCTGATGTACAAAGACCAGCCCTCAAGCTTCAAGGGGGGTGCCCATGATGGTTTTCATGAGGCGATTGGCGACACCATTCAGCTGTCTATGACCCCGGCCTATCTCAAGAAAATGGGGTTGGTTGATGAGGTAACAGAAAGCTATGAGGCCACCATTAATAAGCAGATGAAATTGGCGCTGGAAAAGATTGCCTTTCTACCCTTCGGCAAAATGATCGATGAATGGCGCTGGAAGGTGTTCTCGGGAGAGATAGCGCCGGAAGACTACAATGCTGGCTGGTGGAAACTGCGTGAGGAATATCAGGGTATTAAGGCGCCCATAGCGCGGACTGAGGCGGACTTCGACCCTGGTGCTAAATACCATATTCCGGGCAATACGCCATACACCCGATATTTCCTGTCATTTATTATGCAGTTCCAATTCCACAAGGCGCTCTGCGAGGCGGCTGGATTTGATGGGCCACTCCATGAATGCTCGATCTATAACAATAAGACTGCTGGGACAAAGCTGGGCACTATGCTGGCCATGGGGCAGAGTAAGCCCTGGCCAGACGCTATGGAGGCCCTAACCGGTCAGCGCAGTATGGACGGCAGTGCGATCATTGACTACTTTGCACCGCTTAATAGCTGGTTAAAGGAACAGAATAAAGACCGCTCCTGTGGCTGGTAGCGAAGCAGAATTGCAAAAAATTATAGGGATAAAAAAGGCAGCCAAGTGGCTGCCTTTTTTACGCGTCGAATATTTTTTACAGCCAGCCTAGGGTTAGTAAAACAGTAGGGGGTGGCTCAGGTGGCCCTCACAAAATTGCGACAGATCCAGCTCCTCATCTTCGGGGTACAGGGTATTGATGTTAATGCTGGGGCCAGACAACAGTGCCGCAGGGCCCAGGGTGCTTACGGTGCTGTGGACGCTAATAAACCGTTTAAGCTCACCCTTGAGATTTATCTGCATTCTAAAGCTGGACATAGGCTCCAGTTTGGCCGCGCGCTGACGCCAATCGGCCGGTACATTTTCGTGGCTAGCGAGACGGTCACGCATCTCATGGTCTCGGGGATTGTCGCTAAACAATGTCCGCTGCTCGAGGGACATCAAAATAACCGAGAGGGTGTCTTCCCAGCCACTGATAAAGGTACCCGCACCCTGGCGACTAAATAGAAACTCAAAGTTGTTGGTGACACTATCCAATGTGGTCTTGTTAATTGTCTGGTTAAACAGGCCAACCCAGCCGCGATTGACCATGAGTATATCGTTGGACTCGTTAAGCACGATGGCCGGGTAAGGGTCTAGCGCCTTGAGGGACATGGTCATGGTTTTGCGCAACCACTTTAGCGCTGGGGCATGAAAGTCTAGCTCGCCGGTGCTGGGCAAAAAGCCCGCTGCGATCAGTAAATGGTTGGTGTCACGCTGCCCGAGCTCTAGGGCTGTAGCTATGTCCATGGCAATGGTTTGGCTGGGGCGGCTGCTGCCATTTTCAAGGCGGCTGATATGTCTAGGAGAGCTATTAATCCGGTCAGCGAGCTGTTCTTGGCTGGCGCTATGCACGCCGCGCCAGAATTTCAGGAAGCGGCCAAATGCTAGGCTGCTA
>DDDD01000166.1 GCA_002335945.1 Porticoccaceae bacterium UBA1989
ACCAAACTAACCGCTTCTTTTGCCGCCAAATCTGGCAGGCAGAGAATGGTAATGTCAGAAGCATTAATTAACTCTCTGCGAGCCATTAAATCCTTGCGATAGTCAGCATCGATTTCAAGAATTTCAATATCATCTCGACCACTCAGCCTAGAATGAATCTGCAGTCCAGTGGTGCCTGCTTGGCCATCTATATAAATCTTATTCATCCGGGTTGTCCCTAACCGTTAACTTACGTCTCAGCAGAAAATTTTTTTCTGCACGGGCTCTTATCTGACTAACTATAGACCACCGCTAGATACCATGAGGCATGGACTAAGCATTAATAGTTTGAAAATTTACCGCCTTAATTAGATGCCGAAATAGCCACAGGAGAAAATACATTGGGTTGCTTTTTATGGCATACTCAGAGGATAAAAATAATAACAATAATCATCAGACATAAATGACCAAATATCTCATTAACAATAAGGCCAATCGCAATGCATTTTCATGCATCTTCGCAACGCTTATTGCAATGTCATTTACGCTGGCGCAATCCGCTGAAAGTACATTCGCTCTAGCGGACAAATGCCCTCCTAGCTTCGCCCTCGATAACAACAATCAATGCCAGCTACGCAATCTTTACCAACTCTATGACTCATTGCAGGACCGAGGTCTCGGGGGGCTAAAAACGGCTCTACCGAAACATCGCGATGGTTTTAGCCCGCAACAAATTGATCTCGGTCGACTGCTGTTTTTTGATCCTGTTCTCTCTGCGGATAAAAACCTTTCCTGCGCCAATTGCCACAATCCAACGCTCGGCTTTAGTGATGGTATGGACCGCAGTGTGGGTGCCCGTGGCCAAGTCAGTCAGCGATCGTCGCCAACCCTATGGAACAGCGCATTTTTATCGGTGTTTTTGTGGGATGCTCGCGCCCATAGTCTCGAAGAACAGGCTATCGGGCCACTGTTCTCAGATAAAGAAATGGCCAATACTCCAGAGCAGTTACTTAGCAACCTCAATCAGGTGGCCGCCTACCCTAAATTATTCGAGCAGGCGTTTCCGGCATCCAAAGATGCTTTGACGATCGACAATACAGTGACAGCACTCAGTGCCTTCCAAAGCTCATTAATCTCATTGAACAGTGCCTATGATCGTTACGCCCATGGTGATGCCAAGGCATTGAGCTCCCATGAACTGGAGGGGCTGAATGTTTTTCGCTCTTTTGTGGCGCGCTGCTCTCAGTGTCATACGCCACCCTTATTTACCAATCAGCAGGTCGCAGTGATAGGGACGCCCGAACCTGCCGGCTTGCCGCGAGATGTTGGAGCGGCAGAAACCTTTAATGCCAAGCGGTTAACCGGCGGCTTTAAAGTGCCGACCCTACGCAATATTGCTCGCACTGCGCCCTATATGCACAGTGGCCGATTTGCCACGTTGCGCGAAGCCGCAGAGTTTTATACTAAAGGGCGTGGTCATGCCGTGCCCGAGGGCGAGGAGCTGTTGCTGCATTGGCATATCTCCGACCCCAAATTAACCGACACCGAACTGGATCGACTGGTGGATTTTATGGGCGCTCTCAGCGACGAAAGCTTTATGCCCAAAACACCCAACCAGGTTCCCTCGGGTCTATTAAATACTAGTACCAGTCTTGCTGCTGCACTAGAAAAGTAGCTATTGAGAAAAGTTAAGGAGAGTAACTATGAATAATAAATATAAAGTCGTCCTCGCAATTATCATCTTTGCCGGTGGTTGGATTTTTGGTAGCAGCAATAATGAAGCGCCGGTTATCACCAGCTCCGTGGGCGGCGCGAGTTATGAGGGCGGATTTGAGTCAGAGGTAACAGTCGGTGCTGTGCCCCATCGCAGTGCCGCAGGCAGTATTCATATTGTAAGCCCAGGTGATTCGATTCAGGCAGCCGTTGAGGCCGCGCAACCTGGAGACACCATTCAGGTAATGCCTGGCACCTACTCAGAGACTGTGTATATCGACAAAGACGATATACATCTTGTTGGTGTTATTCAAAATGGCGCTCGCGCCACGCTCGATGGTCTGGGCAAGCTCAACGATGCCATTCTCTATTCCGGTAATAATATTATTATCGAGAATTTTCGCATTACCCAATACAAGGGCAATGGCATTATGGGTCAGGCGGGCAATAACTTTGAGATTCGCAATAACGTTATTGTCGACACAGGTATCTACGGTATTTTCCCCCAGCTAGGCACCAATGGCTTAGTTGAACACAATGTGGTTTCGGGTATTGAAGATGCCGCCATCTACATCGGCATGAGTGACAATATTCACGTGGCCTATAACGAGGTGTTTGATAGCGTTGCCGGTATTGAAATTGAAAATAGTCGCCACGCCATCGTTGAATATAATAATGCCCACCATAACACCGGTGGCATTCTGGCCTTTGTTACCCCCGGCCTGCCAATCAAAACCACCGAAGATGTCATTATCCGCAATAATTTTGTGTCAGATAACAACACACCCAACTTTGGTGCCCCCGGTTCTATTGTCTCTGGTATTCCAGCGGGCACCGGCATTTTGGTGATGGCCGCCGATGACGTGATTATCGAAGGTAATATTATTACCAACAATAAAACCGCAGGCATCATTATTAATGATCACAGCTTTGCCCCCACCATCACCATGGATGTGCAGTCGGACCCCAATGCCGATCGCACCATGATTTTAGATAATGTCATGCTTAATAATGGCTACGACACTATCCCCGAAGTCGTCGCCGTAGCGCTAACTGAACTACACATCGGCCTGGTGGATATAGTGCATGTAGGCCCCAGCAATGGCAGCTGCATTATTAATCGCCATCGCTATCGCACCGTAGGCATTGGTGACTATAGCGAATGTGGATTTACCAATACCGACAGCATAGACAGCTACCTTTTAGCCGGTGGCGCACAGCCTCGGGTTATTGCATCCTCCGAGCGTGGCGAGATCGCTTACCTCGGTGTATGCGCTGGCTGCCATAGCTATACCGGTCGTTTAATCGGCCCATCGGTGCAGGTCATTCAAGCCATGTATGCGGGCAACCCTCAGGGACTTGCCACCTACATCAATGCGCCAATCAAGAAGCGAGAGAACTTTCCCGAGATGCCAGCCCAGAATTATTTAGACCCAGAAACCCAGCTAGCAGTAGCCAAGTACATGCTTCAGGTTAATAACTAGACTTTTACACTTACACTGGAGGCGATCGATTATGGCCACCCGAGAGACACAGATAAAAATTACCATGGCAGCCTTAGCACTATTTAATAAGTATGGTTCGGCGTCGGTATCTTTTGATAAAATTGCCTCTAAAGCAGGCATTAGCAAAGGTAATCTGCACTATCATTATTCTTCGAAAGAAGAAATTGTGATGGCACTTTGGAAGCAATTAGAAACCAAGCAGCACAGCTGGAAAGCAGATATTTCAAATTCGGGGCTACCACCTTTGTCTGCCATCTTACTAAATCAATTTGAGATTATTTGGGAATATCGTTTTATCTATAGTGAACTAAACTTCCTGCTCGACAAAGACCCAGACCTTAGCTATCGCTTCGCAAAAAAACGTGCCGAGCGCATGGAGGAAATTGCGCAATTTTGCAAGGCAATGATCAAGCGAAGCCTACTAAAATCCTCAATGACCGAACCGGAAATCTATCGCTTAATTAAGTCAGTATGGGTAATTTCGGATTACTGGTTAAGCTATGTCTCTGCTGGGAGGCAAGAGATAAACTGTGAAGTGATGACTGAAGGTTATGAGCTTATTGCCCATTTGATAAAACCCTATGCCATAGACCCCTCAGTCCTGCATCACACCTTTACTCGCAGCGAAATAATGCACCTGAATAATGCTATGTAGAGGCCACTGCTGGAAGGTGCTGTTGAAGAGCGCTCTTCAATAGCGTTTTAGAATGCCTGGGGATGATGGCTGCAACTAATACTAGGTGGCGCCTCCGAGTAAGAATGGTGCATACTGCGTCCGCAAAATAGACTGATGTCCCAGTTGCTACTGAGGCATCATAATTGTTTGCTGAATTATACAAATTACAATAACAAGGTAGACCTATGCCCCGCCAGATTCTTGCTAATAAAAACATTCACGCTGCCATCAAAAAAACTGTCGCTGATAATCACGCAGATATTATCTCGGAAGTTCAAGAGGCGGTTGCCAACAACAGGGTAGTAGTCGTTGGTATGGCTCAAAACCCGGCGCCCAAAAGAGCGCGTAAAACTCTTGATGGCCTAGGTATCGAGCACGCCTATTTAGAGTACGGCAGCTATTTTAAGCTGTGGCGTCGTCGTAACGCCCTCAAAATGTGGACTGGCTGGCCTTCATTTCCAATGATTTTTATCAATGGCGTATTAATTGGCGGCTCCAGTGATTTAAGAGCCCTGGTCGAAACTGACAGCCTGAATAAACTACTCTAGCAGCCTTAATAGCCTTTTTTAGTCAGGGCTAGTGGCTACTCCCCAGTAGTTGTAGCCGGCAAATTTTGGTGTGCTGGGCAAATACATTTGCTCCATAGACTGAATCTCAAAACCTGCCGCCTGAATCAGTTGCGGAATATCGCGATTGAGGTGGCAGCCTCCGGCAATTTTGCCCCAGTAGGGGTCAATTCTGGCCTGCCATTTAGCAACGCCCCCATCGGGCGCTAGTCCATGCTCGCAAAAAATCAGTTTGCCGCCAGGCTTTAAGACTCGGCGCATTTCTTTGTTGGCGGATAGGGCATCGGGAATAGTGCACAGGGTGTAAGTCACCAGCACGGTATCAACATGGTTGTCTGGCAACGGAATAGACTCGGCGCCACTGAGAATAAACTCAACCTCTAAGCCCTTGTCTGCAGCGACTTTTTTAGCCATGGCATTAAGCTCCTCAGAGGGATCAAGGCCAATAACGCGATTCACCTTACTGCTGTCGTAGTAAGGAATATTAAGGCCAGAGCCAATACCCACTTCCAGCACCACACCTTCAGCCATTGGCACCACTTTGTTGCGCTGATACTTAATTGGTTTGGAACCACAGGCGCAGTTTAAAAAGCTCGGCAATATATATTTATCGTAAAAGTTCATGCGACACCCCCCCTTAATGGGTAAAACAAACTAGTATTATTGATAAGTATCATCTGCGCATTTACAGCAATAAACAAGTCAGCGGTTACATAGCTGCAGCGCTGCTGTAGAATTGATGTTTTTGAAACATTCACTGGAACTGACAATGGGTAGAGCCTACCAAAACCGCAAAGAATCCATGGCCAAAACATCTGATGCCAAAGCAAGGGTGTACAGCAAATATGGACGTGAAATCTACGTCGTAGCGAAGTCTGGCGGTCTAGACCCCTCGGGAAACCTGACGCTGCGCAGTCTAATAGAGCGTGCTAAAAAAGATCAGGTGCCCACCCATGTGATTGAAAAAGCCATTGAAAAGGCCAAGGGCGGCGCCGGTGAAAACTTCGAACTGGCTCGCTACGAAGGTTATGGCCCAGGCAACTGCATGGCGATTATCGAATGTTTAACCGATAACCCCAACCGCACCTTTGGTGATGTCCGCCTCTGTTTCACTAAGACCAAGACCAAAATCGGCACCCAGGGCTCGGTGAGCCATATGTTTGACCACCTAACCATTTTGAGATTTGCCGACCAGGAAGAAGAAGCGGTTTTAGACTGCCTACTTATGGCCGATGTGGATGTGATCGATATCGAAAATGAAGAGGGCATGCTTACCGTATTTGCCGGGCATACCGAGTCGTTTAAAGCCAAGCAGGCACTCACCGAAGCCTTTGGCGAGATTGATTACGATGTGGATGAGGTGCAATTTATCGCACAAAATTCTGCGCCCTTAACCGGCGATGACGTAGAGATGTTTGAGCGCTTTATGAATATGCTCGAAGATCTAGATGACGTGCAGAACATCTACCACAATGTAGGCTAACTGCTTAGAACCGCACAGTTCAGCGCCTTTATCACCACAGCGCGGGTATCCGCGGGATCAATCACCCCATCTATCTCCAGATGGGCCGCTGCCTCAGTGGCCTTACCCTTCTCGTACATTGCGGCAACCAGCTGATCAAATAGCGCCTCGCGAGAGGCTTGATCAGGCTGGGCATCAAGCTCTTTCTTAAAGCCAAGCTGCACAGCGCCCTCTAGACCCATACCGCCAAACTCACCGCTGGGCCAGGCCGCACTGTAAACCGGTCGATGAAAACTGCCCCCGGCCATCGCCATAGCCCCAAGGCCATAACCTTTGCGTAAGAAAATTGTCACCATAGGTGTGGTCATTCGTGCGCCAGCAATAAACAGTCTAGCCATCCGGTGCACTGCACCCTGCTCTTCACTGGCAGGGCCAACCATAAAGCCCGGCGTGTCACAGAGGGACAGCACAGGAATAGAAAAGCTATCGCACAGGGTAATAAAGCGCGCAGCCTTGTCAGCTGCTTCGGCATCAACGGCACCGCCCAGCACCTTGCAATTATTGGCAATCAGGCCCATAGCGCGCCCCTCGATACGAATAAAGCCCGTAACAATGCCCTGCCCATGGGCCTGGGTCAGCTCTTGAAAGCTGTCTGTATCTGCAAGCTGAACAATAATCTTTTTGATATCATAGGCGTAGCGTCGATCGGAGGGCATCATCGCCAATAACTGCAGCTGATCCCCACAGTCCCAACTCTGGAGGTCCCCCTGGAAGTAACTCAGGCAAGACTGAGCCAGGCGTGTAGCATCGGCCTCATCATCCGCTACTAGATCAACAACACCATTACTGGCCTGGACATCCATCGGGCCTATTTCTGTGGGCTTATAGCTACCCAGACCACCGCCCTCAATCATCGCGGGGCCAGCCATGCCTATCCAGGAGGTTTTGGTAGCGATACGAATATCAGCACAGCCAAACAGCGCCGCATTACCCGCAAAGCAGTAACCGTTATTGACGGCAATTAATGGCACCTGACCACTGAGCCCTGCCCAGTTGGCAAATGAGGGAACATCTAACCCAGCAATCTGAGTTTTAACGTCCGTGTCACCCGGTCGCCCGCCGCCGCCTTCGGTATACATAACGACCGGCAGACCAAACTTGTGGGCCTGATCCAGTATGCGATCGATCTTGCGATGGTGGAAATAACCCTGAGAGCCTGCCAGGACAGTGTAATCATTGACGATCACCGCCACCTGAGCGACCTGTTCGCCAAATTCTGCCCCATTAATTGTGGCCAAACCGGTAATCACACCATCGGCGGGAGTCTCCATTTTTAGGGCGTTGGCTGTTTTACGGTCGCGCTGAGCGGCTACGGCAAGCTGGCCGTATTCAATAAATGAATCCGGGTCACAGAGGCCATAAAGATTTTCTCGTGCCGTGCGATAACCCCTGGCATGACGCCTGGCAACCGCGTCTGGGCGGGCATCATCCTGACTATAGGCGAGCTCTTGGTTAAGCTGGGTCAGCCCATTATCAGTGCCGCTTGGAACAGCCTCAGCAACCGTTGCACTGGTGCGGGCATTCTGAGTATCTGCGGATTCTATCTCGCAGATTAACTGCCCGGCCTGAATAGTGGCATCCAACACAATAGACAGATTAGCAACTACACCAGCAATGGGCGCATGAATCGCGGTCTGCATTTTCATAGATTCAAGAACGGCGACAATCTGATTTTTATCGACAAGCTGCCCCTCAGTAATATCAATGCTGACAACAGCAGCGGACAGTGGCGACAGAATACTTTGCTT
>DDDD01000151.1 GCA_002335945.1 Porticoccaceae bacterium UBA1989
ATGACTTTAATAGCGCCAACATTTAGCCTGTCTCGATTATAGTCTTCCACTTTGGCTGTGCCATCTAGAAAGGCACGGCCGAAGGTGTCGAACTGTGGCCATAGCTCTAGGCGTAATGGCGTCAGGTTAAGTCGGCTTGCGAGACTTAAGCCCTGAGCCATCTCTGCAGAGATGGCGCCATTTTGTGCTGAGGTGACGCCAGTCTTTAAGTAGTCATCGCTCGAGTAACTAACCATGCGTAAAAACTTAAGGACACCTAGGTCTAGCATCTGTTCTTGAAGGGGCGTTGCGGCATGTTCTTCTAACAACCCATTAAGGCGCCCGGTTGTATCGCGCCCATAGTGGCCGCCTTTGGGATCGCGGCTCTCCTGCGAAATGTTGGCCGCAATTAAACCTAATGAATTGGTGACGCCCATATGCCCGGAGACATGCAATATAAACACGGGGTGATCAGGCAGGGCTTGATCAAGTTCATCGCGGCTGGGGTGGCGGTCTTCATCCAACATTAAATTATCGTAACCAAAGCCGGTGACCCATTCGCCTTTGGGCGTGTCTTTGGCTTTTTCTTGCAAGCGTTTTAGCAGGGCAGACATATTGGTGATCAGGCCAACCGGTGGGCTGCGCAGATCGGCCACAAACAATGAGATGCCAGACCCGGGAAAGTGGCTGTGAGAGTCAATTAAGCCGGGTAGTAATGTTTTACCCTGTAAATCATGAACTATGCTGCTGTCTGTAATAAGCGCTGCGATTTGATCGTTGTCGCCCACGGCAATAATTCGATCCTGCTGTACAAACACCGCCTGGGCAATGCTGCTGTCAGCATCCATGGTAATAACGTTGCCATTGATAAAGGCTTGGCTGGCAGGAGGTTTTTCTGGGCTTAGATAAACCAGCACTGCTATCACCAAAACACCGGTTATCGCAGTGAGTTTAACTAGACGAGTCATCCATTTCTTAAATGATAGATTCATGTCGGTCTCTTATTATAATTATAGATGTTAGTGTTTGTGAGCAACCCCTGCGCCTGCAGGTATGCGAATATCGTCGACGAGATTTTGCACGTTTAATGGCGGTGGGCTGGTGACCCGGCTAACCCCATAGGCGCTTATTATATTAAGCAGCATCCCAATAAAGCCGATTCCCTCTGGCGAGATACCGAATAGCCAGTATTCCGCACTGTTAAATTCTGGCGATACGAACTTGAAGTACACAATATAGGTAAAGGTAAATATTAGGCCAACCAGCATGCCAGTAATAGCGCCTTCTTTATTCATAGGCTTGTAAAATATTCCCATTAACAGTGCAGGGAATAACGAGGCCGCGGCCAAGCCAAAGGCAAAAGCCACCACCTGAGCCACAAAGGCCGGTGGGTAGATACCAAATAATCCGGCAATACAGACGGCCACGGCCGCCGCCAGTCGCGCATAAAATAGCTCTTGTTTCTCGCTGATATTGGGCATCAATGTCTGCTTTAAAACATCGTGAGAGATCGCACTGGATATCACTAAGAGTAATCCTGCTGCAGTGGAAAGTGCCGCAGCTACGCCACCCGCAGCGACAAGGGCGATAACCCAACCGGGCAAGTTGGCAATTTCCGGATTGGCCAGCACCATAATGTCGCGATCAATACTGACTTCGTTTTTGCTGCCAGCACTGTACTGCATGATTCCGTCATCGTTCTTATCTTCCCAGCCAACTAGGCCGGTTTGTTCCCAATTACTAAACCATTCAGGTGCCTGTTCGTAACTGCTGTTGTGCACAGTATCAACTAGGTTAAGTCGTGCAAAGGAGGCAACGGCTGGTGCTGTGGTGTACAAAATAGCGATAAATACTAATGCGTAACCTGCAGATAGGCGCGCATCTGAAACCTTAGGCACCGTGAAAAAACGCACCAGCACATGGGGCAGGCCAGCGGTACCGAACATCAGGGCGGCGGTAATCGCAAAGACATCAATGGTGGATTTGGTCCCCTCTGTATAGGCGTTAAAACCCAGATCCATTAATACACCATCGAGCTTTTGTAATACCGACAAACCAGATCCGTCATTAACCTCAGAGCCAAAACCCAACTGTGGAATAGGGTTGTCGGTGATCATAATTGAGATAAATATGGCCGGGACCATATAGGCAAAAATCAGCACGCAGTATTGGGCTACCTGGGTGTAGGTGATGCCTTTCATGCCGCCGAGTACCGCGTACATAAATACCACGGCCATGCCGATAATCACGCCAGTGCTAACATCCACCTCAAGATATCTTGAGAAAACTATGCCTACGCCGCGCATCTGTCCGGCCACATAGGTAAAAGAAATAAAGATCAAACAGACCACCGCAACAATACGAGCGGTCTTGGAGTAATAGCGTTCGCCAATAAAGTCTGGCACTGTAAAGCGCCCAAACTTACGCAGATAGGGTGCCAGTAACAGGGCGAGCAATACATAGCCACCCGTCCAACCCATCAGATAGACCGCGCCGTCTCGGCCCATAAAAGAAATAATACCCGCCATCGAAATAAACGAGGCAGCACTCATCCAGTCTGCTGCAGTGGCCATACCGTTTAACACTGGATGCACGCCACCACCGGCCACATAAAAATCTTTGGTTGAATCGGCGCGAGACCAGATAGCGATCCCTATATAGAGTATGAAAGAGGCACCCACAAACAGGTAAGTCAGCATCTGTGTCGTCATGATGAATGTTCCTCGTCATCATCCACCCCGAACCGGCGTTCGAGAACCTTCATGCGCCAGGAGTAGATAAAGATAAGGGCGACAAACACATAGATGGCCCCTTGCTGAGCAAACCAGAAGCCAAGCTTAAAACCAAAAAAGGAGAACTGATCAAGCCAGTCCACCAATAAAATACCGCAGCCAAAGGAAACAACAAACCAGACGCTGAGTAGCTTAGCCAGCAAGCCTAGGTTTGCCCGCCAATAGTTATTTAGATTTTCTTCTGAGATAGATTGCTGATCATGCTGTGTTTCAGGCGGAAGGTTCTCGCCCTGATGATGGTAGATTTCTTTGGTCATTTTGATGCTCTCCCTATGCGTGCTTTCTTATCTTCGCGGCCCGCTTTATTTTAGGATGACAGATTTTAAGTTGTTCGTCGAGGTTAGGGGGTTTTGGGGGGAGGTGCACTCGGGTGGATTGACTAGAAATACCCTTGGGG
>DDDD01000146.1 GCA_002335945.1 Porticoccaceae bacterium UBA1989
CTGTACAACTACATCAATTTCTTGGAACTGCAAAATGCGGATACCTCGGTGTACGAATTAGCCTATTGGCGCAAGGTATTACAGCCTCTGGTGATTATTGGGCTGGTTTTGATTGGTATCTCTTTTGTGTTTGGCCCCCTTCGAGATTCCACCATGGGGCTGCGTATTTTTGTTGGTGTGGTGATTGGTATTAGCTTTAAGATTATTCAGGATATGTTGGGGCCGTTTAGTATTGTATTTGGTTTTCCTGCGGTTCTGGCTGTGCTGATGCCGGTGCTTCTTTGTATGGGGGTTGGGTTGTATTTATTGAGGCGTGGTGGTTGATTGGGTGTGGTGCGGGTACAGAGCCCGTCACCCTGTTTCGATCGATTCCATGGCTTGACGATTTTCAGCGCTCAGATAACTCGCTACGCTCAAACAGATCTTCGCTCGACCTGAAAACCCTTAACCCATAAGCGGAACCTGACTGATCGAAACAGGGTGACGGGCTCTGTTCTGCCAATTCTATGGCCCTGTTGGTGACTTTAAAATTGCGGTGGTGTGGGGTGGCTAATATCTGTCATTTGGACAATATGGGGTGCTGGTTGGCTTTGGGTTGGACCGGGTTTGTGGGGAGATTCCTCACTGCGTTCGGAATGACAAGGGTGTTCGGGATCGCAAGGTTTGCACGCTCACAATCTGTCATCCCGACAGAGCAGCGCGACGAGGGATCTCTTCTCATTGCTGTGAACTATCTTAAGAACGCAGGTGGTTTGGGCAAAGTAGCTACATCTACTGGCTCGTGCTGAATAATCACTCGCGCACCAGATTCTGTCGCCAACATTTCAAAGAGGTCCATCGATTCTCTAGTTTGAGGTTCGTCGGTATTAAATCTTGGAACACGCTTTAGCTCGCGGCTTTCGGTGCGGTGGTAGAGATCACCTGTAAGAAGAATAGGGCCGCTTTCAGGCAGATTAACTTGCAGCGCACTATGTCCGGGTGTATGTCCTGGCAGTTCGAGAATCATGACTGAGCCATCACCAAACACATCAAGATTGCCTGTGTGGATACTATTACTAAGCTCGGCAAAGGCTGCGTTCTGAGCTTTGTTTGCGTCTGTGCTGAACATGTAATCAAATTCATTTTTATTCACCAGCCACTGACTCTCTGGGAAAAGGGCCGCCTGACCGCTGTGGTCAAAATGGCTGTGAGAGATTGAAATAAACTCAATATCCTGTGCTGTCAGGCCGATATCGGCTAGCTGTTCGATTAATGTTCTTTCAAGTGTCGTGGTAAAAATGCCCTCAGTCTGGGGGCCAATGCCAACTAAGGCATCAGGCAAGCCGAGATCCCATAACAGATCTCCCTGGGGGTGACGGATTAGATAGCAGGTGTTGGTCAGGCTGCCCGACAGTCCAGCGTAGTCGCCGTTCGAGGAAAATGCGTCGAGATTAGATATCTCAATGGATCCACAGTCAAAGGTGTACAAACTCAGCGGATTTCCAGCGTTTTGCTCTTCCACACCACAACCAACCAGCAACAAACTTGCCGCAATTATAGTTTTAATCATCACAGTATCCCTCTAAAATCCTAATTGTATTCACCCAAAAAACCATACACCGGCAGACCCCTGAAGCAAAGCCAGTCACCCTGTTTCGATCAGTCAGATTCCGCTTATGGGTTGCTGATTTTCAGGTTGAGCGAAGATCTGTTTGAGCAAAGCGAGTTATCTGAGCGCTGAAAACCAGCAACCCATGGAATCGATCGAAACAGGGTGACTGGCTATGCCCCGCACCAGATCCTTCTGTTTAGTCTAGCCCTTTAACTCAGTACGCGCCGAACCGCCTTATTCCACCCAGCTACCTTTAAATCTCTGTCTTCAACCGACATCTGCGGTACAAAGTTACTCTCTAACTGCCAACTTGCCGCAAACCCAGCCCGATCTGGCCAGACACCTGCTCGCGATCCTGCTAACCAAGCCGCACCTAAAGCGGTAGTCTCGGCGATCACCGGACGATCTACTGGCGCCTGTAAAATATTCGCCAAACATTGCATGGTCCAATCACTGGCGACCATGCCGCCATCAACTCTTAAAACGGTCTCGGCTTCTTGGGTCCAGTCTGCGCGCATGGCGTTTAATAAATCCAATGTTTGATAACACACCGATTCCAAAGCAGCCTTGGCAATTTCTGCTGGGCCTGTGCCGCGGGTTAAACCCAATAGAGCCCCACGAGCATCAGCATCCCACCAGGGTGCGCCTAAGCCGGTGAAGGCAGGCACCATATACACTGATTGGCTAGGGTCTGCGTCTTTGGCGAGTTGGCCGGATTGGCTGGCAGATTCGATAATGCCCAAACCATCGCGCAACCACTGCACGGCGGCACCGGCAATAAATATGGAGCCTTCAAGGGCGTAAGTAGGCTTGCCATCCAGCTGGTAGGCAATAGTGGTCAGTAGGCGATTGGTTGAGGTGACTGCCGTGCTTCCGGTGTTAAGTAGGGCAAAGCAACCGGTGCCGTAAGTGGACTTCATCATGCCCACATCAAAACAGGCTTGGCCTAATGTGGCGGCTTGTTGATCACCGGCAATGCCGTAAATATTGATGGGGTCGCCCAGCAAACTGGTGGTGCCAAAATCGGCGGCGCTGTCTTTAACTGCGGGGAGCAATGATCGCGGTACATTAAATAGGTCGAGTAGCTCATCGTCCCAGTCAGCGCGATGAATATTGTAGAGCATGGTGCGCGAGGCATTGGTGGCGTCTGTTGCATGCTCGCCATCGGTGAGATTCCACAGCAGCCAGCTATCCACGGTACCAAAGGCCAGTTCGCCCCGTTCGGCTCTGTCGCGAGCGCCAGGAACATTGTCGAGAATCCAGGCGACTTTGGTGGCGGAGAAATAGGGGTCTAATAGCAGGCCGGTTTTTTCGGTGACGCTAGTTTCAAGGCCCTGTTCTTTAAGTTGGTTACAGAAGGCTGCGGTGCGTCGATCTTGCCAGACAATGGCATTGTAAATGGGTTGGCCCGTGTGGCGATCCCAGATGACCGTGGTCTCCCGCTGATTGGTGATACCAATGGCGGCAATATCTTTGGCAGTTACCCCGGCACTGGCCATGGCCTCTTTGGCGGTGGCTAATGTGGTGTTCCAGATATCCATGGGGTCGTGCTCTACCCAGCCATCTTCGGGGAAGTGTTGGGTGAACTCTTGTTGGGCCTGTTCGACAATTTGATAGCGCTGATCAAAGAGAATGGTTCTTGAGGAAGTGGTTCCCTGATCTAGCGCGATAATTAAGTTGCTCATGTTGCTCATAGATAGTGCCCCGATGCTCTGTATTTTATTTTTTTTCTTTTGAGAGTGTAACTACCTGAGTGCCAGTGTAGCGGTCGTGGAGGCATTCTTTGGCCGGTGGTACTAGGCACCATAAATAGCCTATGCCAAAAAAGGCCAGCGACAGGGTTGCCAGTAGGCTGCGGCTTAGGCATTGCTGGGCGCTGGCGAGCGAGCCATCGGCTTGCTGCAGGCGGATGCGCCAGGCTTTCATGCCGAGAGTCTGGCCCTGTTTGCGCCAGCATATAAAGTAGTAACCCGACATGGCGCCGAGCCAGCCGAAGAAGCTCAACCATTGCACAAATACCCCAGGCTGAATATTTTCTAGGTCGTCGAGGCCGTTGAACAGTATTTTAATGATCAGTAACAGGCCGCCATAGCCGAGGGTAATGGCAAACAGCAAGAAGGCATCGTAGATGAGTGCCGCGAGGCGACGCATTAAATTGGCGGTGGGCAGGCTGTTAGTCATGGTGCTATTTGTGTCACTCGTCATTCTAGATAGGTCCGGATTATTTATGCTTGGATTTTGCCCAAAGCCAGTACAATGCGCAATCGGCGATTGACGCCTTTCATTTTTAATAGACGCGGTAGGAGAGTTTTGTGGATTGGATTTATGGCATTCATGCGGTGCATACCATGCTTAAGTCGTCACCCCAACGGGTGAAAGAGTTGCATGTGCAGCGTGGGCGAACGGATGATCGTTTGCAAAAAATCCACAAGCTGGCAGAACAGCATGGCGTGACATTGCAGTGGGCGACCTCAAAGCGGCTTGATGAGAAGGCTGAGGGCCGCCATCAGGGTGTTATGGCACTCTGTAGTCCTGGACAAACCTATGATGAAAACTTTTTACTGAATCTGGCGGAAGAGAAGGGTGGCGATGCCTTTTTTCTGATGTTGGATGGGGTAACTGATCCCCATAATTTAGGTGCCTGCCTGCGCTCTGCAGATGGTGCCGGTGTTCATGCGGTGATTGTGCCCAAAGATAATTCTGTGGGTTTGACTCCGGTGGTCTCTAAGGTTGCCTGTGGTGCCGCTGAAACCATGCCGTTGGTGATGGTGACAAACCTTACCCGTACTCTGGAAAAGCTCCAGCAGCAGGGCGCCTGGGTCGTGGGCACTACTGGTGAGGCTGACAAGTTTATCTATGATCTGGATCTGAAGGGACCTATGGTGCTGGTGATGGGCGCTGAGGGTTCGGGTATGCGTCAATTGACCATGAAACAATGTGATTTTCTCGGCAAGCTACCTATGGCCGGTGGGGTGAGTAGCCTCAATGTGTCGGTGGCGACGGGTATTTGTTTGTTTGAAGTAGTCCGTCAGCGAAGGGTTGCCATTTAATAGGCTCTTTAATCGGCCTTCCAATAGCGAGCCTAATAGCTTGCGCTTTTATTGATATAGAACGTTGGATTTCACACTAATTTACCGCTAATCTAATACTTATACAGGGATGTATTTGTTATCAATAGAGGGATTTTAATGGCAACTATGGAGCGTTCTATTTACACGATTCCCAACTTATTAAGTCTGCTGCGGTTGGCGCTGGTTCCGGTATTAATGGGCCTAGCGTATATCCGCGATGGGGAGGCTTTTTTGGGGGTGCTGGTTATTTCTCTACTCAGTGATGTGCTGGATGGGTATTTTGCGCGAAAACTGAACCAGACCAGTGATCTGGGGGCTAAGCTGGATAGCTGGGGAGATATGCTGACCTACGGCGCCATGATTCTAGGCCTGTACTGGATCTGGCCGGCGGTATTTTCCGCCCAAGCGGGCTATGTGTTGGCTACAGTACTGTTTTTTATTGCGCCAATCCTTATGGCTCTGTACAAGTTTGGTGAGTATCCGAGTTATCACACCTGGGGGGCTAAGGCCACGGCGGTGCTGATGGCGCCGGCTTATTATGTGCTTGTGTTATTGGATGCAGATACCTTTTTTAGACTGGTTATTCTGGTCCATGTGGTGGTGTCCTGTGAGGAGATGGCCATTACCTATATATTGGATCGCCCGCGTACCAATGTGCGCTCGGTTTTTAGTCTGCGAGCCCGTATCTAAAACTGCACCCGAAACCCAGCTACTTGGGCGGTTTATCCTTCTGTAATCTTTCTTCTTAGGCGGTTGCAACCGAGGGGTCGAATCACTATAATCGCGCGTCACAAAAGCGTCTGGACATACGTTCAGGCACTCCTTGTCTCACTGCAACGACCAAATTGGCGTTAGCGGGAGACTATTAAAGCCACGAGGAGATACAATGCGTCATTACGAAATCGTGTTCCTGGTCCATCCAGATCAGAGCGAGCAAGTCCCCGGTATGGTTGAACGCTACACTGCTTCAGTAGAAGCGGGCGGCGGTTCAGTTCACCGTAAAGAAGATTGGGGGCGCCGTCAGTTGGCCTACCCTATCAACAAAATTCACAAAGCTCATTACATCCTAATGAACGTTGAGTGTACTCAAGAAGTTCTGGATGAGTTGAACTCCACTTTCCGCTACAACGATGCTGTTTTGCGCAGCATGGTTATTCGTCGTGACGAAGCCGTTACTGGTGAATCACCGATTATGAAGCTGGAAAATGCTGAAAAAGCTGACAAAGAAGCGCGTGAGCGTCGCAACGTTGCTAAAGCTAAGGCTGATGAAGCCAAAGCTGCTGCTGATGCCGCTGCTGCTGCAACCGCTGCCGCTGAAGCTCCTGCTGAAGAAGCACCCGTAGCCGAAGAAGCACCTGCTGTTGAAGCGGATAAAGGAGAATAAGCATGGCTAAGTTTGTACGTCGTAGAAAATTTTGTCGTTTCACCGCCGAAGGCGCAACTGAAATCGATTATAAAGATTTAGACACTTTGAAAGGTTATGTCTCTGAGAGCGGCAAGATCGTTCCTAGCCGCATCACTGGTACCAAAGCACGCTACCAGCGTGAGTTGTCTGAAGCTATCAAGCGCGCTCGCTACATTGCGTTGCTACCTTATACAGATAGCCACAAGTAATTTAAGGAATAGTACTTTTGCGTGCCCTAGCTGAATTTATTATGCGCGGGCGAGCCCAGGCTTGTATCGTGGCGCTATTGGGAAATATTTTTCCCTTTGTTAGCCCGGCAACCATTGGCTTGGTAACACTTCGTAAAGGAAGTGCTGAGGGTTTAATCGTATCCCTATGGGCAGTTTTGCCGCTCATAGGTACTTACTACCTCAGTGATGGAAACCAGCTGCTAACCTTAGTGTCAGTAGCTGCACTGTTTATGATGGTGGTCGCGGCCAATGTGCTGCGAGTTACTGCCTCATGGCAGTGGACCATGCTGTTATCGGTGGTGGTTGGCGTTGTTATCGCACTCGGTTTTGGCTGGTTTTTTTCAGCTGCTATTGATCAGTTCGTGCAAGATGTAAGCGACATGTTCGAGCAGATAGCCGAAGAGCAAAAGTTAGAAGAGACGCCCTTTATTCCGGGGCGTCAATTTATATTGGGTCTTATGGCCTGGATGCTAACACTCAGCGCGATAGCGAGTTTGTTAGTCTCCAGATGGTGGCAAGCACTGCTGTATAACCCAGGTGGATTTCAACAAGAATTCCACGGTTTAAGATTAGATAGCAGCGTTGCGCTGTTGTTGATAGCTGCTGTTTTAGCTGGGATGTATTTGCCAAGCGAATACAAACCCTGGATGCAGCTTTTGGCAGTACCGTTACTGGTCTGCGGACTGGCTTTGGTTCACCACAGCATCGGGTTTTTGAAGTTGGGTGGTCAGTGGCTGGGTCTACTGTATTTTGGGTTGGTGTTTGCTGGATCTTCAACAGCGTTACTGCTGGTTGGTCTGGGATTTGCTGACAGCATATTGAATTTACGCGCAAGATTGGCGGCGACTAAAAACCGCTAACATTGGGCAGATAGTAAGAAAAAGAGGCTATTAAGATGCAAGTTATTCTTCTAGAAAAGATTGGCAAATTGGGTAACATTGGCGACAAAGCTACTGTTAAAGCTGGTTACGGCCGCAACTATTTGGTTCCTCAGGGCAAGGCTGTATTTGCTACTGAAGCCAACATCATCGACTTCGAAACACGCCGTGCTGGCCTTGAAGCTGCTGCTGCTGAGAAACTGGGCGAAGCTCAGGCTCGTGCTACTAAGCTGCAAGCTGCGGGTACCATTACTATTAGCGCTATCGCTGGTGATGAAGGCAAGCTGTTTGGCTCTATTGGTGTTCGTGAGTTGGAAGATGCGATTAACGCAGCCGGCGGCGAGATCAGCAAGAGCGAGATTAACCTTCCAGATGGCGCTTTCCGCCACGTTGGAGAGTTTACAGTTGAAGTTCAGCTGCACCTCGACGTTGTTGAGACGGTCACTGTTATTATTGAAGCAGAGTAATTCCTGCAGTCTGGCTGCTGAGTAAATAAGTCAGATATCAGTAAAGCATTGCATAACGGCACCGCTTCTTAATAAGATGCAGTGCCGTTTTTGTTTTCGCGGGCAAATTAACCTTATAACCACAGAGTAAGATTTCTGGTATGAACGAAGCACTTTTTGCGGAACCTACCGTCAGTCAACCACTCCCTCATTCAATTGAGGCTGAGCAGGCTGTACTCGGTGGTTTAATGCTGAAAAATGATGCTTTTGATTCTATTGCAGAAGTGTTGGCAGACAGCGATTTTTACAGCAAAGATCACCAGCTGATCTTTAATGCCATGCACAGTCTGTCTGCAGATGGCCAGCCGTTCGACCCGATTACCCTCTCTGAATTCCTACAAAATAATAATGATCTCAGTGCCGTGGGTGGTGCCGAGTATCTGGTTGATCTCGCCCATAGCACTCCAAGCTCCGCCAATATTAAAGCCTACACCCAGATTGTGCTTGAGCGTTCGATCGTTCGCCAACTGATAGGCGCGGCCAGCGATATAGTGCGCAAAGGCTACAATCCCCTCGGTTGGGATAGCTCTAAACTGTTGGCCGAAGCCGAGAGTCGACTCCAAGAAATTATTGAAAATCGCCCCAAAAAGGGCGGTTTTAAAGAAGTTAATACCCTCATTAAAGAAGCGGTTGAGCGGCTCGATGAACTGTTCAAAAATGACGCCGATATTACTGGCCTCAGCACTGGGTTCTCCGATCTGGATGCCATGACCTCCGGCTGGCAGAAATCAGATTTAATTATTATCGCTGGACGACCCTCCATGGGTAAAACGGCCTTCGCCATGAACATGGTAGAACACGCCACCCTTCATCAGAATCGTCCGGTACTGGTCTTCTCGCTTGAGATGCCAGCCAGCAGCCTAGTCATGCGTATGCTCTCTTCCATTGGCAAGATTGATGCAACGCGTATGCGCTCGGGCAACCTAGTCGAAGATGATTGGCCGCGCCTCAGCAGTGCGGCACAGCGACTTAAAGATCGACCTCTGTTTATTGATGATTCGGCGGGCATTACCACCTTGGAAATGCGCAACCGTATCAAGCAGTTCACCCGCGAGCGTGTGGACCAGTTACGTGCCCAGTGGCATCAGGAACATGGTGCAGATACCCCAGCCGACACTGAGGCTCTTTACGAGCAGGCCCAGCCAGGCATGATTATGGTGGATTACCTGCAGCTGATGAGCGGCACTAATTCTGCGGAAGGGCGAGTACAAGAAATCTCGCAGATATCCCGTGAGCTTAAAGGTCTGGCCAGAGAATATGAATGCCCAATGATCGCGCTGTCCCAGCTCAGTCGAAATGTGGAACAGCGGCCCAACAAACGCCCTGTAAACGCGGATCTCCGTGAATCTGGCGCCATTGAGCAGGATGCGGATGTTATTGCCTTTATCTACCGTGATGAGGTGTATAACGAAGACAGTCCCGATAAGGGCACCGCTGAGATCATTCTTGGCAAGCAGCGTAATGGTCCAATTGGCACCTGCCGATTAATGTTTATGGGTAAGTATACGCGCTTTGAAAATCTGGCTGGTGATCACTTTTCTGACAACTAGTATTCTTAACTTTTAAGCAGAACTATTTCCAATAATTAAGGATTTCGTTAATGAAGGTCTTCCATACCGTCAGTGGTCTTAGAGACGATTTAAATAAAGATCGCCTCAAGGGACTGCGCATTGGTTTTGTGCCCACCATGGGCAACCTCCACGGTGGGCATTTAGCCCTCATTAAACAGGCCCGCGAGACTAACGACATAGTCGTCTGCTCGATCTTTGTAAACGCGCTACAGTTTGGTCTTAACGAAGACTGGGACAAATATCCCCGCACCTACCAGGGCGATTGCGACAAGCTTCGTGATGCTGGCTGTGACTATCTTTTTCATCCAGACGATATCGAAATGTACCCCAATGGTCTTGATACCCAGAGCCGGGTTATTTGCCCAACCATGACCGATGTTCTCTGTGGTGCTAGCCGCCCGGGCCATTTCGAAGGTGTAACCACCGTGGTTAGCAAACTGTTCAATATAGTACAGCCCGACGAAGCGATTTTTGGTATCAAAGATTACCAGCAGTTGGCCGTAATTCGTCGTATGGCAGAAGACCTGTGTATGCCCATCCAAATTAGCTCTGCGCCTATTCATAGAGAGCCAGACGGTTTGGCGATGAGCTCGCGCAACAGCTATATTACGGCTGAAGAGCGGCCCCTAGTGATAGTACTTAAAGATAGTTTGGCCTGGATAGCAGAAGAGATTAAAGCGGGTAACCGTGACTTTGTTGGTTTGGAAGGAACGGCTAAATCACGCATCATTGAAGCGGGCTTTAAAATAGATTACGTCACGATCTGTAACAGTAAAACACTGGATCAAGCCGCGGATGATGACCTTGAAATTACCATTCTAGGTGCTATGTTTACTGAGTCAGCACGATTGATTGATAATTTGAGCATTAGCCTATAAAGGCACAGTAACTATTGAGTAGAGCAGTTTGTTATTTAAAAAGGACTTCTAAATATGTTGTCGAATTTTCTAAAAGCTAAGCTACACATGGCCTCGGTCACTCAGGCAGAACTCTGGTATGACGGTTCTTGCGCGATTGATGCCGACTTACTGGCGCTGTCTGATATGCGCGAGTTTGAACAGATTGATATTTACAACGTGACCAATGGTGAGCGGTTTACTACTTACGTTATCGTTGCTGAAGCAGGTTCTGGGATTATCTCTATCAATGGTGCGGCGGCACGAAAATGCCAGGTGGGGGATCGTATTATTATTGCCACCTATGGGCAGTTTTCTGAGGTTGAGGCGGCTGTGCATAAACCTAAGCTGGTTTATTTAAAGGCTGACAATTCCGTTGAGCGTTCGACCAATACCATTGCCATACAGAAGCCAGTAACCGCTTAACGCGTCTGTCTTCTGCTTCCTTTTTATTTACAACTTACTACTTCCTACCTTGTTACTCAGGATAGAGCGGCTTAAGCCCATTGCCTGAACTGGATACGCTGTTGCGGGAAAAAGTAGACTGCTGCTTTAAACGCTGCAATAACAAACTAATATCCAAGTTGTCCTCAGTACTTTCGGCCTCACCCTTATAGAGCTGGCGATCTAGCTGAGCAAATTGCTGCTGCAACTCTGCATCGTCTAAGAGCAGGCTAAGGGCCTTTAAGGTTGTCGGTGGCGTCTCTGCAAAGAGGCACTGACCCCAGGCGACAATCCCATCACGCATTGCCATCAGATTATTGTTGTTAGCCTCTATCTCAATAGCTTTTAGCTGCTGCTTTAAGTTAAGTAACGGAGAAGTTTTCTGTTCGCTACTGGTTTTCTTAATACTGCGCTGCTTGCGGCGACCCAACAATAGTAGGGCGATAGTGGCCAGTAACAATGCATTAAATACCAGTGACAGTTTTACCAGCATCGATGGCTCGGCAGATCCTGCACTGCCAAAGAAACCGGCTGACTCTGGATTTAAATCAAGGGGTTCCATGGTTGTTAGGGGGGTATTGGCCGCTAATGGTGTGTTATTAATAATCGCCGTGCTGGGGGCCACCTGAACCTTGGTGGCGGGAAGGCTGGCTGTTTGCATACGTTGGTTTTTGGTGTCCCACCAGCGCATCTCTATGGCTGGAATAACGAGCTCACCGGCTCGATTAGGCACCAGTGCTAAAGACTCTGTGCGCGTACCCAACACGCCATCTCCAATCGCCTGTTCCTCAAGCTGTGGCTGGTCTGGATACACCTTATAGCTAGGGCTCTCAATGATTGGCAGCGGTATTATCTGTGCCCCGGTTAGTCCCTGAGCATTGATGCGAATGGTTCTGGTTATGGGCTCGCCAACGATGAGACTATCGAGGTCGCCGCTCCACTGTTCGCTTAGCTCAACTTTACTGCTGGGCATCCATTCATCGGCGGGCACATGGGTAGGTCTGGCCATGATGTCGATTCTTTTAGCATCGGTGTCGCGAAATATGCGATTACCCCGACTGGAAAAGGAACCAAATTGACTGCGGCTAGTGGTTTCATAGGCACCAAAGCGCAGTAGGGGAATATCGAGTTTGCCACTGCTCTGGGGGAATATTGCATAGCGCACTTCTAGTACTAAATAGTTTCTGCCGTTAATGACTTTTTGAAATTGACTGTCGCCGAGGCGCTGGACAATGGCACCGGGAATATCCAGGTCTGAGAGGCTGTAGTCTCGTAACTGCACGGAGGTGTAGAGTCGATGGGTGAGTATTATTTGTTCCTGGATATAGACTGCAGATTTGTCCACCAGTGTTTCTGTGTAAATGGGTTGTTTGCCGCTAGCCGCAGATCCAGAAGTAGAGGCGGCGCGAACGGTAACTTCTACGGCGTTACTAATTTCTCTTTTGTACTTTAATGAGGGAATTAAAATAATGCCGATACGCTTGGGTAGCAGTGTTAAATTCCAATCGGTGTAAGAAACCGCTTTGCCGTTAACACTGGAATACTGCTGCTGACGACTGTTGGATAGAATTTCAAAATCGGTTTGCAACGGCGTAAAATCAGGCTCTGACGTAAACGCCTGCGCGTCGAGTCGCACACGGAGCTGCAAGGTTTCGTTGCTGTCGAGTACTGTGCGGTTTACTTTTGACGTTAGCTCTGCCCAGCTTAGGGTAGATATTCCCACTGTGGTCAGTATTAATAGTGCAGTAAAAAGAAATCCGTTTTTGTAAAAATATCGAGTCATTTACCAGCGCTCTTCGTCGTTGGGTGGCTTGGGGCGTTTTGGCTCCAGTGCACGTTGTCGCGACTGGTAGCGGAATTTTGCACGCAGCAGACCGCCGGGATCATCGGGCACTCTGCGCAACATCTGTTCTATTTCTTGCTGGGCCTGTTTCTCTTCGTCGGTGGGCTCGGCCTGTGCTTCTTGCGGCTGCTCTTTGTCTTGTTGTTCCTGCTGTTGTTTTTCTTTCTGCTCCTGAGCTTCTTGCTCTTTGGCCTCTTTTTCGGCTTGCTCTCGCTCTTCTTTTTCTTGCTCTGTCTCTTCTGGTTGCTGGTTCTGTTGATCCTGTTCCTGCGGTTCGTCGCTGGAATCTGAGGGCTGGGGATCGCCGTTTTCTTGCTGCTGTTGTTGATCCTGGTCCTGCTGATCCTTGTTGTCTTTCTTGTCTTGGTCTTGTTCTTGGTCCTGCTGTTCCGAAGAGTCTTCTTGCTGCTCTTTTAGCTTTTCAATAAGGTCGCGATTGGCCGCGGCATCTTCCATCTCTGGTTGCTGTTTTAGGGCCTGATTATAGGCTTCGATTGCGCCTTCAAGGTCGCCGGATTTTGCTAGGGCATTACCGCGGTTGTAATGGGCGGCGGCTGTTTCGGCGCCTAAAAAGTCATCGATGGCCTGATCGTAGTCGCCGGCTTTATAGGCGGCGCTGCCACGCCATTGGTCGTCGTCAAAGAGTGATTGAGCAGCCTCTAGGTTTCCCTCTTCTAATGCCTGAGCGCCCTGCTGATCGGGGGTTTGCCACAGGTCATTCCAGTCTAATGCCTCGACGGGATGACTACTAAATAGTAGCGGAGCAAAGAGCAACGTAACCACTGCGCCTCTGCGAAAACTTAATACCAGGGCTGGCAATAAAAGTATGGCCAGCCAATAGCCTTGGTCGTCCCAGAGGTCAAATGAACGATCTAGTTCTCTAGTGGCATCGGGGAATAGCTGTTCTGTCACGGCGAGTATTTGCTCAATGTCGCTGTCCCCCGCACTAATAGTTTGGTAGTTGCCGCCCTGTGCCGAGGCCAGTGCTTGCAGTGAGGAGGCGGCTAATTTTGGAATTAAAATAGCGCCGCGACTGTCTTTAACAAAGCCGCCATCACCCAGAGGAATAGGTGCACCCTGATCAGTGCCTACGCCCAAAATAGAGAGCCTAAATTTGCCAGCTTGGGAGACCATTGACTGAATGGTGCCAAACGCGGAGCGCGCCACGCCGTCGGTTATTAATAAAATATCCGCCTGTTCGTAACCCCCGTTAATCGCCAGCTCGAGGGCGATTTCTATGGCTTCTTCGGTATTACTGCCGTACTCGGGTAACAGGGTAGGGTGCAGAATTGGCACCAGACTAATAATGGTATTGCTGTCTTCGGTTAGGGGCGAAACCGTATGGGCCTCACCGCCATAGACCACCAGCGCAGTAAATCCTTCGTGGCGTTTCTTAAGAATATCAATTAACTTGTAGCGGGCGCGAACTAGGCGGCTGGGTTTAATATCTTGGGCGAGCATGGAAGGTGATAAATCGAATACCACTATCAACGCTGAATCTTCTTTGTGCACTGGCTGTGGTAGCTGCTGCCAAGTTGGGCCCGCAAGGCTGATGCAACTCAGTATCCAGGCTAGGGCCAAGCCGGTGATTAACCAGGCGGTACTGTGGCGCTTTTTGCCGTCCTCGCCCTGCATTAAAAAGGGCAGTAGGGCGGGGTTTATAATCTGTGCCCAGTTGCCGGCGCTGCGCTTGCGCCATTGAAATAATGCCAGTACTAGGGCGGCTGGAATGAGTCCCAGAAACCACAGAGGTCGCAGAAAATGAAAGTCAGCTGACGAGGCCATTAGCTCGGCGAAGAATTCAGGCATGGGCGCTCCTGCGACTGCTAAACAGAGCGACTATTAGGCTGAGCGCAAACGCCAATCCCAGAGGCCAATGAAACAGAGTGGCTACCGGGCGAATAGTTTCTGCTTCCTGTTCAATGGCTTCTAGGCGATTGAGTTCGGCATAAATAGCCATTAGTTCCTGAGGGTCCCGAGCGCGGAAGAACTGCCCGCCCGTGGTATCGGCTATGCCCTGCAATGCCGTCTCGTCGAGGTCGGCGCTTGGGTTAGTCACGCGGTTACCAAACAGCCCCCAGGTTTCTTGCATCTCTGCGCCTATCCCGATGGTGTATATTTTCACCTTAGCCCGCTTTGCGAGATCGGCAGCCTCCATGGGGTCTAACTCACCGGCATTGTTGGCGCCGTCGGTTAGCAGAATAACCACCCGATGGTTTTCCGGTCGATCCTGTAATCGTTTGACCGCAAGCCCGATGGCATCACCAATGGCGGTACCATTACTGCCGGCAAAACCGAGCTGTGCTTCATTTAATAAGACCTGCATAGTTTTTCGATCAAAGGTGAGGGGCGTTTGTAGATACGCTTTTTCGCCGAATAAAATAAGCCCCAGTCGATCACCTTCACGCTTGATTACAAAGTCGCCGACCACAGCTTTTACAGCCACCAAACGATTCACTTGGCGGCCATTAATGTCCATATCTTCCTGCTGCATGCTGCCAGAGATATCCACGGCCAGCAAAATGTCTCGGCCATTGGTGGGCATGGCCACAGGTTCACCAATCCACACTGGGCGTGTGAGGGCTGCGACCGTGCTCAACCAGCAGATCGTCAGCATGGCGAGAAGGAGGTGACGCTGCCAGGTCGTGGTTTTAGGAGAGATGCCTGCATTCAGTGCGGCGCTCGCGAGCAGGGGTGCGCGCAGGGCACGCATGCTTAACTCGGCGGGGCTGCGCAACCAGCGATAGATAAAGGGTAGGGGTGCAAGGGCCAGTGCCCAGGGCCAGAGAAGGTCTAGCATTATGGCTTGGCCTCCTGTTTGTGTTCGATGACCCAGGTTTTAGCGCTGGCTAATACCTTTGCATGCAGTGCCGGCGTGTTAGATGTCTGGGTCTGCTGGTCGCTGCTCGAATAAAGCGCGGAGCTTAGGTTGTCAGGCAAGTCAGTAAAGATGCCAGTGACACAGCTGCTCTGCAAAAAGCCGATAAACTTTTCGATGCTTAGACTACTCGCCTGCTGGTTAGGGTAGGCGATATTGGCGGTCTGTTTAAGGACGACAAATATATCCGCTAGGGGTGCTGAGCTGCCACTCTGCTCAATCTCTAACAATTTAGCTGTAGCCTGGCGGCGATACAGATTAGCGCGCTTTCGTTGCACCGCTTTAAAGATTATCCAGCCAGTGGCTAGACCCAATAAAATAATCAGTACCCACCAGCCCGGTGCCAGTGGCCACCAAGAAATAGTCTCGGGCAGATGAATATCGCGAAGTTGCGCTAAGGGATCTGATTCCATTAATCGCCTCCGCTGGTACTGGTATTGCTATTGCGCGCGTTGCTGCGTTTCTTGCTATAGGCTCGGCCCAACACAGACATCACATTGTCGGCGGTGCTAAAAGAGAGCAGGCCCGCTGAGAATTTTTCGCTGAGCTTTTTCAATCGCTGGCTGCGGTCTTCAAAAGCTTTTTCAAACCGCTGGCGCAGTTCACTGTTGCCGGTGTCGAGCATGGTTTGTTGCTGGCCATCGCTCACGGCGTAAATAGAAGGGTCGGGCAATACGGCTTCGATCTGGTCGTAGACATGACAAAAATTAATATTGCCATGACGGGCCAACTCAAAGAGATGCCGCTCGCAGTCATCATCGAGATCATGGAAGTCGCTAACAATAAAGATACTGCTACCGGTGGCGGTAAAACGGCGCGATTCTTCGAGCATTTCCGCCAAGCTATAACGGTCGGCCTGTGGCTCTAATAACTTGGCGCTGTATTCCTGCAGGGCATGAATAAACTGCAATACCGCATGATGGCTGCGGCGGGCTTTGACATCCACCTGCTGCTGTTGACCAAAGACCACACCACCGGCGCGGTCATTGGCGCTGAGGCCTGCCCATGCCAGTGCTGCTGAAATTTCACAGGCGACCACCGATTTTAACCGCTGGCTGCCAAAGAACATGGGGCCCCGCAGATCGGTTATCACCAGAATCGGGCGTTCTCGTTCTTCGCTAAATATTTTGGTGTGGGGTGTTTGGGTGCGAGCTGTGACACGCCAGTCAATGGTGCGTACGTCATCGCCGGGCTGATACAGTCGCACCTGATCAAAGTCCATACCGCGCCCACGAAAGCTCGATTTATGGCCACCAGCGAGCATCTGTCGCGCCTGAATTTTTGGAAAGCCGCTAAGTTCGCGCGCGCCATAACGCAGCCGCACCATCTCGGTGAGGCTGGCGACTGCCGGGTGCTGGTTAAGCGCTTCCTGAGTAAGGCTGTCGGTCATAGGTGCTTATTCATAGGTGCTTATTCATGCCGAGGGTACGGTCGCCAGTAATCGATCGATAACCTGGTTGGCAGTAACGCCACTGGCTTCGGCTTCAAAGCTTAGAATCAGTCGATGGCGCAATACATCATGGGCCACGGCACGAACATCATCTGGCGTCACAAAGTCGCGGCCTTCTAACCAGGCCAGTGCACGACTACAGCGATCTAGGGCAATGGTGGCTCTTGGGCTGGCGCCGTAATCCAACCACTGGGCCAGCTCGCCGCCATAGGCCTTAGTATTTCGAGTGGCCAGAATTATTTGCACTAGATACTCTTCGACAGGCTCTGCCATATGCACTGCGAGGGCCTGTTTGCGGGCCTCGAGCAATGTTGCCTGACTGATAGGTTCGATAGTTTCCTGTGCCTGATGCAGTGCTTCCTGTCTAGACAGGGCGAGAATCTGACGCTCGGTCTCTGGGGCAGGGTAGTCCACCAGAATATGCATTAAGAAACGGTCCATCTGGGCTTCGGGCAATGGATAGGTGCCTTCCTGCTCAATGGGATTTTGCGTGGCCATCACCAAAAACAACTCGGGCAGCTGGTAGGTGTTTTTACCGACGGATATCTGGCGCTCGGCCATGGCTTCCAACAGCGCAGACTGAACCTTGGCCGGCGCACGGTTTATTTCGTCGGCCAGCACTAGGTTGTGAAACAGTGGCCCTGCCTGAAATTCGAAGGTGCCTTCTTGGGGGCGATAGATGTCACTGCCGGTAATATCGGCGGGTAGTAGATCAGGGGTAAATTGCACTCGATGAAAGTCTGCTTCGAGACCTTCGGAAAGGGTTTTAATTGCCTTGGTTTTGGCCAAGCCTGGCGCTCCTTCAACAAGCAGGTGCCCATCGGCCAGCAGAGCGATAATTAGGCGTTCAACAAGATGGTTCTGGCCGACAATTTTACTGCCGAGCCACTGTTTAAGTTGGTTGATATTCTGGTGCAAATCTAACCCCTGCTAGTTGGTTTACAAGATGGAATGGTGGGTGATTCTAGTGGCTATGCCGACAAGACTCAAATGGCGTTTTTATATACCTTGCTGTCGGGTTTATTACTAGCTTAAAGCGATTTAGTTTTGTTACCCTAGCTCGTAGAAAGTTTTTAACCAAGCTACAGACTTATAAAAAACAGAAAGGTTTCAAAACCCGATCATGGATGCTAAAAATAAGGGTCAGCGAGCTGATTTAATTCAGTCCCTCAACAAAATCGCCAGCAAAAGCCTCAATAAATCTCAGGCACAGCAGTTTACTAATTTTACTGCTAACGCCATGCATTTTTATCCAGACGCTGACTATATGGCCAGGCCCCCGGAAGATATCTTCTGGAATCTCTGGAGCCTGTGCCGCTTTAGTACTGAAGCCCCCAGCGCTCCAGTTGATGGGGAGGTCGCCACTGGTCGTGCCAAGGTCCGGGTATTTAACCCCGACCCGGAGCATGACGGCTGGTCAAGTAAACATACCACTATCTTTATTAACCAGATTGACATGCCCTTTCTGGTTGATTCCCTGCGCATTGTAATCAACCGTCGCGGGCTGAATATCTATACCTTGCAGAGCAACCCCGTCTGGGCCGTGCGTGATAGCCAGGGCGTGATCAAGAGCATCCATTCCGACTATGCCGAGGGTGCCGAGCGGGAAGCCTTTATTACCATCGAAGTGGATATGCATGCCGAGTCTGAACTTGCCGACCTGCGTAGGGACCTAATGTCGGTGCTGGATGATGTTGAAGTAGTGGTGGATGCCTTTGATCCCATGCGCGAGCGGGTTGAAAGTCTGATTGCCGAGCTCCAAGCTAATGCGCCTAAAGTAGAGCAGTTGGAAGAGTCGCTGGAGTTTTTACGCTGGATTTACAACGGCTACTTTACCTTCACTGGCTGTGCAGAATTTGATTTAACCACTGACGGCGACCGTATGTATCTCAGCGAAGTGGACGATAGTCGTCACGGCTTGCTGAAAAAATACAGCGGTGATCATCGCGAGGAATTGGTGGAGGAGTTAGGTCCTGGTGTTCGTGCGCTCTATGAGGGCGATGAGTTACTGACTATTACCAAGTCGTCGCGACGTTCTCGTGTTCACCGCGATGTGTATTCTGATTATGTAGTAGTCAAACGATTTAATGAACAGGGCGAGCCCTGTGGTGAAGTGCGCTTTATGGGCCTCTACACTTCGCAATTTTATTCCTACAGCCCGCGCCGCATTCCCCTGCTACGCAACAAAGTGAACTGGGTCATGGATAACTCAGGCTTCAAGCAGACCAGCCATGACGGCAAGGCGCTGATGGCTATTTTGGACTTCCATCCTCGTGATGAACTGTTCTTTGTCACCAAGGAAACGCTGTCCGAGACGGCCATTGGTATTTGGCAAATTTATGAGCGACGGGTGATCAAGGCCTTTATGCATCCGGATCCCTTTGACAAGTTCGTCAGCTGTATTCTGTATCTGCCCCGAGAGTCGTTTAGTACCCAGTCGCGGATGAAAATTCAGCAGGCTATCGGCGTTGAATTGGAAGCGGTAGAGAGTGAATTTACGACACAGTTTTTGCCCGAGTCTGTGCTGGTGCGTATCTATCTGGTGTATCAGATTCGCAGCAAGAAGTATCTCGAAGTAGACAGCACCCAACTAGAAAACATTGTGCGTCAGGTCACTCGTGACTGGTCCGATGAATTTGCAGAGATGGCCATCAGTTCTGTGGGTGAAAACGAAGGTGCAGGATTGGCCCGACGTTTTCAGCGGGCATTTCCGGCCTCTTACCGCGAGCTTTATAGTCCGCAGCAGGCGGTTGCCCATATTGCATTATTTGACGCCTTAGAAAATTCGGGTGAGCTGGCCATTGAGTTACAGCACAAGCAGGCTGCAGAGAATAATCATTTACAGTTAAAGCTGTTTCACCGCGATGAGCCATTACAGCTTTCGGATATGATTCCGATGCTAGAAAATCTCGGTTTCCGTGTGGTGATGGAGCATCCCTATCTGATCGAGCCGGATAACGAAGGTCAGGTGTGGCTGCAAGAATTCCAGCTGTCATTCTCTCTGGATGTGAATGTTGATGTAGAAGCGGTGCAGGGTAACTTCAAACAGGCCCTGAGCACTGTCTGGAAAGGCGATGCGGAAAACGATAGTTTTAACCGCCTAGTGATTGGTGCGCGTTTAGATTGGCGTGCCGTGGCCATGTTGCGACTCTATGCCCGGTATCTGAAGCAGCTGGGTATTTCCTACAGTCAGGTCTTTATAGCCGATACATTGTCGCGCTATCTGGATATTACCCGCAATCTGGTGGCTCTGTTTAAAAGCTATTTCGATCCGCGCTATGCCGGCGACAGTCGCTCTGAACGCTCGGAAGGTTTGGCGAGAAAAATTCTTGAAGGACTAGACGCGGTTGAGAACATTAGTGAAGACAATGTAATTCGCAGTTACCTAGAAGTGATTCAGGCTACATTGCGGACCAACTTCTTCCAAACCTTTGAAGACGGCACCAATAAATCGTATATCTCGGTCAAGCTGGAGTCAGGGAAAATTTCTCTGGCCCCCAAGCCACGACCTGCCTATGAAATATTCGTCTACTCCCCAAGAGTGGAAGGCGTGCATTTACGGGGCGGCAAAGTAGCCCGCGGTGGACTGCGCTGGTCCGATCGATTGGAAGACTACCGCACCGAAGTACTGGGCTTAGTAAAGGCTCAGCAAGTTAAAAATGCAGTGATTGTGCCCACTGGCGCCAAGGGTGGCTTTGTCGCCAAACAGGCCTCAATGGCTGCCGGTCGTGAAGCCTGGTTACAGGAAGGTATAGCGAGCTATATGCTTTATATACAGGCTCTTTTAGATATTAGTGACAACCTTATTGAGGGTGAAGTAGTGCCCCCAGTAGATGTGGTACGCCGTGATGGCGATGACCCTTACCTGGTTGTTGCCGCCGATAAGGGCACAGCCACATTCTCGGACATTGCCAATGAAATTTCTGAAGCCAATAACTTTTGGCTCGGCGATGCCTTCGCCTCTGGCGGCGGCAATGGTTACGACCATAAGGGCATGGGTATTACAGCCCGAGGTGCCTGGGTAGCTGTGCAGCGCCATTTCCGTGAAGTGGGCATGGATATCCAGAAACAAGACTTCACCGTGGTCGGTGTCGGCGATATGGGTGGCGATGTATTTGGTAATGGCATGCTGTTATCAGAGCATATTCAGCTGGTGGCTGCATTTAATCACCTGCATATCTTTATTGACCCCAATCCAGATTCCGCGGCCACCTTTAAAGAGCGCAAGCGCCTCTTTGAAACACCGCGCACCACCTGGGATGATTTTGATAAGTCATTGATATCCAAAGGCGGGGCACTGTATTCCCGTTCCGCCAAGTCGCTTAAGCTCACGCCCCAGATCAAGGCGCGCTTTAATATTGAGAAAGACGAAGTCAGCCCCACAGAGCTGATGACGGCACTGCTAAAGTCCGAAGTTGATTTGATTTGGAACGGCGGCATTGGCACCTATGTGAAGTCCTCCGGAGAAAACAATGCCGAAGTAGGGGATCGAGCCAATGATGGCCTGCGGGTTAACGGCAAAGAGTTGCGTTGTAAAGTATTTGGTGAAGGCGGTAATCTGGGTATGACCCAACGTGGTCGTATTGAGTTCTGCCTAAAAGGCGGCCTCTGTAATACAGACTTTATTGATAATGCAGCGGGTGTGGACTGCTCAGACCACGAGGTGAATATTAAAATTCTCCTCAATAAAGAGGTGATGGCCGGCCGACTGACCATGCCCGACAGAAACGAGTTTCTCGCCTCTATGACCGACAGCGTGGCTGAGCTAGTGCTGCATAATAATGAGCGTCAAACCCAGGCCATTAGTCTCGCCATGCATCGCAGCGATACACAGCATGCCGAATACCAACGCTTTATGGCCTGGTTGGAAGAGAGTGGAAGGCTAGATCGAGAGCTAGAATTCTTGCCCACTGACGACCAGCTCAATGAGCGTATTAATCGTAATAAGCCTGTCTGGACAAGGCCAGAGCTATCCGTGCTGGTCTGTTATTCCAAGGTGATGCTAAAAGAAGTGCTGTTGCAGGCAGATCTGCTCTCAGAGCCCTGGTTGGCTAAGTCGGTGAACGATGCCTTTCCTGGGGAGCTAGTGAGTCGTTACAGCGAGGCCGTGGCAGAGCATCAACTGCGCCATGAAATTGTTGCAACACAGCTAGCCAACGATCTGGTGGATAGAATGGGCTTTAGCTTCTTCTTCCGCCAAATGGAATCTACCGGTGCCTCGGCAGGTGAGGTGGTTCGCGCCTATACCATGGTCATAAATGTGTTGGGTATTGATGAGCAGTGGCAAAACATCGAATCCGACACCAGCCTAGCGTCCGACGTGCAATTAGATTTACTGCATATGCTCATTCGCCTAGTGCGTCGTACCACAAGATGGTTCCTGCGCAACAGACGCCTAAATCTGGACTGCACGGATATTATTACGCAATTTGCAGCGCCAATGCAGGCGGTTATCAAGCATATGCCAGAGCGTGATCAGAAAGAGTGGGTTGGGCTTTGGCAGGCTGAAAAAGCCATTTTACTGGAGCAGGGCGTAGAGCCTGAGCTGTCCTCAAGATTGGCTGCATCCGACAGCCTGTTTTTGAGTCTGGGTATTGTGGATACTGCCTTAAAGCAGCAAAAGCCGATCGAACAGGTGGCCAAGCTGTATTTCACATTGGGAGAGCAGCTGTCTCTAGACTGGTTTATGGCACAGATTGTTGGCTTGCAGCCAGACAATCGCTGGCAGGATCTGGCGCGTGAGTCCTATGTGGACGATCTTGAAAGTCAGCGACGCCGATTAACCGCCAGCTTGCTCGCCGGCGATATCGACAGTATCGATTCTCTGTTAGAAGATTGGCAGGTGCAGCAGCAGGTACTCATTCATCGCTGGCAGTCCATGGTGCGAGATTTACGCCGCGGCGGAGCACCAGACTTCGCAATGATTTCGGTGGCACTGCGCGAGCTGTTGGATCTGGTCCAGGCATCGGTGGATGCAGTGCATGCGGATTAAACGCCGTTAGCGCGAGATAAAAAGCAGTACATAAAAAAAGGCCGCAACTTCGCATGAGTTGTGGCCTTTTTGGTGACTCAACAAATTCTTTTTTCTGTGAGCCGGAAGCAGGATAAATTCCTGCTTAAGTTTATTTGGGCATTAGCCCCCTAGTAAAAATATCAGCTAAATAGTAAATGGGAGAGTTACAAACTAGCGGCTTTTTGCTGGAAAGAAGCCTGGTTAAATCCATTCCAGTAATCTTCTCGTCCTTCGCGCCATCCTCTTGACCAGTGATACGCCATTACCGATTGGTCTTGATAGGGACATGCAGTTAATGAGCGCTGTTGAATTGCGGCCTGATAGCCTTTTGCGAACGAGCGGTTGTCTTGATCTCTTTTATGTTTTTTCACATCATCTCCTAAGGGTTTATCTAGGAAACTGCCATTCAGCTTATAAAACCTGCTGAGAGCAGTTTTATCAAACAAAATTGTGTAAAGAGCGATAGAATGAGCGCCTTTAAGCGCCTGTTCCAGTTGACCAAAAACTGCCCTGTATGTCGAAGACCTAGTTGGTCTAATAAAGGGGGTGCTTTATTCCACAAAGTAATCAAAGGAAATTTTTGTGTCCCAAAAGCACGCGCATAAAGACTGGCTAGCCACCTGCCCCAAAGGGCTGGAGCTACTGTTGGCTGAAGAACTACAGGCTCTGGGCGCCACTGGCCTCAAGGAAACCGTAGCTGCCGTGCATTTTGAGGGCTCTTTAGAGCTGGCTTACCGCGCCTGTCTCTGGTCTCGTCTGGCCAACCGTATCCTTATGCCCCTGCACAGTTTTATGCTCAACGAAGCAGATGACCTATATCAACAATGCAACGTTATTCCCTGGGAGAGTCATTTCACCTCCGAGCAGAGCATTGCCATCGACTTTATTGGCACCTCCAGACTGATCGACAACACCATGTTTGGTTCCCAGCGGGTTAAAGATGCCGTTGTTGACCGTATTCGCCGTGTTGAAGGCGAGCGCCCCAACGTAGATACCAAGAACCCAGATATTCGTATTCAGGTGCGCCAGCACAAAGGGCGCGTCAGTGTTTCTCTGGATATCTCTGGTGAAAGCCTGCACCGCCGTGGCTACAGAAGCGGACAGGGCAGCGCACCCATCAAAGAAAACCTCGCCGTAGCCCTACTGCTGCGTGCTGGCTGGCCAGCCATGGCCGCCGAGGGTGGCGCACTGCTCGATCCCATGTGTGGTAGTGGCACCTTAATTATTGAAGGTGCAATGATGGCGGCAGATATAGCCCCAGGCATATTGCGCGAACATTATGGATTTCAGAACTGGTTGCAGCATGATGCAGAACTCTGGGAAACCATCCGTGAGGAAGCCCAGCAGCGCAAAATTACCGGCCTAGAAAATCTAGAGCTGGATATTCGCGGTTACGACGCCAACCCACGGGTATTGGAATACACCACTACCAATATTGAAAACGCCGGATTGGATGACCATATTCGACTGGCCCATAAACCCATAGACCAGTTTGGCAAGCCCACCGCAGAAAGAGGCTTGCTGCTAACCAACCCTCCCTATGGCGAACGACTGGGTGATGTTGATGAACTTATTCCCCTGTATCAAAAGTTGGGCACCGTTCTACAAAAGAACTTCCACGGCTGGCGTGCCGGAATTTTTACCGGCAATTTAGACTTAGCCCGCGAGACCGACCTAAGCCCGCACAAACAGTACAGTCTATTTAACGGCACACTTCCCTGTAAGCTGCTGATATTCGAAGACATGACCTCCAAGTCCGCGCAGATAGCCGCGCGACTGCAGCAACCAGCACCGGCGCGGGATTTAACCGAAGGCACCATGATGCTGGTCAACCGGTTTAAGAAAAATCAGCGCAGATTAGATGGCTGGTTAAAGCGCAACGACATCAGCTGCTATCGTCTTTACGATGCCGATATTCCCGAGTATTCAGTGGCCATCGATATGTACGAAGGCGCCATACATGTGCAGGAATATGCCCCACCGGCCACCATCCCCGAGAAAGATGCCCGTCAGCGTTTTGCTGAAGTAAAAGAGGCGGTTAGAGCCTATGCCCCTAAAGCTGGCCGCAATATATTTTACAAAGAACGCCGTCGCCAGAAGGGCGACAATCAGTATCAGCGACTAGCTGAAGAGCAGAGCCCCGGCCAATCTATGGTGGTTAACGAAGGCCGCGCCAAGCTAGAAGTAACCCTGTCGGATTATTTGGATACCGGACTTTTTCTTGATCACCGCCCCGTGCGCAAAATGCTCGGCGAGATGGCCAAGGGCAAGAAATTCCTAAACCTATTTTGTTACACCGCCGTAGCTACCGTTCAAGCCGCTCTTGGGGGTGCAAAAGAAACCCTTAGCGTAGATATGTCGAACACCTATTTGGATTGGGCTGGCCGCAACTTCGAGTTAAACCAGCTGGACTCTTCAGCCCATGAGTTAGAGCGTGCAGACTGTTTAACCTGGTTAAAAGCCACCACCTACAACGACTATTTTGATTTGATTTTGCTCGACCCTCCCACCTTTTCAAACTCGAAAAAGATGGAATCGGTTTTAGATGTACAGCGAGATCACGCCGAATTAATTCGTGACACCATGACCAAGCTCTCCCCAAATGGCGTGCTAATTTTCTCCAATAATTTCCGTAAATTTAAGATGGACGAACTTATTTCACGGCAGTTTTCCGTTGAGAATATAACCCCCCAGGCACTGGATATGGATTTCGAGAGAAACCCACGTATTCATAATGTGTGGAAAATTACTCGACGCAGTACGTTTGGATAAGAGCGTGAAAAACAGTTTGGTCATCTACACCGGCCCTAATTGCCATCTTTGCGAGCAGGCTAAGGCACTGCTATATCCGTTATTGTCCGAGAGGGGGCTGCGTCTGGTGGAGGTTAATATTCAAGCGGATGCTGGGTTGCAAGAAAAGTATGGTATTCGTATTCCGGTTGTTGCTCTCGCTAATGGCGAGGAAAAGGGCTGGCCGTTTACGGCGGCGCAGATTGGGCGGTTGTTGGATGGGTCTGGTTAAGAGTGGCTTGATCTAGGGTGAAATAAAGCAGGAGATCCTTCGGTTCGCTGCGCTCTCTCAGGATGACAAAATAAGGCACGCTCCCAGGATAACCACAAACATTGTCATCCTGAGCGAAGCCGAGGGATCTCATGCCGTCCGCTGGGTACTAACTATTCCCAATGACAAGATAAGGCACGCTCCCAGGATGACAAGATAAGGTACGCTCTCAGGATAACCACAAACATTGTCATCCTGAGCGAAGCCGAAGGATCTCATGCCGTTCGCCGGATACTAACTATTCCCAATGACAAGA
>DDDD01000020.1:0-1995 GCA_002335945.1 Porticoccaceae bacterium UBA1989
AAGCCTCGAGCTGCTGTACGAGGTACGGGGCTACAATAGCAATGGCCAATGGGTCGCCACCAGCCATGGCGAACTCACCATGACCAGCAATCAAAATACCATGACGCTTAACCCCAATGCTTTGAGCCAGCCTATTGATGGCCAAGTGGTAAGCACAGAGTTCTGGTTAATTGCTGATGGGAATGACTATATTGTGGCTGAAAAAAGAAGTGTTGGGTTGGGGAATTAACGAGCTAGAAACACTGACATTGAGTTGAGCAGAGGCCGGGTTGACTGCCCGGCTAAAGGCTAGCTCTCTAGGGAGCGCCCCAGCAAATAGACAGTATCTTTACTAAAATCCTGCTCGTTGGGCCATTCAACGGAACCATAGGCTACTCTAACCTGCTAAAAGTTGGGATTGTATGGAAGAGACCATAGTAAGCTAACCTATTTAGATTCCAAAATAGCCGGTTGTTCCAGCTTGAAGCTCCATGGAATTTGCACATTTTTCAAGCCCATCATAGAAAATGACTGATCCAAATAGGCTCGCATTCCAAGGAACATGGAGTCAGCAATCATAGAGCTAACGCAGGTCTGAGTCTCTTGATCGTTGCGGGCATTCTCTACATCCGCCACAGACGCTGTAAATTTTCCTGTTGCTTCAACGCTAACTGTAAACAGTGGATCCTCGGAACCTTCAGAAACACCTCGCATTTTCAGCGTTAGATTATGGTGAACAATGCATTTATCGTTTGTCGCTTTCACAATATCGCCATAGGCGGCAAATGCCTCAATAATAAGCGTCCCCGAAGTCGAGCTGGCTAAATCATAATCATTCTCTATGTTCATCTTTTTAATAAAGAGGTCTGTTAACGTAATCGGTAATTTCATCTCAATGCTTCTTAGTTGAAGAGGTCGGTGCAGGTTGCACAAGGAATCCAGAGGGCGCTGCCTCGAATGGCGCATGTATCGTTCGTTCAAATGTATAGTGAATATGAGTTTCATGGGCCCGGTTGGCAAGCAGTTCATCGACAGCTTTTTTAACCAGTTCGTTGATGCTTTTGCCAGTCTCGAGGGATTTCACAGCTAATGCTTTGTGGCTATTACCGCCAATTCGAACATTAAAGGTTCCTGACAGAGTCTTGTTGGGCTCCTTGTTGAGCTTAGCGCAATCCTTCAAGTAATCATCAACGGCATCAATAAAAGCTGCTTTAAGTTCTGGCAAGGTGTCGCCGTCATAGCTGATTAGATCGTTAATGAACTGTACTTCGCCATATAAGTGGCCTTCATCAAGATCAGCCTCAACGGTTCCCTGGTATGACTTGTAGTTAAGAAGCTTCTGTTTCATTGATTATTCCTGCTCTTCGAGCAATCGTCTAACTATCCTGACCTGATATGGCAGCAGTGTTGAGTCTGGATGTCTTTTATGGAGGTTGATGTAAGGTAAGTCAGGTCTATGCTGGCTTACAAACTTCACTCTAGAGCCGCTTCCTTCAATCTGCTCATAACCTAAAGAGCCTAAAACCCGGACTAATTCATCCCATGAAATATCCTTTGGCGTTGTTACCCTAAGGAATTTGTTCTTTAGCTTCTCGAGCCTGCTCATTGAAGATAGCACGTAATCTTAGATATGCAACTGAATAGTAGTTGCAAAAGATAAGAAAGATTCTGATTAGTTGATACAGGACTCATTAGCGGACACTTTCCTTGGTGGGTGTAACGTGCATTCCATGCAGTTGGTTAAATAGTAGCACCCATATTAGCTAATGCCAGTGCACAGCTCCCAACCGTGGGTCATCCTGAGCCCAGCCGAAGGATCTCTATCTTCCATTACCCGTCCACAGCAATTTAACGCCCACTGGCCTGCCTCGCTGGCATTTCCCCAAATCCTCAACTACTTTTAACCCTACAAGGAGCGCAATCACAGTTGCCCTGAGAACCTTACCCAAAGAGTAAATCTTAAGTGCCCTGTGAGTGCGAAAATCCAACAAACTCAGCAGAAAAAAAGCCGTTCAC
>DDDD01000020.1:2145-2546 GCA_002335945.1 Porticoccaceae bacterium UBA1989
GATATCGAAGACGTTACCCAGGAAGCCTTTCTGCGCGCCTACAAAGCCGAGCGCAGCACAGATGTGCGCCAGCCCAAATCGTTTTTATTTCGCATCGCCAAAAATGTCGCCATCTCGCAACTGCGAACCAAATCACGAAGAATCACCGACTATATAGAGGATCAGGCCAGCGACGACGTCCTAATGAGTGAATGGTCCACCGAAGATGAAGTGATGGCCGAGGAAAAACTTGGCATTCACTGCGAAGCCGTCGCCGCACTGCCACCCAAGTGCCGGCGGGTTTACTTATTGCGCAAGGTATATGGCATGTCCCATAAACAGATTGCAGAGAAACTGCAGATCAGTACCAGCACCGTGGAAAAACACCTGCTCAAAGGCGTAGAAGCCTGCGACCGCTTTAT
>DDDD01000110.1:0-461 GCA_002335945.1 Porticoccaceae bacterium UBA1989
CATAAACAGCCCTACTAAATGAGTAAAGCCATGTCTTCCGGTAACAAAACCAAACTCTCCTTTGCCACCCGTTCGGTTCACGCCGGTTATGATTCTGCCGATAATCAGGGTTCTCTCAATCCACCCATTTACATGACCTCAACCTACACCTTCGACAATGTGGCGCAGGGTGCAGGGCGTTTTTCAGGGGACGAACCCGGCCACTTTTACAGCCGTATTTCCAATCCAACCCAGGAAGTCCTCGAAACGCGACTGGCAAATTTAGAGGAAGGCGAAGCGGCTCTAGCCACCGCCTCTGGCATGGGTGCCATTAGCGCAACTCTATGGACGCTTGTTGGGCCTGGCGATCAGGTATTGGTCGACAAAACTCTTTATGGCTGCACCTTCTCATTTATGGAGCATGGACTTAAAAAGTTTGGCGTGGATATCTGCTATGCCGACTTTACCGACCATGCCGACGT
>DDDD01000110.1:486-4249 GCA_002335945.1 Porticoccaceae bacterium UBA1989
GTGATTGATATTGCCGCCATCAGTGCGCTGGCTAAAGGTCACAACACTAACATCAAGGTCATGGTCGATAACACCTACTGCACACCCGCCCTTCAGCGCCCACTAACTCTAGGCGCCGATCTTGTAGTTCACTCGGCGACAAAGTACCTAGGTGGCCACGGCGATTTAATTGCCGGTGCAGTCGTAGGGGATGCAGAGACTATCCAGCAGATTCGTCTATTTGGTTTAAAAGATATGACCGGCGCAGTTATTTCCCCGATGACCGTATTTTTGATTCTGCGGGGAATTAAAACCCTGCAGCTGCGCATGGAGCGCCACTGCCAAAATGCTCAGGCCATCGCAGAAATGCTCGAAGCCCACCCAGCGGTTGATCAGGTGTTTTTCCCCGGCTTAAAAAACGACCCTTATCATGAGATTGCCTGTAAGCAGATGGATGATTTTGGCGGCATGATTGCCCTAGAGCTAAAGGGCGGCTATGAAGCTGGCGTCCGCATGCTAAACAAACTCAAGCTGGCTAAACTGGCTGTAAGCCTGGGCGATGCTGAGACATTGATTCAGCACCCCGCGAGCATGACCCATTCGGTGTATACCCTCGAGGAACGGGCTAAACATGGTATTACTGAGGGGCTGGTACGTATTTCTGCTGGGCTTGAGGCTGTGGTGGATATTATTGCCGATCTAGAGCAGGCATTGGCGGAGTAACCCTTTTGTTCGGAGCACTGCTACGGCTCATCTATTTCTGTCTCCTTTCAAAACACGACATGAATACTTCCCTGTAGTCTCGAGGCCAGCGTCCGTGCTGGCCACGGTTTTGAAAGGAGACAGAAACAGATAACCCTCAATCGAGGCGCGAGATTCCGTTGTTATGACTGTACTGCGATAATTCGAATAGTCCCTGGGTAGGCCCTTGAGATCAATCAGGGCCCGCTTATGGGTGCAGGGATTTTCAGATTAAGAGAACACCCTGATTGAGCGCAGCGAGTTGTGTGAACGCTGAAAATAGCTGTATCCATGGGACCGATCGCAAGGGCCTATCCAGGGGCTATTGCGCTCCCCACCAAAATTTTTCAGAAAGTGAATTAGCAATTACCTAGATAGCCTTATTATTAGTCTCAGTCACCGCAAAAATAACCTCACCATCGGCCAGCTGGCCTCTCAGTTTGTCCCCCGCACTAACGCCCTTAACACTCGTAATCACCGCATTACTGCTATCGCGAATAATCGAATAGCCACGGCCCAATGTTTTCAGCGGGCTCACAGTGTCGAGCAAATGCATCGCCTGAGTGGTTTTACTCTGCTTGGTTTCCAGCTGCTGGCTAACAGCACGCATCATCTGTTTCACCGAGCCTGTGATGCGCTGCTGCCGCTGAACAAGCGCCTGTCGGGGGCTTTGACGAACTAATTTATCTTGCAGGCTATTCATTCTCGACGCCTGTTGCTGCATTTTTCCCGCGATGGCGCGGCGCAGCCTAATATCTAAGTGATCCAGATGCTGGGCCTGTTCTTGGAGCTTGCGACCTGGGTGTTGTAAACGTTTTTGCAAATAGTCAGTACGCTGTTCTAGTTGCCTAATCTTGCGAACCATGGCTTCGCCAAGCAATATCTCAAAGCCCTCAAACTGATTCAGCATATCCTCGCCATCGGGGCTTAGCAGCTCAGCGGCCGCCGAAGGGGTAGGTGCTCTTAGGTCGGCAACAAAGTCGGCAATCGTAAAGTCCACCTCATGGCCCACAGCACTGACGATGGGAATCTCACTGGCAAATATGGCTCTGGCGACAATCTCTTCGTTAAAGGGCCAGAGATCTTCCAGTGAACCACCGCCGCGACCAACGATTAACGCATCGCACTGGCCATGGCGATTGGCATTACTGATGGCATCAACTATTTGTGCTGCGGCTGGAGCCCCTTGCACTGCGGTAGGGAAGATGCTGATTTTAATTGCGGGGAAGCGACGATTAAGCACCGATAGAATATCTTTAACCGCAGCGCCGGTGGCAGAGGTAATAACACCTAAATAGCGCACCGACTCTGGCATGGGCTTTTTATGCTGGTTATCAAATAGACCTTCGGCTGCAAGCTGCTGTTTAAGCTGCTCAAACTGGCGCTGTAGGGCACCAAAACCCGCTTCTTCCATATGCTCAATCACCAGCTGATATTCACCACGCCCCTCATAGAGTCCGGCGCGGCAGCGAATTAGCACCTGGGTGCCATTGGCCGGCTTAAAGCCAACGCGCTGGTTGGTATTGCGGAACATCGCGCAGCGCACCTGAGCCTGATCGTCTTTGAGGGTCAGGTACCAGTGGCCCGAGGCAGGGCGGGCAAAGTTGGATATCTCACCTTCCACCCAGAGCAGTGGTAACTGAGTTTCGATAAGGTGACGCACGCTGCGATTAAGCTGGCTTACGCTAAAAATTTGCCGTTCTGAGGGATTGGAATTCATGACTCTATTGTAGGGATGCAGGTCGGCTTAAGTCACTGTTTTATGTGTCTTTTTAAACCCTAAATAGTTGTTTACCTTGATGTGGCCACTGAATTATAATGCAGCGCTTACTTTCCAAAACCTCGCAGAGGTAAGCGTCCCTATGTTACGCATTTCCCATGAAGCTTTAACTTTCGACGATGTACTACTCGTACCCGGGTATTCCGACGTCACCGCCAAAGATGTGTCGACTCATTCGCAGCTTACGCGCGGTATTCAGATGAATATCCCGCTGGTCTCTGCCGCCATGGATACGGTCACAGAATCTCGGTTGGCCATTGCTATTGCCGCTGAAGGCGGTGTGGGCATCATCCATAAGAGCATGACCATCGAACAGCAGGCCAAAGAGGTCTGGTCGGTAAAGAAATACGAAAGTGGTGTGGTTAAAAACCCCTTTACCATCGAGTCTAAGGCCACCTTGCGTGAACTTTACGAGCTGACTGTTGCAAACAACATCTCCGGATTGCCTGTGCTTGAAGACGGTAACCTAGTGGGTATCGTTACACGTCGCGATGTGCGCTTCGCCACCGATATGGATGCCCTAGTAACCTCGGTCATGACGCCCAAAGCAGACTTGGTCACAGTGAAAGAGGGTGCCGACCCCGACGCTGTGCGCGTTTTGCTGCATAAACACAGAATTGAAAAAGTATTGGTAGTGAATGACGACTTTGAGCTTAAGGGTCTGATTACAGTGACCGATATCGATAAAGCCGAACAGCATCCCAATGCCTGTAAAGACGATCAGGGCCGACTGCGTGTTGGCGCCTCTGTTGGTGTAGGTGAGGGTACCGATGAGCGAGTGGCTGCTCTGGTAGCCGCTGGCGTTGATGTTCTAGTTGTTGATACCGCCCATGGCCATTCCAAAAATGTATTGGATCGCGTTAAGTGGATCAAAGAAAATTATCCTGAAGTACAGGTGATTGGTGGCAACGTAGCCACTGGTGCTGGCGCCAAAGCACTGGCTGATGCCGGCGCTGACGGTGTTAAAGTTGGTATTGGCCCAGGCTCAATCTGTACCACAAGAATTGTCACTGGTATTGGTGTACCCCAGATTACAGCGATTGCTGAGGCAGTTGCTGCACTAGAAGGTACTGGCGTTCCGGTTATTGCTGACGGCGGTATTCGCTATTCAGGTGATATGTCGAAAGCCGTGGTTGCCGGTGCGAGTGCGGTGATGATGGGCTCTATGCTGGCCGGTACAGAAGAAGCGCCAGGCGAGATCGAGATCTATCAGGGTCGCTCCTACAAATCCTATCGCGGTATGGGCTCATTGGGTGCCATGGC
>DDDD01000072.1:0-299 GCA_002335945.1 Porticoccaceae bacterium UBA1989
GAGATCCCTCGTCGCTTCACTCTGCCGGGATGACAGAGTTGGCGCCCGGCGAAGACAAGCTTTTGGGGCCTAAGGGTACCGACTGCCGGCAGCTATAACCCAGCTTTCAGCGACGCCACAATAAACTGATCCAACTTGCCATCCAGCACTGCACCGGTATTTCTCGTCTCTATACCCGTACGTAAATCCTTAATTCTTGCGTCATCCAATACATAGGAACGGATCTGACTACCCCAGCCAATATCCGACTTAGTATCTTCCGTTGCCTGTGCCGCCTCTGCACGTTTTTGCATCTCAGC
>DDDD01000072.1:309-3083 GCA_002335945.1 Porticoccaceae bacterium UBA1989
TTCTGGCACTGCACCACTATACCACTGGGTTCGTGGGTCAGGCGCACGGCGGAATCGGTCTTGTTAATATGCTGACCACCAGCACCAGAGGCGCGGTAGGTATCGGTACGAACATCCGAGGGATTAATATCAATCTCAATATTGTCGTCGATCTCTGGGGACACATACACCGCAGAAAAAGACGTATGGCGACGATTGCCGGAATCGAATGGCGACTTGCGCACCAACCGATGCACACCAATCTCCGTGCGCAACCAGCCAAAGGCATACTCACCACTGACCTGAACCGTGGCACTTTTAATACCCGCCACATCACCGGCAGAGCATTCCATCAGCTCAGCCTTAAACCCTTTGTCGTCTGCCCAACGCAAATACATGCGCAGCAGCATCTCAGCCCAGTCTTGCGCCTCAGTGCCGCCAGAGCCAGACTGAATTTCAAGATAGGCGTTATTTTGGTCCATCTGACCGCTAAACATGCGCCGAAACTCGAGCTTTGCTAGCTGCTCGTCGAGAGCGGTAATCTCGGCTTCAACATCCGCAACGGTGTCTGCATCATCTTCTTCAACGGCCATGGCCAATAGTTCGCGGCCATCAATAACACCGCGATCCAAGTCTTCAATGGTTTTAACCACAATTTCCAGTGACGAGCGTTCACGACCCAATTCCTGAGCGCGCTCCGGGTCATTCCAAACATCAGGTTCGCCGAGTTCTAGCTCGACTTCAGACAGACGGTCTTTACGGTTAACGTAGTCAAAGATACCCCCTCAACACGTCGGTGCGTGTTTGAAGATCGTCGAGGGCGTTATAGAGCGGATTAACTTCCATTATGGTTTCTTGTCATGAGCAGCAGATAAGCCGCGCATTTTACATGACCTGCCAATGACAAACTAGGGGAAAACCATAGTTGATTAAGCGCCTACATTAACGCAACATGAGATGACAAAAATTAAAATCATAAGAGCCGGAGCAAGACACATGTTAAGAACCAGCCTAATTATAATCGTCGCCCTATTTATCTATCTTTTATCCTGGCCAGTGGCCATTGATCCCAAAAGGTGGGATGCCCCCACAGATGCAGGCCTTGTGGGTGACTTTGCCGCCAACAACGTCCTCGACAATGTAGAGATTATTGAACTCGGCGATACTCACGGCCCAGAAGGCCTAGCCCTAATTGATGGCGAGGTTTATATGGCCACTCGCGAGGGCTGGATTGTGCGACTCAACGAAAGCACCGGCGAACTGAGCAAATGGGTCAATACAGAAGGCAGCCCCTTAGGACTGGCCGTTGATGCCAATAACAACCTACTAATAGCCGATGCCTACAAAGGTATATTGCAAGTGACCCCAGAAGGCGAACTCAGCGTACTAACTAACAGTATCGACGGCGTGCCCATTGTCTATGCCGATGATCTAGACGTGACCGAAGACGGTAAAATCTACTTCAGCGATGCCTCTTCCAAGTTCGGTGCCGAGAACAGCGGTGGCACCTATGCAGCCAGCTTACTCGATATTGCAGAGCATGGCGGCCATGGTCGACTGCTAGTGTATGACCCTGCAGACCAGTCCACTCAAGTAGTAATGGACGGCCTAAACTTTGCCAATGGCGTAGCCGTTGCCGCGGATAGCAGCTTTGTACTGGTCAACGAAACGGGTACATACCGAGTGCAGAAGCATTGGCTTAAAGGTGAAAAGGCCGGCCAGTCAGAAGTGTTAATTGATAACCTTCCCGGCTTCCCAGACAACATAGTAAGAGGCCGCGATGGTCGCTTCTGGGTAGGCTTAGTATCCCCCCGCAGTGAACCCTTAGACAGCCTTTCTCGTTTGCCCGTGTTGCGCAGAATGGTTCAACGCCTACCCGCCTCTATGCAGCTGGCAGCGGAAGCCTACAGCCATGTATTTGCTATGGACCAAGACGGCAAAGTAATTACATCATTACAGGGCCCCAACAGTGTTCACCACACCAACACTGGGGCTATGGAAACCGACGACTGGCTGTATATCAGCAGCCTTCATGCAAAAAATCTCGCGCGTATTAGCCGAGCAGATGCTGGAATCTAATGACTTTATTTATCGACCGCTTACAACACACATTTTTTGATCAGTTTAGAGAACAGGGCGATCAGCACTTTAGCCCTGTTATGCCCTCCCGCCTCGACGACCCCGTCATGGTTAGCAGCAATGCGCTGCTGGCCAAAGAGTTGGGCATTGATCCGGCGGAACTAGACTCCCCGGAACTGCTAGAACTGATGGGCGGTAACTTTATGATCAACAATATTAAACCTATTGCCCTGGTTTACTCAGGGCATCAGTTTGGTGTCTGGGCGGGTCAGCTAGGTGATGGTCGGGCAATGACATTGGGTGAGCTGCCGGTAGTAGGTCCAAAAGATAACAGCCTTAGCGAGAAGGATAGAAAGCACCAGCTGTGGGATATTCAATTAAAAGGGGCAGGCCCAACCCCCTACTCCCGTTTCGCCGATGGTCGTGCGGTTCTCCGATCAAGCATCCGTGAGTACCTTTGCTCCGAAGCTATGCATGGTCTTGGCATCGCCACCACCAGAGCCCTGTGCCTACTAGACAGCAAAACCCAAGTCTATCGCGAAGAAATAGAATCTGGTGCCACTGTCTGTCGCGTTGCCAAAAGCCATATTCGCTTTGGCTCCTTCGAACACTTCCATTACCGCAATCAGCCAGAGGCCGTTAAAGCCATGGCCGACTATGTGATTGAACGCAACTTCCCCCAATGGGCAGATGCCGACAATAAATATTATTTAATG
>DDDD01000182.1:0-21804 GCA_002335945.1 Porticoccaceae bacterium UBA1989
GCTTTTGCGATTCAACCCAGTCCCGCGCGCGCAAGGAGGGAAAGTCTGCACCCCAGGCTTCACCGGATTCAGGGTTGATCGAGGTCGGCCCGGTACTGCCAAAGCAGCTGCCAATATTATTGACGCTGACAATAAAAAATCGGTCGCTGTCCATGGCTTTGCCGGGACCAATATAATGGTTCCACCAGCCCGGTTTGCTATCGCCTTCATGAAACCCCGCCGCATGGTGATCACCGCTGAGAGCATGGCAGATCAAAATGGCATTACTTCGGTCGCTATTGAGCGTGCCATAGGTTTCAAAGACCAGCTGGTGGCTGGGCAGCACTGTGCCGCAGGCCAATGTGAGTGGCTTTTCAATAAGGACGGTTTGTGGGCTAACTAGTCCAATGGAATCCGTCGGCACCGCTAAGGGTTCTAAGGGTATTGATGTCATGTGAGACAGTATAACGTCTTGGATTATCGATGGCTGTGAGTTTTTTAATTGCAGCGGCTTTTTTCTGGGGTAGACTGCATCCAGTTATTTGAAGGGGGTAACTTATGCAGTATAAAAAATTGGGACACACCAATTTAGATGTATCACTCATCGGCCTGGGCACTATGACCTGGGGCCAGCAAAATAATGTAGAAGAAGCCTGTGAGCAGATGGATTACGCCGTCTCCAGAGGGGTTAATTTTTTTGATGTTGCAGAAATGTATCCAGTGCCTCCCAGCGCTGAAACTCAGGGCTCTACGGAATCCTGTATTGGCGAATGGTTTAACCGCACGGGTAAGCGTTCAGATATTATCTTGGCGACCAAGGTTACCGGTCGTGCCGATAAGGCTGCAGATTGGAAGCACCTGCGCGGCGGTCCCAGGCTAAGTCGCGATCATATTCGTCGCGCTATCGAAGGTTCTCTAGAAAGATTACAGACTGACTATGTGGATCTCTATCAGGTGCATTGGCCTGAGCGCGCCACCAACTATTTCGGTCAGCGCGGTTATCGCCATAACCCAAAGGGTGATGGTATTGCCATCGAAGAAACATTGGATGCCCTGTCGGAGCTAGTTGCCGAGGGTCTGGTAAAACATGTGGGGGTTTCTAATGAAACGCCCTGGGGTGTTATGGAATATCTACGCCTTGCCAGAGAGCGGGACATGGCCAAGGTGGTCAGTATCCAGAATGTCTACAACCTGCTGAGTCGACAGTTTGAAACCGGTCTAGCAGAAATGGCGATTCGTGAAGACGCTGGTCTGTTAGCCTATTCGCCGTTGGCCTTTGGTATTTTAAGTGGTAAATATATTGGCGGAAAAATGCCGGCAGGCTCTAGAATGGAGCTGTTTACGCGATTTTCTCGCTACGACAATCCCCAGGCAACAGCCGCCACTGAAGCCTATCAAGCTATTGCTGAAAAACACGGGTACAGTCTGACGCAGATGTCGTTGGCCTTTGTCTGTCAGCAGCCTTTTGTGACTAGCTGCCTGATTGGGGCAACCACTATGGAACAGCTTAAAGAAAATATTGATGCGGGTGATTTAACCCTCTCGGATGAGGTGATGTCTGAGATTAGAGCCATTCATAATCAGTATCCAGACCCGGCACCCTAAGTAGATTTTGAATCGGTCCAATCTGCATGATTTTCTGTCATGCAGATTGGTGCTGATGTTTGCTGTTCTATCCTGTCGTACTTTTCACTCGGCTATCTATTCGGTCACCAATTCGAACACCCACTCGAATATCTACTTGCAGATCAGAGCAGGGGCTGAATAAAGCTGCCCAGTTTCGGCATAATATTGGCGCGAATAATCATCAAGCCAAAGATAGCCACCATCGGCGAAATATCAATCATTCCTAGGGGCGGAATAAACCGTCGAAAGAGATTCATGTAGGGATCAACAATTTGATTGACCAGTCTTACCGTTGGATGAGCAGCTGTGCCAATCCAGCTAGAGATAACCAGAATAAAAATTCCCCAGAAGTATATTTCGATCAATGTGCCGAGTAATTCAAAAGCGGCAACGGCCAGATAGGTAAACATCTGCGCACCGAACATGCCGCTAACACTCAACACAATTAAATAGAACGCCCATTTGACCAGTATCGCGGCCACCAATGCGGCGCTATTGAATCTGCCGATGGTCGGGAATATTTTATGCAGAGGTTCTACTACCGGTGAAGTCAGCTTAAACAGGGTTTGAGAGATTGGATTGAAAAAGTCCGCCTGCACCATCTGCAATAAAAAGCGTACCAATAGCACCGAGGCATAGATATCCAAAACGGTTCGAAGAATAAAAACAAATGTGTTGTCCATACTGCTAATTCCTTAATGCTTATTATTAGTGGCAGAGCCGAGGTTATTTAGTCGCAGAGCCAAAGTCTGCAGACATTACTTCTGCTCGCTCTAATGCGCTATTCATTGCCTTGCGAAAAACGTCTTCCAGATTTTGTTGTTCAAAACTCTGCAGTGCAGCCTGAGTGGTTCCGCCTGGAGAGGTTACCTGCTCCCTAAGCTGGGTCGCGCTAGTGCCCGACTCTGTGGCCATACGGGCTGCCCCCAGCACGGTTTTGAGGCTTAGATCCCGAGCGATTTGCTCCGGCAAACCAAGCTCTTGGCCAACTTTCTGCATAATTTCCATAATGCGAAAGAAATACGCCGGGCCGCTCCCAGAGACGGCAATAACAGCGTCAATCTGTGTTTCAGTGTCTACCCAGCAGGCATAGCCAATAGCGGAAAATATCTTTTCTACGATCGCTTTCTGCTCAGCCTTCACCTGAGGATTGGCAAAAAGGCCAGTGGCACCCGAAAGTACCATCGCCGGCGTGTTTGGCATTGCTCTCACAATAGCGGCACTGTTGCCAAGCCAGTTTTCTAAGGCACTGAGTGGAATACCTGCGGCAATAGAGACCATAGCGGGCCTATGATCTAGGGTCAGTGCTAAGTCGGTGGCTACGGCACGCATAATCTGTGGCTTCACGGCCAGTACAATCAAATCTGCCTGACGCGCTGCGGCCTGATTGTCCGCCATGGTCTTGATGCCATAGGTTTTTTCAAGGCGCTGGCGCGACTCCTCGCCAGGCTCACTGACCATAATATTGTCGGCATTAAAACCGTTAGCGATCATACCGCCAATGATGCAGGAGGCCATATTGCCGCCGCCGATAAATAGGATTGAACTCATTACCTTTCCTTTATTAGCCTTAAGTCGATTGTTTTTCTCTGGAACCAAAAATATCTGTGCCCACCCGAACAATAGTAGCGCCTTCCAAAATCGCCGCTTCCATATCGCCAGACATCCCCATGGAAAGAGTATCCAATTTCCGAGAATTGTCTAGCAGCTCATTCATCTGATCTTTTAGTGTTCGCAGATGGGCAAAGGGGATACGTTGTTCTGCACGTTCAGCGCGAGCTCTGGGGATAGCCATTAAACCGCGCAGAACAATGTTAGGCAGATCAGCAATCTCTACCGCCGCCTCCAGAGCCTGCTGTGGGCTAAAGCCAGATTTACTGGGTTCATTATCAATATTAATTTGCAGGCAGAGATTGAGTGGCGCCAGATGTTCTGGTCGTTGGGCACTTAGACGCTGAGCAATTTTAAGTCGGTCAACTGAGTGCACCCAAGCAAAATTTTCGGCAGCCGTGCGGGTTTTATTGGATTGCAGTGGGCCAATAAAATGCCAGTCGAGATTGGCGGCGGATAATGCACCGATTTTCTCTACTGCTTCCTGAAGATAATTCTCACCAAAGCTTCTGATACCGACCTCTAGGGCCTCATTTATCTGTGCGCTGGTTCTCGTCTTGCTAACCGCCAGTAACAGCACCTCATCCGGAGTGCGACCTGCATCACTAGCCGCATGTTGCAGACGTCTCTGTATAGAGCTAATGTTATTTTTAATAGTTGGCATAGTTTTAAATCGTCAACAATGGCTTCAAGGGATGAGCGAGACACAAAATGGATATCACCGAATTATTAGCGTTTAGTGCAAAAGAGGGGGCCTCGGATCTTCATATTTCCGCTGGTCTTCCCCCCATAATAAGAATTGATGGCGATGTCCGCCGGATTAACCTGCCGCCTATGGAGCACCGCCAAGTGCACAGTTTGATCTACGAAATAATGAATGACAAGCAAAGAAGGGACTACGAGGAGTATCTGGAAACAGATTTTTCTTTTGACGTTCCTGGGGTTGCTCGATTCCGAGTCAATGTGTTTAATCAAAATCGTGGTGCGGCCGCCGTTTTTAGAACCATTCCTTCAAAAGTCTTAACCTTGGAGCAGCTGGGGATGGGGGATATCTTTAGAAAGGTATCGCTGCTGCCTCGAGGATTGGTGCTGGTCACAGGGCCCACGGGCTCAGGAAAGTCCACCACCCTGGCCGCCATGATCGACTATGTTAATGAAAGCCGCTATGACCACATTTTAACCATCGAAGACCCCATTGAATTTGTTCACCAGAGCAAGAAATGCCTGATTAACCAGCGTGAAGTCCACCGCGACACCATGGGGTTTGATCAGGCGCTGCGTTCAGCCCTCCGTGAAGATCCAGATGTAATACTGGTGGGAGAGCTACGGGATCTAGAGACCATTCGTCTGGCACTTACCGCCGCAGAAACCGGCCACTTAGTGTTTGGCACCTTGCATACCACCTCGGCGGCCAAGACTATCGATCGGGTGGTGGACGTTTTTTCCGGTAGCGAGAAGCCCATGATTCGCTCCATGCTTTCAGAGTCATTGCAGGCAGTAATTTCTCAGACATTGTTAAAAAAAGTCGGTGGAGGCCGTGTGGCTGCTCATGAAATCATGATTGGCACCCCAGCTATTCGCAACCTGATTCGCGAAGACAAGGTGGCGCAGATGTATTCCGCTATTCAAACCGGTGGGGCCCTAGGTATGCAAACCCTAGATCAGTGTCTGCACAATTTGGTCGAGCAGCGGGTGATTAGTAATGAGATTGCCAAAGAAAAAGCCAAGATACCGGATAGTTTCTAATGGCTTTAAATCGTTTTATCCCGAGGACAGATCATGGTTGATCAAACATTTGAAAAGCTGGTCAAGTATATGGCCGAAAAAAAGGCCTCTGATCTATTTCTAACGGTTGGCTTGCCTCCCTGCATAAAAGTTAATGGCTCTGTGGTACCGATTAGTAAAGAGAAACTAACCCAGGAGCGCTGCGAAGAGCTGGTGATAAGCACCATGTCGGCAGAACAGCGGGTTGAGTTTAAAGCCAGCAAAGAACTTAACTACGCCGTTATCAGTGAGGAGTCTGGGCGCTTTAGAGCCAGCGCTTTTTATCAGCGCGGCGAAATTGGCATCGTGCTGCGGCGCATTGAAACCGAGATACCCACCCCCGAAGCGCTTTTACTGCCGCCGATTCTCAAAGAGTTGGTGATGAATAAACGTGGCATTGTGATCTTTGTTGGCGCCACGGGCACAGGTAAGTCCACATCACTGGCGGCGCTGATTGGCCACCGTAACAAGAGCAGCCGCGGTCATATAGTTTCTATTGAAGACCCCATCGAATTTGTTCATGAACATCAGGGTTGCATTATTACCCAGCGGGAAGTGGGGGTGGATACAGAGTCATTCGATGTGGCCCTAAAAAACACCTTACGCCAGGCACCGGATGTTATTTTGATTGGCGAGATTCGTACCCGCGAGACCATGCAGCATGCCATTACCTTCGCTGAAACTGGTCATCTGGTGCTTGCTACATTGCATGCTAACAATGCCAATCAGGCGCTGGATCGCATCAATCACTTTTTTGAAGCCGACCGCCACAGCCAGCTGTGGATGGACCTGTCCCTGAATTTACGCGGTATTGTCGCTCAGCAGCTAGTACCAACTCGCGATGGCAAGAGCCGCAGAGCGGCTATCGAAATCATGCTCAATACGCCTCTAGTGGCAGACACTATTCGCAAAGGCAGTGTGCATAAAATTAAAGAGATTATGACCAGCTCAACAGAGCATGGCATGCAGACCTTTGATCAGGCGCTGTATGCACTGTATGCCGATGGCGAGATTAGCTACGAAAATGCCATTGCCCATGCCGATTCGAAAAATGACCTGCGGCTAATGATCAAGATGCAGTCAGATAATCACATTAATGAGTTGGGGAGTGCAGCAGATAACTTGTCGATTGAGGATGATCCTTCAGATAAGTTGCGATGGTAATGGCTGTTATTTAAGGGACGCTTCCGATTAAGGGATGCTACCGAGCTCAGGATTTTCGAGCCAGCTTTGCAGAATCAAAGAGGCAGCAATGTGATCTATTTTGGTGAGGTCATGGGTTTTGCCTTTTGCCCCTCTAGCTCGTGATGTTACCTCTTGCTGTTCCCGCAGCATGGACTTTGCTTCACGGCTGGTGAGGCGTTCGTCAATCATAAGTACATTAACTGCAAAACGACCATGGAGCCTACGGGCAAACTTCCGTGCCCGGCCGCTAAGCTCGCTTTCACTGCCGTCCATATGTAAGGGTAGCCCCACCAATGCTAGGTCGGGTTTCCACTCATTTAGAATCACTTCCATATCAGTCCAGTTAGGCACCCCGTCTGAAGCCTTGATTATCGTCAGCCCAGATGCGGAGTTCGTCAATGTCTGACCATAGGCGACACCAATCTGTTTAAGACCAAAATCAAAGGCCAGCAAGGTTTTCGGGCCGGCTTCAGGCATGGCCAACATCGTGGGACAGCATGGCCAGATCGAGTCCAATGGTAGAGGCGGCAGCACCGGCACGTTTGTCGCAATCAGTATGAAAGATAATCTCAGAAGCAGCGGGAATGGTCAGCCAGGTATTTTCTGCGAGCTCCTGTTCGAGCTGACCAGCTTCCCAGCTGGAATAGCCCAGAGTAATCAGAGCATTTTCAGGGCCTTTGCCCATGGCTATATCCGTCAGAATATCCTTTGAGGCAGTCAGGCTAATATCTTCACCAATGGCCACAGTAGATTCCCACTGCTGCTCGACACTGGGGTGGAGGATAAAACCGCGATCTCGTTGCACAGGGCCGCCGTCAAATATTAATGAGCTGCCGCAGTCATCGAGACAGTTAAGATTGAGCTGATCAAAAATCGCCTTAACCGGAATATCCAGCTGCTGATTAATAATAAGCCCCATGGCGCCGTCGGCATTGTGCTCGCAGATATACACCACAGACTGAGAAAAATTAGGGTCATTTAGGCCCGGCATGGCCAGTAAGAAGTAGTCTTTAAGGCTGGAAATAGTTTTTTTGGTAACTTTTGTCATGGTAAACAATATGAGGGTTTAGGGGCCTAAACTCAAGTCATCAAGACTGATTACTTGGTGGTAAGCAGGTTGTCAGCCTGATATTGCCAGGTACGAATAACATGTACTTCATCCCGATCGCGCAGCTCTATGGGAAAGGCGCTAAAGGGTGATGCCAGTTTCACAGAGCGCACTGCTGCCTGATCGAGAATTTTGGAGCCCGAGCTCGTCGAAATTTGCACCCGCTCAACCGACCCGTCGGGGAGGATAACAACAATCAGCTGCACACTGCCGACCAGGCGCTGAGCTCTCGCCTCCCGGGGGTAATTAATATTGCCTACCCGTTCAATGCGCTCTTCAAAATAATTCATGTAGGCCGCTTCCTGGGCCGTTTTGGTCGACACCGATGTTAGTCGGGCCACCTTGGGCATGTTGCTATAGGTCTGATTGAGTTCGTCGAGTTTGGCGCGGATGGCCCCTATCGAATGTTGCGCGGCTATTTCTTGAACGGATTGCTGCGCCGGCACCATCGCTTCATTGGGTTGCCGCTCATTGGCCGCCTGAGGCACATACCCTGGATCTCTCGCGGTCAATATGGGGTTGTTGGTTTGTTGACTTGCATCCTGTCGCTGCTGGGGGTTGAGTGACTGTTGATCGCTCTGAAAATCTGACAACGTATTGCTGGTGACCTCGGCAATGACATCTCGGTCATCGCCACTGCCTCGCTGATTAGCCTGGGCGAGAAAATCTGCCCGGTCTGGTGCTTCTTTATTGGCGTACTGAGCCAATGTGACCTCCATAGACGTCATAGGCCTAGAGGGCGAAGACAGGGTAAAGCTTAGCCCTAACAGCAGCACTAGGTGCAGTATTAGGGCTAAGGAGAACGTTCCTTTCAGCCTTTCATCGGTTTGATTCCATGGGCTATCAATAAAGCTGTCCATAACAAGCCTTTAAGCTAGCTATTTAAGCGATCTTGAATAGCATCGATCAATTTGTCGCCAATTGCAGTGCCCTCGGCATCATCGATCTCACGAGCACAGGTGGGGCTTGTGACATTGATCTCTGTAAGGTAGTCACCAATAACATCTAAACCGACAAACATCAGCCCGCGCTTAATTAATGTCGGTGCAATCTGCTCTGCAATCCAGCGATCGCGATCACTGAGCGGCTGCACACGGCCATGACCACCTGCCGCTAGGTTGCCGCGAAATTCTCCACTGGCAGGGATGCGCGCCAGACAGAAGGGCACCACTTCCCCATCAACCACCAAAATGCGCTTATCGCCCTCTAGGATTTCTGGCAGGTATTTCTGGCCCATAATCGTGCGCTGACCATTGTTTGTTAGGGTCTCGAGAATCACATTGAGATTCTGGTCTCCCTGAGTGACCCGAAATATCGAGGCGCCGCCCATACCGTCCAAAGGTTTAAATACCGCATCTCCCTGTTCCTCCAAAAAACCCTTAAGACGCTTCTGATCACGGCTGATAATCAGTGGTGGCGTGCACTGAGGGAATTCCGTGGCAAACACTTTCTCATTGCAGTCACGAAGACTCTGAGGCTTGTTGACGACGAGGGTGCCACGTTTTTCTGCGGCTTCTAGTATGTAGGTGGAATAGATAAACTCGCTATCAAATGGAGGGTCTTTGCGCATCAGCACAACATCTAGCTCCTCCAGTGGGATAGAGCTGCTCTCCTCTAATTCGAACCATTTAAACGGGTTTTCAAACACCTTGAGCGGGCGCACTTCAGCCCGTGGATTACCATTTTCCATAAACAGATGTTGCTGTTCCATATAGTAGAGTTTGAACCCCTGACGTTGGGCGGCAAGTAACAGCGCCAACGTGGTGTCTTTGTTATATTTGATCGATTGAATTGGGTCCATTACGACCCCGAGAGTTTTACTCATAAATGACTGCCTTGTGGTTATTTATGCACTATAACTAATAGGACGCGAAACTGGATAGGAATCTGTGAGCCAGCCGACAAAAAATTTATTAAAAAGCGAGCGTTGTAGATTATATATTACAACTGTGTATAAAATTCCATAACTTAAGTGATGTTGGCAGTACTTAAGACGTTAAGTGGTTTTAAGGGTGATTAAAAAATGGATGTTCAGGGCCTCAAAGTGCTCGTTATTGACGATAGTAATACTATTAGGCGCACGGCAGAAACACTGCTTTCAAAAGCGGGTTGTGACGTGTCGACCGCCTCGGATGGATTCGACTCCCTCGCCAAAATTGTCGACCTAAAACCCGATGTCATTTTCGTTGACATCATGATGCCGCGTCTCGATGGCTATCAAACCTGTGCGTTAATCAAAAACAACGACGATTTCAAAGCCACCCCGGTGATTATGCTGTCGAGTAAAGATGGCCTATTTGATAAAGCCAAGGGGCGCATTGTTGGTGCCGATGATTATCTGACCAAACCCTTTGGTCGCGCAGAACTGCTCAATGCATTGGAAAAGTATATTTAACCGTTACCCGTTATAACTGTTTACTGGTTGTAACTATGGAGTCTAGACCGCGTATTTTTGGTCTGGCATAAAGCGAATCTGACAAGAGGTTGGAGTAAATGGCAAAGATATTAATAGTAGATGACTCTCCCACAGAAACTTACAAGCTAACCAATATTCTGGAGAGAAATGACCATTCGGTGTTATCTGCTGAGACCGGTGAGCAGGGTGTAAATCTAGCCAAGACAGAGCAGCCGGATGTGGTGCTAATGGATATCGTGATGCCAGGTCTAAACGGCTTTCAGGCCACCAGACAGCTGAGCAAAGGCAGTGAAACCAAGCATATCCCAGTGATTATCGTCACCGCCAAAAACCAGCAAGCCGACCAGGTTTGGGGCGAACGTCAGGGCGCTCGGGCCTATTTAGTCAAACCTATTGACGAAAAACAGCTGGTATCTGCCATTGCTGATGTTCTTGGATAAAGGTCAAGTTTATGTCTGATGGACAGGATGTCTTCACCGCGATAAGTGACGTAGTGAAACGATTTGGAAAATCGGTATATGGGTTACCAGCCCAGAAAAAAATCTTAGAGACCCAGAAGCTAATCGGGTTTTCACTGCTCGGTGCTAGTTATGTTATTCCACTCGACGAGATTAGCGAGGTACTGGAGGTTCCTGAGTGCACCAGCTTGCCCCGAGTTAGGTCTTGGGTTCGTGGTGTTGCCAACGTTCGTGGTCGCCTGCTTCCCGTCATAGATTTTGCCGACTTTCTCGGCGGAAAATTAACTGGTATCCCCCGGGAACAAAGGGTCTTGGTGTTTGAAATCCATGGGGCCTATGTGGGCATTATCGTCGATCAGGTGTATGGCATGAAAGCCTTGCCCGTCGACTCATACCAGCCGATGGCTAGCGAAAGTCCGCTAGCTGAGTTTATTGATGGAAAGTTCGCCGACGAAAATGAGGGTTTTGAGCTATTTCGTCCGAAAAAATTAATTGAAAATGATCAGTTTATGAATGTGTCTGTTTAGGCATGGATTCGCAGTAACAAAGCATCAACTTGGAGGATGACATGAATAATAAGGGAAAGGGTAAGCAGACATGGTTTCGAAACCTAATCGTTTTGCTGGGTTTGGCTTGCATGGTAATGGCTGGCTACAGCGGTCTGGAAGTAAGCAATAAGGCTAGGGACGATCAGAATAATATTCAAGGTATTGCGAATCTGCGCATCAAGGCGCTGCGTATTAGTCAGCTAGCAAGAGATGCTACCGCAGGGCGTGAAGAATCTTTTGATGGTTTGAGTAGCCTGAATGCCCAGATGAATGGCGTCTGGCAGAACCTCAAGAACAGCTTGGTGCGACAGGGTGAGGTCTCCAGAGCTCAGATTCAGTCTGTTTCAAACAGCTGGGATCAGGTTAGGGAAAATTTACAATCATTGGGCGATAACCGAGAGACTGTTCTTTTTGTCTCCATGGTGGCTAGTGAGCTCAATGCAAAGTTACCGCTACTTCAGGATAATTCAGAACAGGTCGTTGACGCCCTGATTGCTCGTTCAGCACCCTCAGGTCAAATAACTATTGCTCAGGAGCAGCTGTGGCTGATTGAACGAATTGGTCGTAATATCGACAAAATGATTGCTGGTAGTGAAGATGCCAATGTAGCCGCCGATCAGTTCAAAAGTGACTCCAACGTTTTCCGTGACACACTTGATGCAATGGAAAATGGCAACTTTATTCTCGGTATATCCAAGGTCACCGATAAAGCCGCCATCGCCAGTATTAATGAAATTAAACAGTCTTTTGATGTAGTCTCCAGTGAGATAGAGCGGATCTATGAATCTGCCGATGAGCTCTCTGTTGCACAAAACTCCGCCAACGCGCTAGTAGGATATGTGCCCGCGCTATTAACCAGCCTTGATCAGTTGGACAATATTGTCAGTACGTTAAATGCCTCAGGAAAACGCCCCTTTAATAACCAGACCACCCTAATGGCTGTTGCGGGATTTTTGGCCTCGTTAGTTTTATTGGGCTTAATTATCTATACCTCAACAAGACGTAATCTAATTGAAGCAGAGAAAGTTAAAGATAAAAACCAGCAGGCAATCTTGCAGCTGCTAGATGACATCTCTGATTTGGCTGATGGTGATTTGACCGTTGAGGCCACAGTAACCGAGGACTTTACCGGTACCATTGCAGACTCGATAAACTTCGCCATCGCTGAACTTCGTAGTTTGGTACAGAACGTGGCTAGTAGCTCCGAGAAAGTGGCGAGTTCAACCGCCGCCACTCGGTCGGTATCATTGCAGTTGGCGGACAGTGCTGAACATCAGGCTCAAGAGATTGCTGGTGTGTCGGCGGCCATTAATGAAATGGCCATTACCATTGATCAGGTCTCCTCCAACTCTGCAGAATCTTCAGCGGTAGCAGAACGCTCAGTATCTATCGCCAAAAATGGTGCTCAGGTTGTACGTAATACCATTGAGGGTATGGACACCATTCGTGAACAGATCCAAGACACCTCCAAGCGAATTAAGCGCCTGGGTGAAAGTTCTCAGGAGATTGGCGATATCGTATCCCTGATTAATGAGATCGCCGATCAAACAAATATTTTGGCACTTAACGCCGCCATTCAGGCTGCGATGGCTGGGGAAGCTGGTCGAGGTTTCGCCGTAGTAGCAGATGAGGTACAGCGACTGGCAGAACGCTCCGCAACAGCAACCAAACAGATTGCTGGCCTCGTTAAAACGATCCAAACGGATACCCACGAAGCGGTTGCTTCGATGGAGCAAACCACCGCAGAAGTTGTAAAGGGTGCAGAGCTAGCTAACAGCGCCGGTACGGCACTGGAAGAAATTGAAACGGTATCTACTAACCTTGCAGAATTGATTCAGGATATTTCCGAAGCGGCCAAACATCAGGCAACCACGTCCTCGCATATTTCCAACACCATGAATATTATTCAGGAAATTACGTCTCAGACTTTATCTGGCACTAATGACACGGCTACCTCTATTGGCGATCTGGCCGAAATGGCCATCGAAATGCGTGAGTCAGTGAGTGGCTTCATCCTTCCAGATACCAATCAACCTATTATTCCTGAAGAGAGCGAAGGAATAGAAGCCTATCAGGAAAGCTATGATGAGACGGATGAGGACAGTTATGACGAGAGCAGCCATGACAATGATGAACAAAATGGCGCCAGTGGAATAGACGCTACCCCAGAGAAAATCGCAGAATTTAGCCTCGTCGATGAAGAGGATCATGAGATCGAAGAGGGCCATGAATTCGATAGCGAAGCAGCTGACTTCAACGTTAATGGCGTTGACAAAACCGACCCAAAATCAGACAAAAAACGGCTTGGCGAAAGTGAATTCGACGAGGATGAAAATCCCTTTCACCTTGAACAATTTGAAGCAGAAATTGAGGCGTTGTTATCCGACAACGACAAGAAACAATAGCCTGTCGCGACATAATATTGGGGACATAAACAGTGGTCACTGTGCCAAGGAACGCCGCTATCTCAGAGACTGAGAAAAACTCAGTGGGCCTCTGGAAAGAGGCCATCGAGCAGAGGACTGGGGTAAAGATAACACCAGACCGTGAAAAAGCGCTTTCCATGCTGCTCGACCGTCGTATGAAGGAGCTCCAGTGTGGAGATATCAACCAGTACTTTGAAGACTCTCTAGACGATGCTAAGGGCGCTCAGGAATGGAGCGGTATCATTGATAGCCTGCTGATTAAAGAGACCAGCTTTTTCCGCCATCAACCCTCAATGGATTTTGTTACCGACTGGGTGGCCGAAAAAGTCAGTGAGGGTGAGTTGACTGAGCCGCTTTGGGTCTGGAGTTTAGGTTGCTCTACCGGTGAAGAGGCCTATTCCCTCGCTATGCTCATAGAGCAGGCGATGGACGCGGCAGGCGTGGTGCCTCGCTACGGCATTATCGGTACTGACATCAGTCGAGATTGCATTACTCAGGCCCGTCGCGGGGTGTATCGACAGAGCAAAATGACCCATATAAATGGGTCATTTCAGGAGGCCTATTTTGACCAGGTGGGTAAGGGCTTATGGCGGGTTAAAGACAGTGTGCGCCGGCGTGTCTGCTTTGTTAATAGCAACGTGCTAACTGACCAGTCGCCCATGGTGAGACGCAAAATGCACCTAATTTATTGTCAGAATATGTTGATCTATTTTCGTCGGTGGAAGCGTCGCGAAATTGTTAATCAGCTTATAGAACATCTTGAAACTGATGGTCGTCTAATCTTAGGAATGGGCGAACTTGGAAATTGGATTCCGCCAGGACTAGCTCGAGTTGCACCGCGAACGGTGCAAGCTTACGTCAAGAGCAGGTATGGGCTACAAGGAGATGCTGGATGAGTGACATTCAGATGCAAGATTCTCAGAATAGCCAGACTCAGGCTTTTAAGGGACTTGAATGGTTAATCGATGAAATTGAAAGAAGCCTAACCTCAGCATTTAGTGAGCTAGAAGCTTTTACTCAGGATACTGACGACGAAACAAAAATTAGATTTTGTCTCAGTCACCTGCATCAAATAAGCGGCCCATTCAAAATTTTGGAATGCCAGGGTTCGATGCTGCTTGCAGAAGAAATGGAAGCGCTCACTCAGTCGATTATTGACAGAAAAGTATCCAATATCCATGAGGCCTGCGAGATTCTTGTTCAGGCAATTATCCGCTTACCCATTTATCTTCGCCAGGTGCTTGCCACTCGAGAAGACCGCCCAGAAGCACTGATTCTATTGCTCAATGATCTGCGTGCCGCCCAGGGAAGAAGCTTACTTTCAGAGGGTATATTATTTACTCCAGATCTCAGTACCATAGAAAATAAAAAAGACCGTCAATTGCGTGTTAATGCAAACCCTAAAGCGCTAATAGATTTAATCAAACGCCTGCGCCAAATCTATCAAATATCACTCATTAAAATAATCAAAGAAGATGATCTTCCAAAGCATTATCTGAATCTAAAGAAAGTTTTCCAGCGCATGCAAGAAATTTGCGTGGACACTTGGCGAGAGGAGCTGTGGGAAATTTCCCAAGAAGTATTAGCTCTAGTTTCGAGTCGCCAAATAGACTTTACCATGGCACTTAAAAAACTATTTCGGGTTTTGGATACGCAACTAAAAGTAACCATTTCAGACGTTGAAAGTGTGGCGATTTCAGACGTAGATCTGGGGTTGATAAAAAATCTTCTTTATTATCTGATGACGGTTAAACCGGAAAATAAAAAGCAGCAAGAGCAATGGGCAAAGTATGCGCTTGCCGACGCTTTGCCTGCTGGGGTTGTAGACCCCGAATCCAATCGCTTAACACCTCGCTACGACCCTCTAGTTGTGCGCTCACTTGTTAGTGCTATTCAGGGCGAGTTGGCTAATGTGCGATCGGCGCTTGAACGCTTTTCAATAGAGGGAGGCATGTCCTCAGAGGATGTGTGTAAAACGTTACCTATTCTTACCAACATGGCAGATTCTCTGGCGCTAGTGGGGCAGGGTAAACTGCGCGATGCCATAAAACAAATTAGACAAAATCTTGACGACACTTTTGGTGGTAGCCTTGGCATTGATGACGAACAGATTATAGTGGCAGTGCAGAAGCTGACAGAAGTTGAAGTGACGCTCAATGCCTGGGCAGCAAGCCCAGAAAAGTTTTCAGATGTTATTGATGTAGATTGCGCTGAAAATAATTATGAGTTTGATAATGCCAGTGCGATTTTATTATCAGAAGCGCGCACTGGCATCGAGAGAATTAAGGAAGCCGTTGTTGAATTTATCAATTCACAGTGGGATCTAGAATTATTGCGCCCTGCGCCAAAAATGTTTGAAGAGCTATCTGGCGCACTTAAAATGATTCAGTTAGACCGTGCTGCTGCCGTGATTCAAGGCTGCCATATCTACGTGCAAAAAGCATTAATTAGTGAGCAACCACAGATTGAATGGCACGCGTTAGACACCTTTGCCGATGCCATCACCATTGTGGAATATTATCTGGAACAGACCGGCTCTATAGAAGATGTAGACCAAGACGGTATTCTAAAAGCCGCCGAAGAAAGTATCGACTCCCTACTTGAGGGATTCATTGCTGATGAGGCAAAGGAAGATCTATCTCTGTTGGGTAGCCATGAGCCAATAGACAGTCTTGAGCCAATAGACAGCCCTGGGCTTATAAATAGCTCTGAGCCTAGGGTAGATGCGGAGCCAACGAATGAGCTAGCGGAGTCTCTGGCCAAGACTGAAGAAGACGAAGAGTTCGATGCGGAAATAGTCGAAATATTTATTGAAGAAGCCGCAGAGGTTTTAGAGACCCTAAGTGCAAAACTACCTGAGTGGCAAAAGCACCCGGAATCTACGGAAGCCTTAACCATTATCCGACGCTGTTTTCATACTTTAAAAGGTAGTGGTCGAATGGTCGGCGCTACAGACATCGGAGACCTTGGCTGGTCAGTTGAGAACATGCTCAATCGCATTCTTGACGGACGCATTTCTGGTGGCAGCAGTGCTCGAGGGCTAGTCGAATGCACCATTGAAAGGATGCCAATCTTAGTCGAAGCATTTACTGCTAAGCAGCCTCAGCCTAATCCGCATATTAGTCAGCAAATCATTGATGCTGCAGAACAGCTTGCCAAGGGCGAGCCAATTAGTGGACTCCCGAACACCGAGATTACTGAAGCCCAAGAGACAGATGTACAGCAGCAGGTGGATGGACGGATATTCGAAGAACGCGAAGATCACCCGCAGTCTGTATCGAGCGACATATCCTCAGATGAATTGCAGGCTGAACCGTTACAGGTGGATGACGCTAGTGACTTATATGAGGAGCTGGCTTCACAGCCGTCTACAGAACCGCTGAGCGAAGAGCTACTTCACAAAGAGTCTGAAGAAAAAATTCTGTTAGATATTTTTGTCAACGAAGCCAAAGGCCATCTCAGGACTATCGACCATTATCTGATTCAGACCCGGGCGCTGGCACCGATGCACCAGCCACCAACCTCAGATCTACAGCGAGCATTACATACCTTAAAGGGCACGGCAGAGATGGCAGATTTTAATGCTCTTAGCCAGCTAATCTCGCCCCTTGATGAATTTATAAAAGAGCTACACAACCATCAGATTAGTGTCGACGAAGACATCATGTACCTTATCAACGACGGCGTTACCTTTGTTCGTAGCCTGCTCGAGGAAATGGTTACAGAAGATGACAGTGATAACCAAGGTACGGAAGTTCAAGGTCTAGAGTTATTTTTTGCCCGACTAGCAGAATTACGAGAAAAATTTGTTGGCGCCATATTGCGCGCCGAAGAGGGTCGCGACAATGGACCTAGCTTCGTGGCGGTTAAAAAACTTATGGCCTATGGCTTAAGAGCCATTCAGGATTATGGGGAACTGCTGCTGCAGTTGCGCAGTGATACAGGTTCAGCGGAAGCTGTTTACCAGCAGTTTATCGACGAGCTTGAAGAAATTGAGATTACGGCAGTTGACCTGCCCGCCATTGCAAAACTAGCCGGGCTGCTGGCTGAGGTTTACCGACGGCTGCAAATTGAGAGTAACAATGCGAGCAAGGATGCACTTGAGCTTCTTGAATACAGTCATGAAATTTTGCTTAACTTGTTCGATATGTTTGCCGCGGATCAGGATTTATCGCCTCTCTCCGAAGAGCATATCCAACAGCTCCAAAACCTGATTAGCCAACTTCCTGAACAGGCTGTTGAAGAGGCCCCGTTACCTGCCGATGAACCTTCGGTTCTCCAAGAGCCCTTAGCGCAAGAAGAGCCCTCAGCAGAACAGGAGCCCTCAGCTGAAAAAGAGCCCTCAGAAGAAGAATTCTCCACAAATGAAGAGCAATCATCAGCCTTAAAATCCTGGATGGAAGACGATCTCGACCAGGAGATCGTGGGCATCTTTGTTGAAGAGGCTGAAGATATAATCAGTAACCTCGAAGAGACATTACATGCATGGCAGAACAGCCCCAAGCAGGTAGAATTTGGTGATCAACTTAAGCGTGATCTGCACACCTTAAAAGGGGGCGCGCGGATGGCTGGATTTAATGCCCTAGGACAGTACACCCATGATTTTGAATCCACCATCGATGGAACCAATGAATATAACGACGCCTTTTTTAATCGCCTTGCCACCAGTCAGGAATGGCTTAGTCGAAGCTATGACATCGCTCGCAGAATCGCTGCCGGTGATACAGCGACCGATCTGCAGCAGCGGATTGTTGACCTAGAAGCATTCATTCACCAGCCGCAGCCCATGGCCGATATTGAAGCTAATGCAGAGCTGCCCCTAGACATTGAGGCAGCCCTTAACATAGAGCAGGATAACGAGCTACAGGCTGAACTAGAGCCCGAATTATCAGACCCTAAAACCAGCATTAACGGGCCCTCAGCCCAGCCGCCGGTATTGATTGAGAAAAGAGATTTTTCTGCCGATTTAGAAAACTTGTCCCGTCATGCGCCACCCTCCGATAGGCCCTTCGGTACTCAGGGGGAAATTAAAGAAGTTGTTCGAATTGGCGCTGAAACCCTAGACACCTTAGTTAATCTATCGGGGGAAAATATAATTTTCCGCGGTCGAGTGGAAGAGCAGGTGAGTGACTTCAATCACTCCCTTGATGAAATGGACGCCACTATTTTGCGACTTCAAGAACAGGTGCGTCGTTTGGGAACAGAGACCGAAGCGCAAATTGATTATCGTCGTGAGCAGATAGAGGCCTCCGGTGAGTCAGCCAATTTTGATCCCCTAGAGATGGACCGCTATTCCCACTTGCAGCAACTTTCGGGCTCCCTCGTAGAGTCTGCCTCCGATCTATATGACCTCAAAGAAACCCTAGTAGACAAGTTAGTGGGCACCGAATCTCTGTTAGTACATCAGTCCCGTATAAACACAGATTTGCAAGAAGGTCTGATGCAAACAAGGATGGTGCCGTTCTCGCGAATCGTACCGCGACTGCGCCGTATTGTTCGTCAGGTAAGTCAGGAATTGGGCAAAGAAGTTCAGTTAAAAATGGAGAACATCCATGGTGAAATGGACCGCACAGTACTCGACCGTATTGTAGCGCCACTTGAACATCTTATTCGCAACGCAGTGGACCACGGTATCGAAACTAAGGCCCAACGTAAGAAAGCCCATAAGTCAGCGACTGGCACTATTGCGGTGACAACCTATCGCCAAGGTGGTGACATAGTGATCCATCTTGCCGACGACGGTGCAGGTTTGGATATGTCACGCATCCGCGATCTTGCTATCGAAAAAGAATTGATGCAAAAGGATGCCCCGCTATCAGATCACGAGGTTGCCAAGTATATTTTTCATCCTGGGTTTTCAACCTCTGATGCAGTATCTGAAATCTCAGGCCGTGGTGTAGGCCTAGATGTGGTGAGCAGTGAGGTTCGCCAACTGGGTGGATCCGTAGACATTGAGTCATCCCCCGGTCGCGGCACCCAGTTCACAGTGACATTACCGTTCACCTTGTCGGTAAACCGCGCCCTGATGATCAATGTTACTGGTGACCATTATGCGCTGTCTCTCAATTCTATCGATGGCGTACATTTTATCTCGCCAGAAAAGTTGGCAGCCGTGGTTGCCGGAGGCGGCATCATTAATTATGCCGGCAGGGATTATGCTCTGCAGCACCTGGGGGCGCTATTAAGCGCGGAAACAAATATAGATATTGTTACTCCAATGGCGTCACTGACAGAGGCTGTGCCGATCGTACTGTTTCATTCTGACAATCGATACTTCGCCGCTCAGGTCGATGAAATTGTTGGCACTCAGGAAATCGTCGTAAAAAATCTTGGTGCGCAATTCTCAACAGTGCCGGGTTTGGGTGGAGCCACTATTCTCAGTGATGGCCGTGTCGTGGTTATTATTGATCTCAATGAACTTGCCCGAGTAGCCATTAGTGAAGGATCACTGATATCCCAGGATGCTGAGACAGCTGCAGAAAAGGCACTGACACAGGAGACTGCCAAGGTAGACCGCGCCGCAGATGAAGCTACCTATGTGCTGGTTGTAGACGATTCTGTCACGGTGCGAAAAGTCACCAGCCGAATTCTTAAGCGGCAGGGCTACAGAGTTGCCACGGCAAAAGATGGCATTGAAGCCCTAAAGGCCATGCAGGACGAAATTCCAGCCGTTCTGTTGTTAGATATCGAAATGCCGCGTATGGATGGTTTTGAAGTAGCCACCAGAATGCGTGCCAGTGAGACCTTAAAAAATATACCGGTCCTGATGATCACCTCAAGAACAGGAGACAAACATCGACAGCGCGCCATGGAGCTTGGCGTTGATCGTTACATGGGTAAACCCTATCAGGAAGATGAGTTGCTGGGCACCATTGACGAGCTGTTAGCCAGCAGGAGTGTTTAAACAACCATGGGCCAAGGGAAAATGGTTTGGCTGCTGGGAGCCTCTACAGGGGGCCTGCAGGCGGTAAAAGAATTTCTTTCCAAGGTGCCAGTCAGCAGGGACATTGCATTTGTTTATGTGCAACATATTGCAGAACAGCAAATAGATACATTGTTGCGCATGATCGAAAAACAGACAGGATGGCCGACCCATCAGGCTGTAACAGGACAGTTTATTAAACCGGGGACCGTGACTGTGATTTCCCCAGAGTTTGAAACAAGGTTGAGTAAGCAGGGTTGGATGCTGTGCTTTAACTCGAGATGGCAGGGCCATTATGCACCCTCTATTGATCAGGTGGCAGCGCGATTGGCTCTTGTATACAAGCGTGATTGCGGTGCAATTATTTTCACCGGTATGGGAGACGATGGCGCAAAAGGTTGTCAAACAATTAAGGACCGCGGTGGCAAAGTCTGGGTGCAAGACCCCACTGACTGCACCGCGCCTACAATGCCCGAAGCAGTAATACAGCGTAAGAGTGCTGATTTCGTGGGTACTGCAGGCCAGCTAGCACAGAAAATGTGCATGGAAATGGAACAAATGGAGGCATGTAGCCAATGAGTTTATTCTTTCTTGATCAACAAGAGTCGATTGAAACAATCGATTGCCTGGCGGTAAATATTGGCCAGTCGCAATTGCTTGTTCCAATGCCCGCCGTCGCCGAAATTATTCTTAATCAGGCCCCAGAACAGGGAGATCAGCTGCCACCCTGGGTTGCTGGATGGATTCCATGGCGACATCTCAATATCCCACTAATTGACTTCGGTGCATTACAGAGCGGTGGCGCAGCCTCTGACTTTGGGGCCAGCACCAGAATATTAGTGCTCAATAGCTTTGGTGAGGGCCACAGCCATCATTACTACGCCATCATGACCAGAGGATTCCCCCACACATTGCGTGTCGAGGCAGACTGTGAAATGACAACTCAGAGCGCTACTGAGAATGGCAACTGTATTAAAATTGATTTGCAGGTAGACAGCGAGAAGCTACTGTTGCCAGACTTCAGTCAAATCGAGACCTATCTAAAAGAGATCCCGCTCTACTACTGACATCTCAGGCTAGAACCTATGACTGCCTGTCCGCAGATTTAAGTGTTGAACAGTCTGTGGCAGGTGGTAGTCTTACCCCATAAATTTAATAAGAAATAAAAGGGGTAGGTATGAACGGTTTGATGATGGATTCGCAGCTCACTATTACGTCAATAATGAAGCATGCAGATCGAATTAATGGCAAGAGCGAGATTGTCTCAGTCACAGGTGATAATCCACACCATAAATACACCTATAAAGATGCATTCCAACGTGTTCGCAAGCTCGCAAATGCGCTGCAGGGCGTGGGTTTCGAGCCGGGCGACCGAATAGCGACACTGGCTTGGAATGACTATCGCCACTTTGAGCTCTACTACGCCATTTCATGCTCAGGCCAAGTTTGCCACACGGTTAACCCACGCCTATTTCCCGAACAAATAGACTTTATTATCAATCATGCGGAAGATCAGTGGGTCTTCACTGACCCCATGTTTGTGCCCCTTCTTGAGTCGCTAAAAGACAGGCTGCCCACAGTGCGCGGCTACGTCATTATGACCGACGAAGCCCATATGCCAGAGACTAGCCTGGCCAACACCCATTGCTATGAAACATTTATTGGCGATCAGTCGGACAGTTTTAACTGGCCCGATCTTGAGGAAAATACCGCCAGTTCAATGTGTTATACCTCCGGCACTACCGGCAACCCTAAAGGTGT
>DDDD01000182.1:21882-54070 GCA_002335945.1 Porticoccaceae bacterium UBA1989
ACCAAGCTTATTAATGAAGAAAACGTTAACTATTCTCTGGGTGTGCCCACGGTTTGGTTGGCACTTGTTGGCTACCTCAATGCCACAGGTAAAACAATAGAAACCCTCAAGTCGGTTGTCTGTGGCGGTTCTGCCTGCCCACTGTCCCTAATCCAAGAAATGGAAAGACATGGCGTTATGGTTCATATGGGCTGGGGTATGACCGAGATGAGTCCACTGGGTTCTTACAATCGACCCATGGATTGGATGAAAGGCAGTACTCAGGAAGAGCAGGACGGTTACCGTGTTCGTGCTGGTCGTATGGTGTATGGCGTAGAGATGAGAATCGTCGATGAAAATCATAACGAACTCCCCTGGGACGGGCTAGCCTCAGGTTTACTGCTGGTTAAGGGCCCCTGGGTTATCAGCGGCTACTACCGTCTAGATGAGAAACCAGCCCTAGATGCCGATGGCTGGTTTGATACGGGCGACATGGCGTCTATTGATGAGTATGGTTATGTCACCATCACCGATCGCGTGAAAGACGTGATTAAGTCTGGGGGTGAGTGGATTAGCTCCATTGACGTGGAAAATGCTGCCATGGGCCACCCTGATGTTCAGGAAGCTGCGGTGATTGGTGTTTCAGACCCCAAGTGGACCGAGCGCCCACTGCTAATTGTTATTCCTGTTGAGGGAGCCACCCCAAATAAAGATGCCATCTTGGCCTCCCTGGAAGGCAAGATTGCCAAGTGGTGGATTCCAGGTGACTGCGTGTTTGTTGAAGAGATACCTCATACAGCCACAGGCAAAATTAGCAAGAAGGATCTGCGGGATACCTTTAAAGATTACTCCTACTAACCCAGGTCAACGAAAGCGAGCCCGCGACGTTTTTAAGCTGACACAGAAACAGGAGCAATAGATTATGAGACATTGGATTATATTTACAGCGTTGGCCCTAGTGTCAGTTTGGAGTCTAGCGGGCCATCATGGCGGAGGTCACGACAAAGGCGGCATGTTCAAGCACGCCGATCTCGATAAGAACGGCAGTATTTCCCTAGAGGAACATGAAGCGGCAATACAGAAAATGGCCGACAAAAGGCGCCAGAAATTTAATAAAATGGATGCTGATGGCGACGGCGCAGTAACAATGGAAGAGGCTAAAGCCCAACGCAAAGAAAGGCATAGCAAACATATGCACAAAGAGGCGGATGAATAGGCCCAACACACACAGCCGTAAATTAAAAGGCCACTAGCTTCCAGTTAGTGGCCTTTTTTATGTACCCTTTTTTGATGCTATAAAAAGGGCAAATAATTTGCACCCACAATGGAAGTCGCGCATCATTGCGCCTGAACTAATCCATGGTGTTTTATGACTGATTTTCTGATTGCCCCCTCTATACTTGCTGCTAACTTCGCCCGACTGGGAGAAGAGGTAGATAACGTGCTCGAAGCGGGTGCCGATATCGTGCATTTCGATGTTATGGATAATCATTACGTTCCCAATCTAACTATCGGGCCCATGGTCTGTAAAGCCCTTCGGGATCATGGCGTTACCGCTCCTATCGATGTGCATCTGATGGTGCAGCCAGTCGACGATCTGATTCGTATGTTTGCCGATGCCGGCGCGACTTATATTACTTTTCATCCAGAGGCCTCAGGTCATATAGACCGCTCGCTACAGTTAGTGCGCGAACTGGGCTGTAAAGCCGGTCTAGTTTTAAATCCGGGCACTAGCTTGGAAACGACGCGCTGGGTAATGGATAAAATGGATATGCTGCTGCTGATGTCAGTTAACCCAGGATTTGGCGGTCAGAAGTTTATCCCCGCAACGCTCGACAAACTCCGCGAAGCACGCAAACTGATCGATGCCAGCGGTTATGATATACGTCTGGAAGTTGATGGCGGTGTTGGGGTTAATAATATCGGAGAGATAGCCGCCGCCGGAGCAGATACCTTTGTTGCAGGCTCAGCAATTTTTAGTCAGCCAGACTATGCTGAGGTTATCGGTAAGTTACGCACAGAATTGGCAAACGCAGGCTAGAAAACATAAAAGTCTCGCGGTTCCTTGTCTGAGCGTTATTGATTATAATAGCGACCGTCAACAGGAGATGGGTTGTGAACAGTAACAGTTCTATACAGTTTGATTTTAGCTGCCAGTGGTGGCGATGGCGCAACTAGTGCTACTTGGGCGTTGCGAACGCCTGCATAAATCAAACTGTTATCGAACAAGGAAACTGCTATGACCCCGGAAAAATTTGCCACATTGGCAAGCCAGAGCTTTAACCGCATTCCCGTTACACGTGAAGTACTGGCCGATCTTGAAACCCCCCTCAGCGTCTATCTAAAGCTAGCTTACGGACCCAATTCCTACCTGTTCGAATCAGTTCAGGGCGGAGAAAAGTGGGGTCGTTACTCGCTGATTGGTCTGCAGACCTCCACCGTATTAAAAGTCTTTGGCAACCGCCTGGAAATAGTTCGTGAGGGCAAACCCATGGTCAATCGCACTACCAGCGACCCATTGGGGGAAGTTGACCGCTTTCGAAAATTATTCAGCATGCCCGATATCCCTGATCTGCCAAGATTTACCGGCGGTCTTGTAGGCTACTTTGGATACGACACCGTGCGTTTTGTAGAGTCACGATTAGCGGACAGTGCGCCGGCCGATGTACTGGGTACTCCCGATATATTATTGATGGCCTCCGATGAAGTGGCCGTTTTCGATAATTTGTCTGGCACCATTATGTTAGTGGTCCATGTGGACGCCAAAGAAGTGGGCGCATTAGAAAAAGCCGAAGCCAGACTCGATGAGTTAGAGCATAAGCTCGCCCAGCCAACACCAGAACTGCCGCCCATGAACATGCAGGCCGACGGCATTTCAGAGCAAGACTTTGTGTCTAGCTTTGGCGAACAGGACTTCAAAGCGGCAGTGAATAAAATTAAAGAATATGTGATCGCTGGCGATGTAATGCAGGTAGTGCCCTCCCAGCGACTGTCAGCCCCCTTTGATGCCTCACCAATTAATCTCTACCGCGCATTGCGCCGCCTTAATCCATCGCCCTATATGTACTTCCTAGATCTCGCCGACTTTCATATCGTAGGCTCGTCACCAGAAGTGCTGGCACGTTTAGAAGATGGCTTAGTCACGGTGCGACCTATAGCCGGAACCCGCAAGCGCGGAGAAACCCCAGAAGAAGATCAGGCGATGGAAGATGAGATGCTCGCCGATCCAAAAGAAATTGCCGAGCATCTAATGCTCATCGATTTAGGGCGCAACGATGTTGGCCGTATCAGTAAAACCGGCACCGTTAAATTGACCGAAAAAATGCGAGTAGAACGTTACTCTCATGTGATGCACATAACATCCAACGTGGTGGGTGAAGTCGTTGATGGCATGGGAGCCCTAGAAGTTCTTAAGGCGACATTACCCGCTGGTACATTGAGTGGCGCACCAAAAATTCGCGCCATGGAAATCATCGATGAATTAGAGCCTGTAAAACGCGGTATCTATGGCGGGGCGGTTGGTTACATTGGCTGGAATGGAACCATGGATACAGCCATTGCTATTCGCACCGCAGTGATCAAAGACGGCATGCTCCACGTACAGGCTGGTGCAGGTGTGGTCGCCGATTCGGTACCCGAGTTAGAGTGGAAAGAAACCAACAATAAAGCCCGTGCCTTAATGCGTGCAGCGGCAATGGTATGCGGAGTGTCAAAATGATACTAATGATCGATAACTACGACTCATTTACCTACAATATTGTCCAGTATCTGGCCGAGTTAAAAGCCGATGTAAACGTTTGTCGTAACGATGAAATTACTATTGCCGATATAGAAAAAATGGCCCCAGAAAAAATTGTAATTTCCCCAGGCCCCTGTACACCCAATGAAGCTGGGGTGTCAGTCGATGTTATAAAAACCTTTAAGGGTAGAATTCCCATTCTTGGTATCTGTCTTGGTCACCAGAGTATCGGCCAAGCCTTCGGCGGAAAAATCGTGCGCGCCAAACAGGTGATGCATGGCAAAACCTCGATGATGCACCATAACAATACGGGTGTTTTTAAAGATCTGAGTAATCCGTTTGAAGCCACTCGCTATCACTCCTTAGTCATTGAGCAGGCAACGCTTCCAGACTGTTTGGACATCACGGCCTGGACTGAAAATGAAGACGGCAGCCTCGACGAAATTATGGGCATTCGACATAAAGAGTTAGCAATAGAGGGTGTTCAATTCCACCCCGAGTCAATACTCACTCAGCATGGTCACGATCTGTTAGATAATTTTCTCCAAGGAAAATAGCAGGTACTTAAATAGCGAGTGCTAAAAAGGAACAGTCGGTGGATATTAAGCAAGCATTAGAAACAGTGGTAAATGGTAAACATCTAAGTCGCTCAGAAATGCGTGACGTGATGCGTCAAATAATGACCGGCAATGCCAGCGAAGCGCAAATAGGCGGTTTCCTAATTGCACTGCGGATGAAAGGTGAAAACATCGACGAAATCACCGGTGCAGTAGAAGTCATGCGCGAACTGGTAACCGGAGTCAAAGTTTCCGGTGAAGGCCTTGTAGACATTGTTGGCACAGGCGGTGACGAATCCAATTTGTTTAATGTCTCCACTGCAGCCACCTTTGTTGTCGCCGCAGCCGGTGGTCAGGTGGCTAAACACGGCAATCGTTCCGTTAGCAGCAACAGTGGTGCAGCTGATTTATTAGAAGCCGCTGGAGTGAATTTAAATTTAACACCACATCAGGTGGCGCTCTGTGTAGAAGAACTAGGCGTGGGCTTCATGTTTGCGCCAGCTCACCACAGCGCCATGAAGCATGCCATCGGCCCAAGACGAGAGTTAGGCCTACGGACAATCTTTAATATCCTAGGACCTATGACAAACCCTGCTGGCGTCACGAGGCAGCTTATCGGCGTCTATGATCAGGCACTGTGTAAACCTATGGCTGAAGTGCTTGGCAGACTGGGCGCCGAGCATATTATGGTCGTCCACTCCGCTGATGGGCTTGACGAAATTAGCATAGCGGCAGAGACCCATGTCGCCGAATTTAAAGATAATGCTGTCACCGAATATACTATTAAGCCGGAAGATTTTTTAGCAGAGCGCCAGAGTCTCGACGGATTAGCAGTGGAAAATGCCAAACAATCACTGGCGCTAATTATTGATGCCCTAGGAAAACGTGCAGGGGCCAATGCCAGTAAAGCCGCTGACCTAATTGCGCTCAATGCTGGAGCCGCACTCTACGTGGCTGGCTGTGCCAATGATATAAAAGAGGGCGTGGCCATGGCGCAGGACGCTATAGCCGCCGGTTTAGCCCGCGCCAAAATTACTGATTTAACAACCTTTACCCAGGTTCAGCAAGACGCCTAAGAAAAATAGAAGAGAGTCAAGATGAGTTCAGATACCCCGACAATACTAAAAAATATTCTTGCCCGTAAGCAGGAAGAAATTGCCGAGCGTAGCGCACTGGTATCAATCCCCCAGCTAATAGAAAAAGCGGCTTCCGCGTCTGCGCCTCGTGGTTTTGCCAAGGCTATGTCAGATAAAATTGCGCGGGGCGAATCTGCGGTTATCGCAGAAATTAAAAAAGCGTCACCGAGCAAAGGTGTGATTCGAGAAAACTTCGATCCAGCGGCCATTGCTATAAGTTATGAACAGGGTGGTGCAGCCTGCCTGTCAGTATTAACCGACGTCGACTTCTTTCAGGGCGCCGATGAATATTTAAAGTTGGCGCGCAATGCCAGTAGCTTACCCGTCATTAGGAAAGATTTTATTGTCGATGAATACCAAATCTATGAAGCCCGAGCTATGGGTGCAGATTGTATTTTACTTATTGTCTCTGCCCTAAACAAAGAGCAACTTATCCAGCTGCATGAAGTTGCTCTGTCGCTGGGAATGGATGTGCTGATTGAAGTACATGACGAAGCTGAATTAGATATAGCGCTAATGTTTGATAATCCAATGGTCGGCATTAATAACCGCAATCTACACACATTTGAAGTGTCGCTAGAAAATACTTATAAGCTGCTGAATAAAATCCCCGCTCATAAAATTGTTATCACCGAAAGCGGAATTCATGGGCGAGAAGATGTTGCCGCTATGCGAGAGCACAACGTTCATGCATTTTTAGTGGGAGAGGCGTTTATGCGCCATGACGAGCCGGGCGAGAAACTCAGCCAGATGTTTAGTGAATAACCCGTTTAATGAATTAATCAGAGTAGCCTATCGACTAAATGGGATTGGTTTTTCCAAAGCATAAATAGCGTCGGCGATATGTTCGGCTTTCTCATGCAAAACAGCCTGGGCATCCAATAGTCCTCGATTGTAATAAAAGCTGCCCACGTCGTCCGAAAAGAAGTCGAGTAGAAACTCAGCATCAAATTGACCCAAAGTTTGGTTAAGCTCATTATTAAAATACTGCTGCATTTTTTGAACGATCCGCTCTTTCTCTTCTTTCTTGAATACAATCTTTGTCATGACAATCTACGCAGGGTTTTTCATTGATTGTTTAGCCTAGCTGGCCGCTGTTGTAAGTCTCCATTACAGTTTGGGCAAATACCCTTAAGATCGTCATGGTTACAGCGAACGCAGAAAGTACATTCGAATGAGCAGATCACCGCCTTATTGGAATCAGGGGCCAATAAGGCGTCGCAGCGTTCGCAGTGTGATTTAAGTTCGAGCATTGGTATGAGGCACCTTAGCGAGTTCCAAACACCACCATGGTTTTACCGGTTACAGAAACCAGCTCACGTTCTTCCAGATCTTTAAGCACGCGACCGACCATCTCTCGAGAGCAGCCAACAATTCGGCCTATTTCCTGACGGGTGATCTTAATTTGCATGCCATCTGGATGGGTCATGGCATCGGGTTCTTTGCATAAATCTAACAGGGTGCGCGCAACACGGCCGGTGACATCCAGAAATGCCAAGTCACTCACCTTGCGGGTGGTGTCTCGCAGCCGCTGGGCTATTTGTTTACTGATCGCGAATAAGAATTCTGGGTGTTGATGACCTAACTCGACAAACTTGGCGTAGCTGATTTCACCCACTTCGCATTCTGTTTTGGTGCGAATCCAGGCACTTCGGTGTTCCTGATCGAAAAGACCCATTTCTCCGACGAAATCCCCTGGATTTAGGTAGGCGAGAATCATCTCTTTGCCGTCGCTATCGTCTTCGATAACGACCGTGACAGATCCTTTAATGATGTAATACAGCGTATCACCCTGATCTCCCGCATAGATAATGGTGCTTTTAGCGGGATATCGACGACGGTGACAATGGGATAAAAATTCTTCTACATTGTCTATGTGTGGGGTAAGAGGTGCAGGCGCCAATGTGTTTCTCCTTAGTGTGGTTTCCTAAGCCGCTGCTATTTACCACTACAGACAACAGTTATTTCGCGACCCATGTGATTTATTGTAGTAAAAAAACACTGTTGGCGCGCAAATATTGCATGGAGTCTATGCTAACCTCTGCTCCCTTAAAAATGAGGTAAATTATGAAAGCGACAATCAAATGGGTAGATGGCGTTATGTTTCTGGCAGAGTCCGGAAGTGGGCATTCAGTCGTGATGGATGGCGCGCTAGATCAGGGTGGCAGAAACATGGGTGTTCGGCCTATGGAGATGGTATTAATGGGTTTAGGGGGCTGCGCGTCATTTGATGTGATGACGATGCTGGAGAAAGGTCGTCAACAGGTAACTGACTGTATGACTGAGTTAGAAGCAGAGCGTGTGGATGCCGTTCCCGCGGTGTTTAGCAAGATTCACCTGCATTTTATCGTCACTGGAACCGACCTAAAAGAGAGTCAGGTTAAAAGAGCCGTTGAACTCTCGGCAGAAAAGTACTGCTCAGCCTCAATTATGCTGGAAGCCGGCGGGGTTGAGATAAGCCATAGTTATGTTATCCACCAGGCTTCTTAGGTCAGAGAGTAACGGCTTAGATGAGAAAGTAGCAGGCAAAAAAAAGGAGCCTAATAAAGGCTCCTAAAAAATCTTTGGATGAATCGCAAAGAAGGGGTAATGAGGTAGAACATTGAAAAGCCGCTGGTTGGACGCTTTTCGTAATCTTGGACTGCTTAACTGGGGAGTATAATAGAAACCTCAGGTCCATAATTCAAATGCATTTTAAGCATCATCGGTATGCGTTTATGGTATACCGTATAGATCTTTATCGAAGAAGCTGATTGAGAAAGTTATAAAAGTCAGGCAAAAAAAAGGGACCCTATGTGGGTCCCTATAAAAGAATCCTATAGCAAGGATTAAGAGGGGTAATACGGGGTACTAACAATTTACGACTAACTTGTTACGAATTTGGTACATCTGTAAATTTAGCTGGGTCACGGTATGCTGTGACTGGTGGCCTTACTTATCAGAAGCTTCCATTTTAGGTGCTTCCAACTTGACGAAATCATCTTTCGCAATTGCAGCACCCGCTAGACCAGTAAAGCCGATCAATATATATACGAGTGTCATGGTGTATCTCCTTGGTTAAATTTAAGAGCCCTTGCTCTATGGGTGTAAATATAGGCGCTTCCATGCCATAATCCAAATGCATTGTTTGCATCAACTATATGCGTTTTGGTAATGACCTAGGGTTTCAATAATGAATCTTCAAAAACTTTCCCGTCTCGATCTCAATTTACTGGTTTCTCTTCAGGCGTTGCTCGAAGAAAAGAGCGTAACCCGGGCCGCCCATCGACTATTTATTACTCAGCCTGCCATGAGTCGAGTACTACAACGGTTGCGACATCAATTGGATGACCCACTATTTACTCGAACAGGTAATGAGTTGGTTCCTACCCCTAAGGCCAGGGATTTACAGATGCGCCTGCCGAGGTTGCTGGAAAACATTCTAGAGATGGTCAGTGAAGGGGAGTTTGATCCCGCTGCCTATGTGGGAGAAATTACCATTGCAGTCCCGGAGTTTGTGGCTATTTCACTGGTATCAGAGCTAACCAAGGTTGTTACTCAGTACGCCCCAGGAGTCATTTTATCCATCTCCAGTGAAACCGATTCTGTTGAGCGGGAGCTTGCAGACGGTGTTTTGGATTTTGCGATCGACATCGAGAAGGGTATTACTGAAGACATTAGTGCCCGTAATCTAGCAATTTTTACCCCATCAATCTGGATGCGAGAAGGCCACCCGCTGGCCAAAAAGTCGCGGGTTACCCTAGATGAAATTCTTGAGTTTCCCTTTGTGCAGTACTACCTGCTTATTTCCAAGCGGGTAAGCGCTAGAACCGATGCTCGCTTTGATAAAGTACTACGTGATCTTGGTCGCAAGCGTAAAAAAGCGCTAGTGACCAACCAGCTTCTAACAGCCATGGAAACGGTCTGTGATACGGACTGTCTGATGGTAGCGGCCAAGTATGGGTTGACCATGGAGCGTGGAATGGACCGTATTGTGCGCAAGCGCTATCCGGCAGAACTACCCCACGAAGGGACAATTTCACTGGTGTTGTTGCAGCACAAAAGAACCTCGGGCTCACCGATTCATCGCTGGCTTGCGGATAAGATTGTTGGGTTGATGCAGGCTTGGGATAAAGACTTAGCAGCTGACAGCGCCAGGCTTTAGACTCAGATTCGGTAGCTACTGCCAGTCATAGCCGCAGAAACAAGTGTCATGAGCTGTTTGACCGGCTTTGGAAAACGATGACCACCCGCATCTAGAGCACTCTGGGCATGACGTTCTTCATCGACCAGCATTTCCTCAACAATAGCGCGGCTCTTGCGATCATGAGCAGGCAGCTGATCAAGATGGGTTTTAAGGTGTGCACAGACCTGATCTTCAGTGGCGGCAACAAACCCCAAGCTTAACTTATCGCTGATTAATCCAGCACCGGCGCCAATGCCAAAAGACATGGCGTACCAGATTGGATTGAGGTGGCTGGTGGTACCTCCAAGTTCAGTAATACGCTCTTCGCACCAGGCCAGATGGTCAATCTCTTCCTCAGCAGCATGTTCCATCTGAGCGCCAACTTCGGGCAACTTAGCCGTTAGTGCCTGTCCCTGATAAAGCGCCTGGGCGCAGACTTCGCCCGCATGATTGACACGCATCAATCCAATGGCATGTTTGCGTTCCTGATCCGACAATTCAACATCTTCTATCGCAACGGCAGGTGAGGCACGCTGAGGCATAGGAGCACTGCCAAAGGCGGTACGTAACCCCTGATCTAGCTGGGTTAGCAGTTGGTCTACGGCTGATAATCGACGATTAGACATAATCTTTAAATGCACTTATTCAGTTGTTTGGGCAGTATGAATTGTAGCCGGATTTATAAAGTATTTCCTAGCAATGCCTATAGGTACGTATGCAATCGCAAAAAAGACGAATGCCAGGCCTTCTGTCACCAAAATGTACCAGGGCCAGGGTCCAAAATAGTCAAGGATTGATGGGTTCACAGGTTTTTCCATCAGGTAAAAATAGTTTGCATCAAGCCAGAAGTTTATTGGCACTAGACTCAGCAGATAGATATTTAACCAAACAAAGGCCGCAATCATCGCTTTGGGGCGAGGGTACAGCTTAAATGATAGTAGGTGGTGTATGACCATCAATACCAAGCCAATATGCACAATCCAGTATTTGAAAAATCCATAGCCGGGAAAGCCAACATACAGATCTGGCGTGACAATGGCCTGCAAGGTACCGCACATCACCATGAAGTAAATGATTTCCAAACGCCTGTGACTAGGGTTCCAAAATAGCAGGGGTGCTAACAGGGCAAAAAGATTGCAGATGGAGAGAGGAAGATCGATGGCTGTATTAAAGCGCTCAAAAAAAATGTGTAATCCAGCCCAAACCATAACTGATACGGACATAAATACTGAGAGAAGCCTACCGAGCAGAAGATTCTGTCTATTCGACAGCCTTTTACTGGCGACTATTAGAACCCCTAGCAAGAGCGCGAAGACCAATAGGGTCAGGCTGTGAGTCCGACCAAACGATTCAAAAGGGATATCGACACTGAAGAACGCCTGATCATTCATTATTCGTACTCAACATTAGCGCTCTCTACTAGCGCCCTAGCTTATTATTAGATATATCTAGCAGCTGTCGTTCAGCAATTAATAGAAGCTAGTCGGCCTGTTCACGTTCAATAGCACGCCAAGCAATATCATTTCTAAGATACAGATCATTCCAGTGAATCTCGCTGGCGAGGGCATAAGCCTTTTTCTGAGCGTCTGCCACAGAACGACCCATTGCCGTGGCGCAGAGTACGCGACCACCGCTGGTTACAACATTACCCTCTTGCTGGGCCGTACCTGCATGAAATACTTTCTGATCCTGCGCATCAGCTGAAGCAGAGCGGAGGCCAGTAATCACATCGCCACCTTTATAGGCACCGGGATAGCCGCCGGCCGCCAGAACTATACCCACTGCTGGCCTTGGATCCCAATGGGCTACCTGCTTGTCTAGGTCACCCGTCAGTGCGGCAAGGCAATGACTCACTAAATCCGATTGCAGGCGCAGTAAAATTGGTTGAGTTTCAGGGTCACCAAAGCGGCAGTTAAATTCTATTACCTTGGGTGTACCATCGGCCATGATCATTAGGCCTGCATAGAGAAAACCGCTGTAATCATTGCCCTCTGCGGCCATGCCATTAACCGTAGGGTAAATAACCTCTTCCATAATGCGCTTATATATTTTGTCATCAACCACAGGCGCTGGCGAGTAAGCACCCATGCCGCCGGTGTTAGGACCAGTGTCGCCATTACCCGCGCGTTTGTGGTCTTGACTGGTGGCCATGGGCAGTACATTTTTTCCATCAACCATGACAATAAAGCTGGCTTCTTCACCATCAAGAAATTCTTCGATCACCACGCGGTGGCCGGCTTCACCAAAGGCATTGCCCGCAAGCATATCGCGCACGGCTTCTTCAGCTTCAGCTAAGGTCATGGCGACAATCACACCTTTGCCCGCAGCTAGGCCATCGGCCTTAATCACAATAGGCGCGCCCACTTCCCGCAAATAAGCCAAAGCCTCGTCTAGATCTGTAAAGTTGCCATAGTTGGCCGTTGGTATCTGCTGGCGTTCCAAGAAATCTTTGGTAAATGCTTTTGAGCCCTCTAGCTGAGCTGCATTTTTCGAGGGACCAAATATGGGTAGATCGAGGGCCTGAAAATAATCCACAACCCCATTCACTAGAGGCTGCTCTGGGCCGACAATAGTTAGACCTACTTCATTGGCCTGCGCAAAATCAGCTAGGGCGGCAAAATCGCTAACGGCAATTGCAAGGTTCTCAAGGTTGGGTTCGATGGCGGTGCCCGCATTGCCAGGTGCCACATAGACTGTACCTACATCATCGCTCTGTGCTGCCTTCCAAGCCAGTGCATGTTCGCGACCCCCCGAACCAATAACCAGTACATTCATTGCTTATTTTCCACCTGAAAAATTTAGGGGGGAATTGTAGCAGAGTAACGATTTTGCGCAGTAAAAAAAGCAACCAGCAGGCGCTAGTCTACTGGGCCTGTAAAATGCTAACCTTCTTGCTGGCAAATCTAAATCAAATAATAAGCCGTACCCTCGTCCAGCTTAAATAAATAATAAGGATCTACCCATCTCAGTCTCTAAAAGCCCTGCAATTGTCTGGTTCCGCCAAGATTTGCGACTAGCCGATAATCCCGCCCTAAGTGCTGCCTGTGCAAAAGGCGACATTATTCCGGTATACATTCTCGATGATAAAAATGCCGGTGACTGGGCGATGGGGGGTGCCAGCAGATGGTGGCTGCACCATGCACTAGAGTCGCTCAACAAAACGTTAAACGGTAAGCTCAATATTTTTCAGGGTGAACCTCAGGCTATCTTGACCAAGCTGGTCGAGGAAACCTCGGCACAGACGGTAGTGTGGAATCGCTGTTACGAACCCTGGAGAATCGCCCGAGATGGAGACATCAAGGCGGCTCTAAAGGGCGCAGATATCGAGGTGGAAAGTTTTAATGGTTCGCTCCTATGGGAGCCATGGCAGGTACTTAAAAAAGACCAAACACCTTATAAGGTATTCACGCCTTATTATCGCAGAGGCTGTTTGTCTAAGGTGGCGCCAAGAAAGCCTCTTGCAGCACCCAGTAAAATAAGAGCTCTCGACGTAAGTAAAGACTCACTTTCTTTGAGCGAGCTAGGTTTATTGCCGACTATAACATGGGATGCCCAGATGCAAGCCCGCTGGGATATCAGTGAAACTGCAGCTCAGGATCGCCTCGATGACTTTGTTATGGCCGAACTTGAAGACTACCGCGAAGGCCGTAATTTCCCAGACAAAGCCAATGTGTCACGACTGTCGCCCTACCTACATTTTGGGCAAATTTCCTCTAATACAGCCTGGCACCGAGCGGCAGATGCGGCCGCTATTATCAATAATGAAGACAGTCTAGATACCTTTTTAAGTGAGCTGGGCTGGCGTGAGTTTTCTTACTATCTGCTCTATCACTTCCCTCAATTGCCCAGCAAAAATTTACAGCCGCGCTTTGATGTATTCCCCTGGGCGAGTAATACAGAGAGGGATCTCAAGGCTTGGCAGCAGGGTAAAACGGGGTATCCTTTAGTTGATGCGGGCATGCGCGAGCTCTATAGCACCGGCTATATGCACAATCGCGTGCGCATGGTGGTTGGCTCATTCCTAGTGAAGAATTTATTAATCCATTGGCATGAGGGGGAACGGTGGTTTTGGGACTGCCTCGTGGATGCAGACCTCGCGAGTAATAGCGCAGGCTGGCAGTGGATCGCAGGTTGTGGTGCCGATGCCGCACCCTTCTTCCGCATCTTTAATCCCATCACCCAGAGTGAGAAGTTCGATAAGCAGGGAGAATACATCCGTCGATATGTTCCTGAGTTGGCAGACATGCCTGCCAAATATATTCATGCACCCTGGTTGGCCCCCGCTGAAATTCTCGCTGCTTCTAACGTAGAAATTGGTGGAAATTATCCAGAGCCGGTGATGGATATTAAAGAGTCGCGAGAAAGAGCCTTAGCGGCTTTTGCGCTGACAAAAAATTAGAACGAGCGCAGATACTATGGCCAACCAATTAATAGGTTGGCTATGGCCTGTGGCGTATCTCTTAGCCCATCCCCCATGATTGTTGTAAATTCATCCATTCCTTCTATACTTATTATTGAATGACTAAAGCTCTCACCATTTAATTATTTAGGATTCGAATTAAATTTTCTGACAGGGATATCATAATGAAAACTATGAATTGTAAGCAGCTGGGCGGTGCCTGCGATAAGGAATTTCACGCAGACTCATTTGAAGAAATTGCAGAAATGAGCAAACAGCATGGCATGGAAATGTTTAAGAGCAATGATGAAGCTCATCTAAAAGCGATGAACGAGATGCAGCAACGTATGCAAAATCCTGACGCCATGATGGAATGGTTTGAAACTAAAAGAGCAGAGTTTGAAAATCTATCTGAGAGCTAATGTTTAGAGAATAATAAGCCCGCATGATGAGCGGGCTTGTTTAATTGTGCTATTTACTACCAACCTTTAAACATCAATGTCTAAAGTGACGCATGCCAGTAAATACCATCGCCATGCCATGTTCGTTGGCAGCTGCAATAACTTCTTCATCACGCATGGATCCACCGGGCTGAATAATACAGCTGATTCCAGCCGAGCCAGCATTGTCGATACCATCGCGGAATGGGAAGAAAGCATCTGAGGCCATCACTGCACCCACAACCTCCAACCCTGCGTGCTCCGCTTTAATGCCCGCGATACGGGCGGAATTAATGCGGCTCATCTGGCCTGCGCCCACACCCACGGTCTGATTATTTTTGGCATAGATAATAGCGTTGGATTTCACCATCTTGGCAACCTTCCAGGCAAACAACATATCGCCCATTTCAAGTTCAGTGGGCACTCGCGCCGTCACGACCTTTAGATCTTGCTTTGTAATCATGCCATTGTCGCGGTCCTGAATTAGCAGGCCACCATTCACACGCTTGTAGTCAAAATCCTGTGGTCGCTCATTGCCCCAGGTACCACATTCCAGTAAACGCACATTCTTTTTAGCGGCAATAACGGCTACTGCATCGGTAGCTACTGAAGGGGCAATAATGACTTCTACAAATTGCTTCTCACAAATTTTAGCTGCGGTGACTGCATCCAGTTCACGGTTAAAGGCGATAATGCCGCCGAAGGCCGATTCTGGATCAGTGGCAAAGGCTAGGTCATAGGCTGTGCTGATATCCACCGCAACCGATACACCACAGGGGTTAGCGTGTTTAACAATAACGCAGGCCGGTTGATCAAATTGTTTGACACATTCTAATGCAGCATCGGTGTCGGCAATGTTATTAAACGACAGCTCTTTTCCCTGCAGCTGAACCGCGGTCGCCACACTGGCTTCCGTTGGATTAGCTTCGGTATAAAAGGCAGCTTTCTGGTGAGGGTTTTCACCGTAACGCATTTCCTGAGTTTTAAAATATTGCACATTAAACGTATCAGAAAAATCACGTTTTACATTGTCGGTGTTTCTAGCACCAAAGTGATTGGCGATCATGCCGTCGTAACCAGCGGTGTGCTCAAACGCCTTGACCATCAGATGATATCGAGTGCTGTAATCCAGCTGCCCGTCGTTGGCCTGCATCTCTTCCAGAACAGTTTTATAGTCTCCGGCATTAACCACAATGGCAACATCTTTGTGGTTTTTGGCGGCGGAGCGAACCATGGTTGGTCCGCCGATATCAATATTTTCAATCGCTGTTGGCAGGTCACAGTTTGGGTCGGCTACTGTTGCTGCGAAGGGGTATAAATTAACCACGACCATGTCGATAGGCTTAATGCCATGCTCAGCCATTACGCCGTCATCTTTACCGCGACGACCTAGAATTCCACCATGAACCTTTGGGTGTAATGTCTTGACGCGGCCGTCCATCATCTCTGGAAAACCTGTGTAATCAGAGACCTCTGTCACTGGAATATTGTGTTCACTCAGAAGGCGAAAGGTGCCTCCCGTAGAGAGTAGTTCAACACCCTGATTGGTAAGGGCTTGGGCAAATTCGACAATGCCAGTTTTATCAGAAACGCTGATAAGTGCGCGGGAGACTTTTCTTAGGTCGCTCATGAATTCCTCGAGTGGAAAAAGTGATTACAGAAGGTTGTATTGTTTTAATTTTTTTCGCAGAGTGCCACGGTTAAGCCCAAGCATCTCAGCAGTTCTACTTTGGTTCTGGCGGGTGTAATTCATCACCGCAGCAAGTAGTGGTGGTTCTACTTCATTCATGACTAGCTCATAGAGATCGGTGGCATCTTGGCCGTCGAGATCTTCGAAGTAACGCTGCATGGCTTCGGCCACACTGTAACGCAAAGATTGTTGAGACTGCATAACGCTGTTCATTACTGGCGCTGCTGGGGTGTGCTCGGCAACCTCTTCAGTCCTGTCATCAGACAGTTTCTCGATGCTAGTCATGCGGCCAGTTCCTGAGCACTTTCAAAAAACTGCTGCAATAATGCGCGCTGCTCAATCGTACTGTCGAGTTTATTAAATTGTTGGGAAAAGTTTTTGCCGCCGGTAAGAGGATTTATATACCAGCCAATATGTTTTCTTGAAATACGCACGCCGCCCACTTCACCATAAAATTCATGCAGTGCCTGTAGATGACGACGCATTACCAAACCCGCCTCTGCACTGCTGGGTGCGGCTAAAAATTGTCCCTGCTCCAAATAGTGATTTATCTGCTGGAAAATCCAGGGATTACCCTGAGCCGCACGGCCAATCATTACAGCAGCAGCACCAGTGTGTTCGAGTACAGACACCGCTTTTTCCGGAGTACTGATATCACCGTTGGCTAACACCGGTATGGAGACGGCCTCAACCACCTGGGCAATGGTGTCGTACTCTACTTCGCCGACAAAGCGACAGGCGCGAGTGCGACCATGAACGGCCAGTGCGGCAATGCCCGCTTCTTCGGCAATTTTAGCGATGGTTACGGCATTGCGATTTTGTCGATCCCAACCAGTGCGGATCTTTAAGGTAACGGGTACATCGACTGCGGCGACAACAGCCTGCAATATGTCACTGACCAATTCTGGGTTTTGTAACAGCGCTGATCCGGCGGCCCGCTTACAAACTTTTTTAGCGGGGCAGCCCATATTGATATCAATAATTTGGGCGCCCTGGGCCACATTGAACTGTGCAGCGTCAGCCATCATCTGTGGATCATAGCCCGCAATCTGCACAGACCGCGGTGCTGGCTCATCGCCAAACTGAATACGTAAGCGAGATTTTCTGGTGCCCCAGGTACTGGGATCAGCAGCGACCATTTCGGAGACCACCAGTCCGGCACCCATTTCACGGCAAAGCCGCCGAAATGGCAGGTCGGTCACGCCAGCCATGGGGGCTAGAATGGTTTTATGTTCTATCTGATAGGGGCCGATATTAAACAAAAGAGTCTCGAATACTGGGCTACGAAAAGAGGGAGGCCATAATAACCTCTGGCCAACTGATTAAAAAGTGATCAATCAAAAAAACCGTAGTTTTTTGCGCCTAGACTAGTCAGTAAGCTCAATGGTATAGCTGGTGGCATTGTCGCCGGGATCCATAAGCTCTAGATTGATATGAATCTGCCGGTTGCGGGGCATGATGATGGCGTTGGCCAGACGACCCTGAAGATAGTCTCTGGGAGTAAATGTTCGCTGTGCCACGGGGGCATCATTGAGATCGTTAAAGCGGATAACTAGGCTGGGAAAGCGCTGCTCATAGCCAGCTTTGTTATTAATCAGTAGGTTGATACTCAGGGCGCCGTAATGTTGCGGATGATCCTGAGCGAGGAACTGGGAAATCTCAATTTTACTAAGATCTCGATATTCGCTAATAGGGCAGTCCGTGTAGGCACAGAATTTTTGCACTAGGCGACGGTATTCTGGATTGAGGCTGAGGTCGGCACTATTAAAATGTACTGCCTGGGCGGCCAATAATACCGAGCCTACAGCCAGTATTACTGCAGAGCCAAATAGGGAGAGCAGTTTTGAGGTGCTTTTTTTCTGACATTTATTGGCGTTCAATTCATCATCGAACAACATGCTGGGAGATTGATCCGTGAATTGGGCCGGCACATCGTCGGTGGTCAATGACTCGAGCTCATCCCCTATCTGCTGATCCAAATCTCGGCTCAGCTCCCCCTCTATCTCATATTCGGCATCTTCCGGAAGATCGCTAAACCCATCCAACACATAGGGCATATAGTCAATATTATTCAGGTCTTCTTCAGGTTGTTGAAGATGATCCTGTGCTTTAAACACTAACAGGCAGGTGCCGCAGCGCACCAGTCCACCCGCAGCAGAAAGCTGGCTAGGCAGTGCGCGAAAGGCAATATTACAGTCTGGGCAGCTGGTGATAATGTCGGGCATCTGATTACGCTATTGACTCATTCTTATTGAGTTTAGCAGGATTAATGCCTGCTTAGTGCTAGTTGGTGCTAGCTAGTACTCAGCAGCATTAACGAACTTTCTGGGCGCTAAGTTGCGTCCAATCAGACTCGATCGCTGGGGCTGAGAAATCAAAATACTGGAGATAGGGCGCACAGACATAATCAATCTGACTTTCTAAAAGGCCAGACAAACAAAGTATTCCGCCCTGAGCGGTTAGGTCGCTTATAGTCGGCGCTAACTGTATGAGTGGCGAGGCCAAAATATTTGCGAGCATCACGTCCGCCCGCAACTCAGTGGGGACCTCATCCGGCAGATAGGTAACTAACTTGTCATCGGCAATATTGTTGCGCTGGGCATTATCGCGACTGGCTAGCAGCGCCTGAGGATCAATGTCGACGGCAATCACTTTTTCGGCACCCAGTAACAGGGCGGCAATACCTAAGATTCCAGAGCCGCAGCCATAATCAATAATGGTTTTACCGACGAGGTCCTGCTTGTCGAGCCAGCGTAAGCAGAGATGGGTTGTAGGATGGCTGCCTGTGCCAAACGCCATGCCGGGGTCGAGGCTCAGGTTAATGGCATCAGGTTCTGGCGCCTCAATCCAACTCGGGCAAATCCACAGGCGATCACCGCACTTAAGTGGTTGAAAATATTTTTTCCATTCCTGAGTCCAGTCTTTGTCTTCGAGTAATTCCCAGCGAGCTGTTACTGCAGGTTGAATGGCATTAGAGAGCTGGAGAATTATTTGATCGGTGTCGGTTGTGGCCGGAAACAATGCTTTAATCGTGCAGTTATCCCAGAGAGGGCGCTCACCCACGCCAGGTGCAAAAATGGGCTGATCTGCCGCGTCTTCTAAGGTGACAGATACGGCGCCGCATTCAATAATGGCATCCTCAAGGATTTCGCTGCGCTCACGGGGAACGTCAATCAGTAATTGGAGCCATTGCATAGGAGCACTCAGCCTTTCGGGGCTTTAGATTTATGGGGCTATTGGTTAAGGGCTATTGGATTAAGTACTTTGGATTAAGGGCTATTCGCTGGCAGGGCCCTTAATCCAGCGCATTCAACTCAAAGGGCTCAACCTTACAAGCTTATAGCCCGAGCTTTTTCTCAAGATAATGAATATTTACGCCACCTTTTTTGAATGCTTCATCTCTAACCAGCCTGGCATGCAGATCAATGTTGGTCTTAATGCCATCAATCACCATCTCGTCGAGAGCATTGCGCATTCTAGATAGCGCGGACTCTCTGTCGCGACCATAGGTAATAATCTTGCCGATCAGCGAATCGTAGTTAGGTGGAACTCGGTAGCCATTATAGATATGCGAATCTACGCGCACGCCGTTACCGCCAGGAGCATGGTATGCATTAATGGTGCCGGGCTGAGGCATAAAGGTCACGGGATCTTCGGCATTGATTCGGCATTCAAAAGAATGACCGCGGAAGATAATCTGTTCCTGAGTGAAGCTCAGTTCGCGGCCGCTGGCAATTAATAGCTGTTCCTTAACAATATCGACACCGGTAATCATTTCCGACACTGGATGCTCTACCTGAACACGGGTGTTCATCTCAATAAAGTAATAGTGGCCGTCTTCATAGAGAAACTCAAAGGTACCAGCGCCGCGATAGTCAATTTGAATGCAGGCATTAACACAGCTTTCAAATACAGCCTGACGTGCATCTTCTGGAATGCCAGGTGCAGGGGCTTCTTCAATCACTTTCTGGTGGCGGCGCTGTAATGAGCAGTCGCGGTCACCCAGATGAATCGCATTGCCCTGGCCATCAGATAAAATCTGCACTTCCACATGGCGAGGATTCTGCAGGAATTTTTCCATGTACACAGTGCCGTCGCCAAAGGCAGCAGCGGCTTCGGCTTTAGTAATAGCGACCGAATTAATTAATGTTTGTTCGCTTTCAACAACACGCATACCGCGACCACCGCCGCCGGAAGCTGCCTTGACAATAACCGGATAACCAATTCTTAATGCCGTGGCTTTAAGCTCTGCGGGATCTGTAGATAGCGGACCGTCTGAGCCGGGTACTGTGGGTACGCCAGCAGCTTTCATCGCTCTAATAGCGGCAACCTTGTCACCCATCACACGGATTACATCTGCTGTGGGACCAATAAAGACGAAGCCGCTGTTCTCTACCTGTTCGGCAAAGTCAGCATTCTCAGCTAAGAATCCGTAACCTGGATGCACAGCCTGGGCGCCGGTAATTTCCATGGCGCTAATAATGGCAGGAACATTGAGATAGCTTTGCGGTGATGGGTTGGGGCCAATACAGACAGCCTCATCGGCAAGCTTTACATGTTTCAGGTCGGCATCAATTTTCGAATGCACGGCAACCGTCTTGATATCGAGCTCTTTGCAGGCGCGAAGTATTCGTAAGGCAATTTCGCCGCGATTGGCGATAAGCACTTTGTCGAGCATGATTTAGCTCCTAGATAATGGTGAACATAGGCTGGTCAAACTCAACGGGCTCGCCGTCTTCAACCAAAATAGCACCGATGGTGCCGGCCTTGTCAGCTTCAATCTGGTTCATCATTTTCATGGCTTCGATAATGCAGAGAACGTCACCCTGAGCTACCTTTTGGCCAACCGTAACAAAGGCTGGCGAGCCTGGGGCAGGTGAGCCATAAAAGCTGCCTACCATGGGTGAGCGCACCACATGACCAGCTAAGGCTTCTGGGGCAGGTGCTGCCGCCACGGCAACTGGGGCTGCTAATGGCGCTGCAGCAACAGGTGCCGCCGCTAGGGGCGCTGGCGCCGGTTGCGCATAAGCCGCGATGGGCATGCCGCGGCTGATACGCACAGACTCTTCCCCTTCAGTAATTTCAAGCTCATTAATATTGGATTCTTCAAGCAGCTCAATTAGCTTCTTAACTTTACGAATGTCCATTTTAGTCTCTCAATAGTTCTTTAGTGGTCAAGCTTGTCCAGCACAGCGTGCAGGGCAAGTTCGTAGCTTTTAGGGCCAAAGCCGCAAATAACGCCTTCAGCAATATCTGAAAAATAGGAGTGGTGACGAAATTCTTCGCGAGCATGCACGTTAGACAGATGCACCTCAATAAAGGGAATCTCAACACCTAGCAATGCATCGCGCAGCGCCACACTGGTATGAGTAAAGGCACCGGGATTGAAAATAATGAAATTCACCCCTTCCTGCCTGGCATCGTGAATACGCTGAATCAGCTCGTACTCGGCATTACTTTGCAGGGCGAGTAAATGATGGCCCGCAGAAATCGTCAAATCAGTGAGTTGCTGGTTAATTTGCTCTAATGTCTGAGCGCCATAAAGCGCCGGTTCACGAGTGCCGAGAAGATTAAGATTAGGGCCGTGCAGTAGCAGAATGGTCGCCATGGGCTGTCTCAACGAGTTAATGCATCAGCTGGCAGTCTGCACTAAATCAGAAGAGCTGTCTAGGAATTGCCCAAAAATGGCGTTTTTCGGCGAACTTGGCCGAATTTAAAGCTATTTTTGCGCACGTTGTACGGCGTTGCAAGAAAAGCATAGGTTATAAAAGCGAAGATGTACTCATTTAGAGGCATTTTCGCACCAATTTGGCGCCAGAATAGCGAAGATAGGCTAACTCCCGTAAAAGTCAGTCTAATTTCGCCTAAAATCCTCAAAAATCGGATAAGTGACTATTTTGTGCGGCTTATGGCCTCAAGAACCATGGGCGCTAACAAAATCTGCGGCAGTATTTCAGGTTTGCCCTGCCCAGTGGGATACAGTAAATAGAGAGGAACGCCGCTGCGCTGATACTGATTCAACAGTTTAGTGATGGCCGGATCATTGTTGGTCCAGTCACCCTTTAAGTAGCTGATGTTATTGTCTGCCATAGCCTTATAAAAATCATCTGAACCCAGGGCAACCTTCTCATTAACTAAGCAGGTAATGCACCAGTCAGCAGTAAGATTGATAAAGACCGGCTTACCCTCTTCGCGCAGCTCGCTAAGTAGCTGTGGGGAATAGGTTTGCCATAGAGGGACTTCGCGAGATTCAGAAACCGAAAGAACTGGGAATACCAGTGAGCCCATTAGACAGACTGCGGCAAGCACTTTGCTGCGGCTTACCCCAGGGGCCTTATTGAGTTTCCATAGCCAGATAGCCATGGCAATTAATACCATGCCACTAACCACGGTGGCGGCGACATCTATATTGGTTTGGCGGCCGGCGACCCAGAGTAGCCATACCGCAGTAATGAACAGAGGAAAGGCGAGGAACTGCTTAAAGGTATCCATCCACTGTCCCGGGCGCGGCAGCTTTTGGCTGAGGCCAGGAATCCAGGTCAGTAGAATAAAAGGCAAGGCCATACCCAGGCCCAAGCAGGCAAATACTAGTAGCGCCACATAGGGCGGCTGCGAGATGGCAAAACCTAGAGCAGGGCCCATAAAGGGAGCGGTGCAGGGGCTGGCAACGGTGGTGGCCAATACGCCGGTCATAAAGGATGAGCCTAAACCCTCTTCACTGCCGGATGACTGGCCCATCGACATTAGGCCACTGCCGATCTCGAGGTAGCCAGCAAATGCCAGTCCCATAACAAAGAATAGGTAGATCAGAAAAATAACAAACAGTGGCGACTGCAGCTGGAAGCCCCAGCCAATAGCTTCGCCGGCCGCGCGCAGGGCCAACATAACCACTGCGATAGCTACAAAGCTTGAGACCACACCGGCAGTGTAGGCGAGGCCATGGGCCTGCTTACTTTTATCGGTTTGATGAGTCATGGTAAAGCTCAGCGCTTTAATCGACAGAACCGGAAAAACACAGGGCATTAGGTTAAGAATCATGCCCCCGGCCAGAGCAAACAGCAGGATTAGGCCGAGAGAGAATTTTTTTGTACCTTCTATTGAGGCAGGCTGCTGACTCTGGGCCGATGCGCTAGGGCTGGTGCTAATTTCAACAGTGCCACTGTCAAGGTCAATGGTTATCCACTGCTTATAGGGTGGGTAACAGAGCCCCGCATCGGCACAGCCTTGAGATTCAATCTGAATTTCAATCTGTTCAGCGGTGGACTGGAAGGGCACGGCAACAGTGGTCTGCTGATAATAAACTTCTACATCAGCTTCAAAATAATCGTCCCACTTAACCTTACCTGTCTCAAACACTGGGCTGCGCAGCTGACTGCTGGCATCTACCGCATTAAAGTTAAAGCGACCACGATACAGGTAGTAGCCTTCACGAATGGACCAGTTGAAAATAATTTGATCTTCTTCTACTGCCACGGCAACCTGATAGGCCTGCTCCACTGGTACAAAGCTGACGGCAGAGGAATCTAATATAGAAGAGCTGCTGAGTTCGGGGCTGGATAGAGAGGGCTGGCTGTCAGCAGTAAAATTCTGTGCCCACCCCTGGGATCCCATAATGCATAATATGGCCAGTAGTGCGATGTGAAGGCTTTTTTTCATAATGGTTGAACATCCTGCTGTAATCGAAAATGGTGTTTGCCACCGTATATGCTCGGTACTGTAACATTTCAGGGCAATAGCTGACGCTAAAAATTCCACCCTTAGTCGGCCCCAATGCCAAGCCCGTGCTATAGTTTCTAAGAGGTATCTTATGAAAAAATTATTAATTCTTGTTCTATTGTTTGCCACTCCTGCACTTGCCCAAGCCGCTGCTCCAACAGCCGATGTGCAGGTGACCAATGCTTACATTAGAACCATGCCCCCCGGGCGAACCACAACGGCTGGCTTTCTCACTATTGCCAACAATAGCGATCAAAGCTGTGAGCTGACTGGGGCTATGTCTACTCTCTCTAATCGACTCGAATTTCATGAGCACCAGCATACACAGGGCATGATGAAAATGAGACCCGTAGCTACCGTGGTTGTTCCTGCCGGTGAAACCGTCGTCTTTGAGCCAGGGGGTCTGCACATTATGTTATTCAATATTGATACTGAGCTGGCCGCAGGAGAGGTTACGCAGATGCAGCTAATCACGGATCAATGTGGATCAATAAGCTTTGACGCAAAAGTACGCAGCCTACTGGCTAAGCCTAAGAAGATGGAGGGGATGCATCACTAATGAGTTGGTTGAACCGCATAAAATCTCGCTGGAATAACTCCTATAGAAATATGAGTGAGACCTTGTCTGACGACTATATAGGTGAGCGCGCGCCAAAGGGTTTACGTTATAGCCTGCTGGGTGCGCTGATTGTCTTTGTGCTCTTGGTCATACTGGGCTGGTACTGGACTGAAGAGCCAACTCAGTTTGATGTGCAGCCGGTGGATCAATCTGCAAATGGCACTGAGCCTGTGATCGGAACGGCGACGACAGCCACCCTCATTAACGTTATCGACCTGCTACTAAATAAACGCGGCGGCTATCTAAGCAATGATGTAACCCCTCCAGGAATTTGGCTAGACAACATTCCGAGCTGGGAGTTTGGTGTCATTGTCCAGATTCGCGACCTTAGTAAAGCCATGCGTGAATCCTTTAGTCGCTCCCAGTCCCAGTCAACTGAAGATCCCGATCTGGCATTGGCCGAGTCACGTTTTAATGTTGATCATACTAGCTGGGCAGTCCCCTGGCCTGAGAGTGAATACGCTGACGGACGACAGTATCTGAATAATTATTTGCTTCGCCTCAGTGACGATAAAGCCTTTGATGCCCAGTTCTATGCCCGTGCCGATAATCTTCGCTACTGGTTAGGAACCGTTGAAACTAGGTTGGGCAGTCTTTCCCAGCGGCTGTCAGCCAGTGTGGGTCAGCGACGAATAAACACCGATTTAGCCGGCGCCAGCGGCGCTAGACAGTCGACTCAGTCACCCAACGAGCTAATGATAAAAACAAATTGGCTGAAAATTGATAATGTTTTTTATGAAGCCCGAGGTACCTCTTGGGCGCTGCTACATTTCTTAAAAGCCATTGAGGTAGATTTTGCAGATGTACTGGCCAAGAAAAACGCCATTACCAGCGTACAGCAAATTATTCGTGAGTTAGAGATGACGCAGCAGTCGGTTAGTACGCCGATGATTGTTAACGGCGAAGGTTTTGGAATGTTGGCCAACCACTCTCTGGTGATGGCCTCTTATATAAGTCGCGCCAATGCGGCAATTATTGATTTGCGGGAGTTACTCTCCCAAGGTTAGATGCAATGACGGATGTCTTGGACGCAGATGGAATTGGTTCGGGGGCGGAGTTAAATATTAATAGTCAGTCAGATAGCGAATTGAGTCGCGCTCTGATTGCTGCTCGCCTCAAGGGTGGCGTAATGGTGGTCGATCACAATTTTAAAATTGTGATGATTGATCGCAAAGCTGCCAGTTTCTGTGGTCTGTCTCCGGGGCAGTCTCAGGGCAAGCGCTTCTACTCGTTATTCCCTCCATTGCTCGGCAGCCTGTTTGCCACAGAACTCCATGAAGTCGTAACGCTCATGAGCGCCAGACGCTGCTCGCGACCCACCGACAACGAATTACTCGATCAATTTGCCAGTGCCTTTAGTCACACTGTTGAGGTCTACTCGGTGCTGTTTGGTATTTCCATGCGCGCCTACACAGAAGACGGCACGACCTACGGGCTTATCCAGCTTAAATTACAGACGCCGGTAACGGCTAATTCGGAACCACGGGGCGTCGAGGATACTAGTCAGGGGCGTAGCCTGTCTCTCGCAGATGATGCGGTACTGATCGTTACCGACTGTTACGGTTTTATCTCTGGGATTAGCAAGTCTGCTCAGGCGCTATTTGGTTACAGTGAAGACTTATTGAAGGGCAGCTCCGCCCGTGTTTTATTGCCCGGGCTGGATGGTCTCGATGGCATGAATATTTCAGAGGCCATACAGATATTATGCGCCCGGCATAACCAGGGCTATATCCTCGCAGCCACGTCAGAGGGCGACACTAAGGCCCTAGATATCCAGTTGTTTAACTGCGCTGACGAGGGCGATGAATTTATCTTACTCTGTCGCGATCGCACCGATGCTAGCAGAGAAGCCGAGGAGCTAGCCAACCGCGGTAATCTTTTTGATCTAACGTTTTCCAGTGTTGCCGACGCAGTGTTAATGGTGGATAGCGAAGGCTTTGTGACGGAGATGAACCCAATCGCCGAACAGTTGCTGGGCTTTGAGCTTGATACCTCTAAGGCCGCGCAAATTCAAGCGATTATGCCGCTAGCCAATGAAGATACCGGCATTAGCGTTACGCCTATTCATGATGCCCTTAACAAGGCCACCAATGTTGAGGTGACACAGTCACTGTTGCTAAAAGTGCGGGGTAGCGAACCTACGCCTGTTGCCGTGTCAGCCTTCCCCTTGAGGGACGCATTGGGTCGGGTTAAAAAATGTCTGGTGATCTTTCGTCCATTAAGTGAAGCGCGGCGAGTATCCAGTCGCCTCAAATGGCAGTCCAAGCATGACAGCCTAACGGGATTGCCCAACAGAAATTCTCTCGCCGAAAAAATACAGCGAGCCATTGAGAGCGCCAAGCGGGACGGTGCAATTCATGCGCTGCTCTATATCGACCTGTATAACTTTTCGGTGATCAACGACACCAGTGGCCATATGGCCGGTGACGAATTACTCAAGCAGTTCGCCCGTTTACTCTTGGAGGTAACAGGCCCCAGTGACTTTGTGGCTCGTATCGGCAATGACGAATTTGCCTTGCTGCTGCACTGTGTTAACTACGATAAGGCCATGGCCCTAGCAGAGCAGATACTAGATGTGATCAAAGAATTTAGTATTCCCTGGGAAGGTGAGGTACTCAAGGTCGGTGCCAGTATTGGTGGCATCATGATTGACAATGAAGCTCTATCAGATATCGATCTCATGATATCTGCGGGTTCCTCCTGTGCGGCTGCTCGCGATAAGGGCCGCAATAAAATTCATTTCCAATCATTTAACGAAGAGGTCGCCAAGCGTCGGACTCTCGCTAGAAGTATGCCAAAAATTGTTTCGGCCCTAGACGAAGATCGCTTTACGCTTTTTGCCCAGCCTATTACGGCACTCAACCGAGGCATCGCGCTGCCAAAGTATTATGAAATTCTGGTACGTATGCGCGACAGCGATGGCACTATATTGCCTCCCTCGGAATTTATTCCCGTGGCTGAACATTTCTCGCTGATTGATGATTTGGATAAATGGGTGTTTAAAAACGCACTCAAATTCTTACTTAAATTAAAAAGCCAGGGTCTTCCATTGCCGACATTATCGGTTAATTTATCGGGCAGTACTGTCGGTGATGAAAATGCTATTGACTACATTTTGGCTGGTTTTAGCGATAGCGGTATATCCCCAAAGCATATTCAGTTTGAGATAACTGAAACCGCCGCTGTTAAACATCTGCCGGAAGCCAAAAGACTCATCGCCACGTTGAGATCCGTGGGGGTGTCTTTTGCGCTAGATGACTTCGGCAGTGGACTGTCGTCTTTTGCCTACTTAAAAGAACTGCCTATCGACTGCTTGAAGATTGATTCAAGCTTTATTCAGACCATGGACAACAGTGAGGTGGACTACTCCGTGGTGAGTACCATCAATCACCTAGGGCATATTATGGGTGTTACTACCGTTGCCGAGGGGGTGGAGAATAAAAAGCAGCTGGAGTTGTTAAAGAAAATTGGCGTTGATTATATCCAGGGATTCTTGATAAAGCGTCCAGAACCCCTAGACAATTTGTTACTGCTCTAACTAAGCTCTAAAGCAGTTTGAGACCATTGTATTCAGCACTGTGTAAACGCGGACCATACTTGCCTACCACTGCGCTAGCGGCTCGATTGGCAAAGGTAGCGGCTTCCAAGCAGGACTGGCCATGGGTGATACCGTAAAGGTAGGCTCCGGCAAACATATCACCAGCACCATTGGTATCTACTGCCGTAATTGGCTGAGCTTCTGCACGGTGCACGCTGAAACCATCAAATATGACAGCCCCTTCACCACCAAGGGTAATAGCAAACTGTTTGGTTGTTATCTGCAGGCGCTCAATCGCTTCATCAAGACTGTCTGTACCACACCAGCTGAGAGCTTCCTGTTTGTTACAGAACAGCAGATCAATACCATCGCCAACCATTTCTTCAAGGCCGATTTTAAAATATTCAACAATACCTGGATCAGACAGGCTCATGGCTACTTTTGTACCCGCGGCCTGGGCTGCTTCGCGGGCCTTAATGGCTGCTGCTCGGCCAGTATCACTGGTGACCAAATAACCTTCTATGTAAACATATTCAGAATCGGCGATGGCTGCGGTATCGATATCATCGGGGCTCAGCGTTTCTCCAATCCCTAAGAAGGAGTTCATGGTGCGCTCGGCATCTGGCGTCACCATCACTAGGCACTTGCCCGTAATGCCTACATCTAGATCATCATTCCCGCCCTTGTTATTAGAACTATGATCAACGCCATTATCGATCAGATCCTGTAAGTAAAAATGCCCATTTTCATCGTCTGCAACTTTGCAAGCCATATAGCCCTTGCCACCAAACTGGGTCAGGGAAATTACTGTGTTAGCCCCAGAGCCGCCGCAGGCGCGATTGGATAATGTCAGATGATCTTGCAAGTTCTCAATGAGAAAATTTTGACGATCCTGATCCACCAATGTCATTAGGCCTTTCTCTATTTCTAGGCGCGCTAGGTCTTGATCCGAGACTTGAATTTCAGTGTCGACGAGGGCATTGCCCAAACCAAAGATATGGTATTTTTTCATTTTTATGCCTTAGCGGTGTGGGTAACAATACCCTGTTGAGTGGCTAAAAATAATATATCTGCTGATTTAATGGCGAAGAGACCGTTGGTGACCACGCCGGTAATTTGATTAATCTGCTCTTCAAGAGCGCAGGCAGATCCCATGGGGTAGAGACCATGAACATCCAGAATAAGATTACCATTATCGGTTATAACGCCGTCGCGCCATACCGGATCGCCACCAAGTTTCACCAGCTCACGGGCCACATAGCTGCGAGCCATCGGTATCACCTCAACTGGCAATGGGAACATACCCAAATAGTCTACCCACTTGCTTTCATCGGCTATACAGACAAATTCGTTAGCTACTGCAGTAACAATTTTTTCGCGGGTAAGTGCTGCGCCGCCGCCTTTGATTAACTCAAGACGGGCGTTGGCTTCGTCGGCACCATCAATATAAATAGTCACCTCTGACACCGCGTTTAATTCGAACACCTGAATGCCATGGCCGCGGAGTCTTTCAGCGGAGCCCTCAGAGCTAGCCACGGTGCCTTGAAATTTATGTTTGTGCTTTGCGATAAGATCAATAAAGCAGTTGGCCGTCGAACCCGTACCAATACCAATAATGCTGTCATCTTCAATTCTAGTTAAGCTGTAATCCACGGCTGCCTGAGCCACTGCTTGCTTAAGTTGGTTTTGGTCCATGGGTAGCCTCAACAGGTTAGATATGAAAATTATGGCGGTGATTATACGGTGATCTTGCGCATAAAACACAGTGGCTAAGGTGCCTAGTTCGACCATTAATTGGATTAATAGACTGGCGTAAACGTCTAGATCAAATTACCATTACCGCACACCTGAATAACGCTGGAAGACCCATGCCACAAAAGTACGTTAAAAAAATTCTCGATGCACGTATCTATGATCTCGCCATAGAGACGCCGATTGATGCTGCCCCATTACTTTCCCAGCGATTGAATAACGAGATTTTACTGAAGCGTGAAGATTTACAGCCAGTATTTTCATTCAAACTTCGTGGTGCCTATAACAAATTACGTCAGCTCTCAAAAGAGCAGCTAGCTGCTGGTGTGATTGCTGCTTCGGCGGGCAATCATGCTCAGGGCCTGGCCATGGCGGCTAAAAAGATGGGGGTTAAGGCTACGATTGTTATGCCCAAGACCACCCCGCTGATTAAAGTGGATGCCGTGCGCGCTCGAGGCGCCAAGGTAGTTTTGGTGGGTGATAGCTATGACACTGCTGCGGCTCATGCCAATAAGCTGGTTGAAGAACAGGGCCTGACTTACATTCACCCCTTTGATGACCCAGATATTATTGCGGGTCAGGGTACTGTGGGCATGGAAATTCTGCGTCAGCATCCCGGTGATTTGGATGCAATCTTCATTGCCGTAGGTGGTGGTGGCCTCTGTGCTGGTGTGGCTGCCTATGTGAAATATGTGCGCCCCGGGGTAAAGATTATTGCGGTGGAATCTGATGATGCGGCCTGTCTTGATGCGGCCATGAAAGCAGGCCGTCGTGTGCGCCTAAAAGAAGTGGGTATTTTCGCTGACGGTACCGCCGTGGCACAGGTAGGTAAAGAGACCTTCCGCATACTCAAAGATTTGGTGGATGAGGTTATCACCGTCAGCACTGACGAAATATGTGCTGCCCTTAAAGATGTCTATAACGATACTCGTGCAATCTGCGAGCCTTCAGGGGCTATGGGTGTGGCTGGTTTAAAAAAATATGTCGAGAAACATGGCATAGAAGGGCAGACGTTACTGTCTATTCAGTGCGGTGCCAATATCGATTTTGATCGTCTGCGCTATATTTCTGAGCGCACCGAAGTGGGTGAAAAGCGCGAGGCTGTTTTAGCGGTCACTCTTGATGAGAAGCCTGGAAGCTTCCAGACTTTCTGTAAGTTACTGGGCAAGCGCAATATCTCCGAATTCAATTATCGCTATAATGATGCAAATCATGCCCAAGTTTTTGCTGGCATGAAAGTGACCTCGGATGAAGATCGCCATCAACTTGTCGCTGATCTTATCGCTAAGGGTTATACCGTGTCGGATATGACAGACAACGAGATGGCCAAGCTACATATTCGCCATATGGTTGGCGGCCGATCACCTCAGGTGGGTGAAGAGCAGGTCTATCGTTTTGAGTTTCCGGAACGTCCAGGTGCCATGTTGAATTTTCTGGTTCATCTGGGGGGGCGTTTTAATATTTCGATGTTCCATTACCGCAACCATGGCTCGGCCTTTGGCAGAGTATTGGTAGGATTTCAGGCGTCGAAGAAAGATCAGCGAGCATTAAAGAAATTCTTAGATGAGCTGGGCTACCGCTATGAAAATGAAACCGACAATGAGGCTTATCGGTTTTTTCTCGGCAGCGAATAACCCAGCTTCGACGCTCCCAGTTCCGACGCTTAGAGTAGGTCGGAAATCTGACGGATTTGAATGGCTTCAAAACCAGAGCCCGCAAGGGCATCTGAAATTACGACCACGCGATCGTCGGGTGAAAACTCATTGCGCTGAATCATAATGGCAGCGGCTGTAGCCAGCGTTTTCTCAGAGTCTTCACTAAACTCAATTTGATAACTCAGTACATTGCGGTTCATTACCAGCTGACGGCGCGTGACGCTGTCATTGGTAAAGGCACAGATAATCGACTCCTGAGGGTGGCAGTTGGTCACCCGATTAGCCATACGCCCACGGCGCGTCGGTACGATAATCGCTTTGGCTGAAATAGACTCGGCCAGATTAACTGCCGCCATGGCAATCTGCTGCTTATCGCCGTCTAGCTCTAGATTGTCTGTAAAGCGCAGACCACGACTACTCTCAGTTGAACGAGAAATTCGGTCGAGAATCTCAACACATTTGACCGGATATTTGCCTACCGTTGTTTCACCCGACAGCATAATGGCGTCAGCTTCTTCATAGACCGCATTGGCAACATCAGTCACTTCGGCGCGGGTTGGTATCGGGTTCTCGATCATCGACTCAAGCATATGGGTAGCAACAATAACCCGCTTACCCATCTCTGCGCAGGTGCGAATAATGCGGCGCTGCACACGAGGCAATACTTCTAGAGGAATTTCTACACCTAGGTCACCACGGGCAACCATAATGCCATCCGCAGCAGCGATAATTTCTACCATATTGGTGATGGCTTCCTGATCTTCAAGCTTGGCCACGATCTTAATTTTGTCTGCCTTGTTGCC
>DDDD01000182.1:54147-55444 GCA_002335945.1 Porticoccaceae bacterium UBA1989
CGAATGCCCGGAAGGTTGACGTGGCGTTTGCTTTTTAGCAGTCCGCCATCGATGACCTTAACCTGCATAACGCGTTCCTGCTTGCTGAGCACCTCGAGATTGATCAATCCATTGTCTACGGTGATCATATCTCCGACATCTACGTCATTGATTAAGTCATCATAGTTAACATGTATAGAGGAGGACTCAACATCTTCGGCCCCGCGGGCCACGATAGAAATAGTATCCCCTTCGGTGAGGTGTAGGTCGTTGGCCATGTCACCGGTGCGAATCTCAGGTCCCTGAGTATCCAATAAAATAGCAATAGGGTGGTCGAGCTTTTTATTCAGGCTTTGAATGGCCTGAATGATTTTCGCATGGGATTCATGGTCACCATGGGACATATTCAATCGAGCTACATTCATGCCGGCATTGGCCAGTTTCTCAAGCATCTCTATAGATTCGGTGGCGGGGCCAATGGTACAGATTATTTTGGTTTTGCGCATATTATCTCGCGGTCAGTCGCTATTAAATGTAAGGGAATATCCCAGCTCTGCTGGCATATAAGGTCAACTTCCTGGCAGCTGTGAGCAAGACCAACAAGCTTGGGTTTGAGTTTCTTTTGCACATTCATAAAGGCCAGAGTACGGTCATAGTAACCGCCACCCATGCCCATGCGATTGCCCTGTCGGTCAAATCCTACCAGGGGCATAAAAATAATATCCAGACTCCAGGCTGGTGCTATCTGTGCAGTGTTAAACACCGGCTCCAGAATGCCAAATTTATTGGCTACGAGCTGAGTCTTGGGGCTGTATTCGATAAAACACAGGCTGTTCTTCTTCATGGGATGTAACACAGGCAGAAAGCACTGCTTTCCTGATTTGAGCGCGGTCTCTAAAAGCTCGCCGGGATCAATTTCGCCGTCATTGGCTAGATAGAGTGCAGCACGCTTAGCGCGCATGAAAAAGGTTTCTCTACGCAGGCTCGACACCAGATGCTGACTGGCACTGTGCTGTTCAACAGTCGAGAGAGACCGCCTTTTAGCGCGCAGTTGCTGTCGAGTATCACCGCTATTCATGGATTTGAACCAAATTGAATTATAAACCCCAGAGTGCCGCTGCCAATGTGGCCTTGAACCGAGAAGTTCAAGGTGGCGACCCTCGCAACAAATCAGGCTTTCCGACGCACGGAATTGCACAACAATGTTGGCGGAGAGAGGCCGGGTATAAATTATCGGCTCAGGGACTTCTTGGCTGGCTAACACCCCAGGAGAAGCTATTATAGCAGGGCAAAAACCAAATGCAGAGTAAATAAACAG
>DDDD01000042.1:0-1691 GCA_002335945.1 Porticoccaceae bacterium UBA1989
CCAAAATGCTTTCGCATTTTGTCGAACCGCGAGGGGTCTCACCCGCCTATCGCCGGCAAAAAAAATCCCCCGCATCTGCGGTGCGAGGGATTGTTTTTGGCGGAGAGAGAGGGATTCGAACCCTCGAAACGCTATTAACGCTTACACACTTTCCAGGCGTGCTCCTTAAGCCACTCGGACACCTCTCCGTAAACTTTTGCCGTTTTCTGAACTATCAACTAGTCAGCAGCGCGGCCTGCTTTTTACGTCAGCTTTCTCTTCAACAGCTGGTCTTTTACAGCGGTTTTCGAGGGTCGCAACTGTACACAACCAATCCTGCAAAAGCAATGAGCACGCAGTTTTCAGGCGACATCCCTGATCCGGTGCTAGACTAAAGTCATGACATGGAATGAGATTGTATATCCGTCGCCGAAGTTGCAGGAGCTCTATCGGTTGGCGCTCTCGATTTGCGCCGCTACTATTTTGCTGGGTGCCTGGGGGGATATTAACTATCACCCCGCTTTACTCGCGGTTCTACCTGCCCTCTTTATCTATCAATTCAGTAGCTACTTTACCGCCAATGAGTCGATCCCATTGCGCAGAAGGCAGCGGCTGGCAGTAATTATGGAGCTTATTGATGGGTTAATTACCGGTTGCCTGATGGCCTTCGTGGGTTTTGACCCTATTGTTGTTCTCGGCCTTGGGCTGGCCTTCTTAGTCACTATCGTCGGCTCTCTAAAGCCTACCTCTCCCCTTGATCTATTCGGCCTATTTACTGGGGCTGGGCTGACTTATTGGCTTTCGCCTGTTGCCATTACACCCGGCATTGGTACTCAGCTGTTTATTCTTATTGTGGCCGCCGGTTATGCACTGCTGCAAACCAATATGGCTCGTCACACCCATTTTTTGTTGGCGGATCAGCATGATTCTGTATTGCGGCAGAATGAATGGTTAACTCTTCGAACCTTTAGGCTATCCAAGTACCTGTCCCCTGCTCTGCGCAAGGCTATTTTGACGGGCAAGGATGTGCGCGCGGAAACCCAGGAGAAAACGCTGACGATTTTCTTCTCGGACATGGAGGGTTTCACTAAGCTTGCCGAGGAGCTTGATCCCGAGCAGTTAACGGACCTGCTCAACACCTACCTAACCGAGATGTCTGAAATTGCTTTTCGATTTGGTGGCACTATCGACAAGGTGATTGGCGATTCAATTATGGTGTTTTTTGGTGATCCTGAAAGTCGTGGCATTAAGTCTGATGCCATTACCTGTGTGTCTATGGCCATCGCCATGAAACGGGCCATGGAGGAGCTGCAGGTAAGATGGCGGGCCGATGGTATTGAAAACCCTCCGGCGCTGCGTATGGGCATTAATAGTGGCGTCTGTAAGGTGGGCAACTTTGGTACTGAGAACCGTCTTGATTACACGTTGCTTGGCCGTGCGGTCAATCTGGCTAGCCGTCTAGAGTCATCGGCTGAGAGCAATGAAATTCTTATCTCTAAAGACACGTACCAGCTAATTAAAGACGCTGTGCACTGCATTGATAAAGGCCAGATCCCCATCAAGGGCTTTGCTGATGCAGTCGATGTTTACAGCGCTGTTGATCTGCATAAACATTTAAAGACCGACTGCCCAGCTCAAAGACAACGTCAGGCTCTGGCTTAGAGCTATTAACTTAAGGAGCAGCTAGCTAAAGAGCCCTCAGCTAAAGAAGA
>DDDD01000042.1:1743-7331 GCA_002335945.1 Porticoccaceae bacterium UBA1989
GCTAAGTAAAGAGCCCTCAGCTAATAAGAGCCCTTCAGCCCGAAACAAGACGCTCCCCTTAACCTCAACCTTAACCTCAGCCTAGTTTTCGTAAACCGACATTGGCGGGCAAGAGCACACCAGATTTCTGTCTCCAAATACATTGTCCAAACGACCCACCGGTGGCCAGTATTTGTTGTCACGCAAAGAATCCAAAGGATAGGCTGCCTGACTTCGAGTATACGCTCTGGTCCACTCATCGCCAGTGACTACCGCAGCAGTGTGAGGAGCGCTTACTAGCGGGTTGTCGTCCAGCTGGAACTCACCATTGGCCACCTGATTAACTTCCTGTTTAATCGCGATCATCGCATCGCAGAAACGGTCTAGCTCAGCCTTTGACTCGCTCTCTGTGGGCTCAATCATTAATGTGCCAGACACGGGGAATGACATAGTCGGGGCATGGAATCCATAATCAATAAGGCGCTTGGCAATATCATCAACGCTGATACCCACATCATCTTTAATCGGTCGCACATCGAGAATACATTCGTGGGCCACTCGGCCATTGGCGCCGGTATAGAGCACCTGATAATGGTCTTGCAGTCGATTGGCCATATAGTTAGCATTCAAAATCGCCACTTCGGTTGCCTGCTTAAGACCCGCCCGACCCATCATGCGAATATACATCCAGGTAATAGGCAGAATACTGGCGCTGCCAAAGGGTGCCGCTGAAACCTGAGCACCGCGACGGTCGCCACCCTCAACTTCCTTGGGTAAAAATGGCTCTAAATGTTTGCCTACACCGATTGGGCCGACACCTGGGCCACCGCCACCATGAGGAATGCAGAACGTTTTGTGCAGGTTGAGGTGGGATACATCGCCACCAAACTTACCTGGCTGACAGACACCGACCATGGCATTGAGGTTGGCACCATCGATATAAACCTGACCGCCATGATCGTGAACGATCTGACAGATTTCTTTAATACCCTCTTCAAACACGCCATGAGTCGACGGATAGGTAACCATAATCGCAGCTAGATTCTCGCTGTGAGTCGCCGCCTTCTCTTTCAGGTCGTCAATATCCACATTGCCCTGATCATCACATTTAGTGACCACGACCTGCATGCCACACATCTGTGCTGACGCGGGGTTAGTACCATGGGCTGAACTAGGAATTAGACATACTGTTCTATGGGTATCACCACGACTTTCATGGTAACCACGAATTGCCAGCAGTCCTGCATACTCGCCCTGAGAGCCTGCATTGGGCTGTAAAGACATGGCGTCGTAACCGGTTGCTGCACAGAGCATAGACTCAAGCTCATCAATCATGGCGCGGTAACCGCCGGTTTGATCATGGGGCGCAAACGGGTGCATATTGGAAAATTCAGGCCAGGTGATGGGTAACATTTCCGCCGTGGCATTTAACTTCATGGTGCAAGAACCGAGAGGAATCATGGCGCGATCTAGGGCGATATCTTTGTCCGCCAATTTACGCAAATAACGCAGCATCTCCGTTTCGGAATGGAAGCTATTAAAGGTTGGATGGGTTAAAAATCCATCGGTACGAATCAAATCATCCGGCAATGCAGCGGCAACTTCTGCAGCCAATGCATCCAGATCCAAGCTGTTTTCACCGAGTAAAATATCCCAGAGGGCAATAATATCTTCAGTGCCTGTGGTCTCGTCAATTGAGAGACCAATATGCTCTGCATCAATCTGACGCAGATTCATTTCACGCTCAGCAGCCGCCTTAATAATGGCATCGGTGCCGCTGCCGGTATTCAATGTCAACGTATCAAACCAATGCTTATTGGTTGGAACCATACCGTTTAGGCGCAGCCCTTCAGCCAACACCGATGTCAGCAGATGGACCCGCTGGGCAATACGTTGCAGCCCTTCAGGACCATGATAAACCGCATACATGCCAGCAATTACTGCCAACAGAACCTGGGCTGTGCAGATGTTAGACGTCGCCTTCTCACGGCGAATATGCTGCTCGCGAGTTTGCAGCGCCAAACGATATGCCGGGTTGCCATTGGCATCCTGAGACAGGCCAACCAAACGACCGGGCAAATTGCGCTTATAGGCTTCTCGCGTTGCCATGTAGCCCGCATGGGGGCCACCAAAGCCAAGAGGAACACCAAAGCGCTGGGTAGTACCAATAGCAACATCGGCACCCAGTGAACCTGGTGATTCAAGTAATACCAAACTTAGAATATCGGCGGCCATTACGGCTAGGCCTTTCTGCGCCTGAACCTTACCGATAATATCGCGGTAGTCACGAACCTCACCGCTGGCGCCTGGATACTGCAGCAAAATACCAAAGGCTTCACCATCGAAGTCTGCAGGGTCTGCGACTTCGACGCCAATGCCCATTGGCTCAGCACGGGTTTTAATCACTTCAATGGTCTGGGGCAGACAGTCGCTATCGACAAAGAATCGCGAAGACTTTGATTTCGACATACGCTGACAGAGCGCCATGGCTTCTGCCGCTGCGGTGCCCTCGTCCAACATTGAAGAGTTAGACATTTCCATGCCAGTCAAATCAGAGATCATGGTCTGAAAGTTAATTAATGCTTCTAGACGACCCTGGGAAATCTCTGGCTGATACGGCGTATAGGCTGTGTACCAAGCAGGGTTTTCCAAGATGTTACGCTGAATAACATTCGGCGTAATGGTGCCGTAGTAGCCCTGACCAATAAAAGATTTAAAGACCTTGTTGTGGCTGGCAATTTCACGGAGCTCGGCCAGTGCCTGAGCCTCGGTACAGCCATCAACAATCGCCAAATCCTCTGTCATCGCAATGGCTTCAGGAACCACCTGCTCTGTCAGTTCCTGCAAATTGCCGCAGCCTAGGGCGCTGAGCATCTGCTGCTGGTCTTCAGTGCTGGGGCCAACATGGCGGGCAATAAATTCTGCGGCATTTTGCAGGTCAGCTAACGTGCGTTTCTTCTGTAACATGGGGTCGCTCCGAATACTTGTGTGGGCCTGGTTAATATGGATTTAGGCGTTACTGGCTACAAATTGTTGATACTCGTCACTGCTCATAAAGGCAGAGGTATCTACGTCGCCATCCAGGGCTAACTTAAACATCCAACCATCGGTCTGGGGTGCACTGTTTAATAAGTCAGGGCTCTCCGCTAGGGCCTCATTCACTGCAGTCACGGTGCCAGTCAGGGGTGAGTTAATCTCACCCGCTGCTTTTACTGACTCAACCACCGCGGCTTCGTCGCCCGCGCTCAATTCAGCGCCAACATCAGGAAGCTCAACAAAAACAACATCTCCAAGCTGCTCCTGAGCAAACTCGGTCACACCGATCGTGGCCACGTTATCTTCAATCTGTAACCACTCATGATCTTCTGTATAGATTGCATCCGTCATATCAAACACCTTTTAAATTTAGGATTAACCGCGAAAGTAACGCTGGGGAACCAGCGGCATTTTAGTCACAGTAATGGGCCGTGGCTTACCACGGACCAGCGCATTAAGTTGGGTTCCAACCACCGCTAACGCTGTGGGCACATAACCCATGGCGACAGGTGCCTGTAACGTGGGGCCAAAGCCGCCGCTGGTAATAACGCCGACAACAGTGCCTGCCTCATCAATAATTTCTGCCCCTTCACGGACCGGCGCACGGCCATCGACCAAAAAGCCAACACGCTTTTTACTCACGCCATTGGCGATCTGATCAAGAATAACCTCGGCACCTAAAAAGCCGCCTTCGTTGGCACCGCCAGCGCGACGTGCCTTACTAATGCTCCAGATAATTCCAGCTTCGACTGGCGACGTGTTCTCATCCATATCGTGGCCATAGAGGCACAACCCAGCTTCAAGGCGCAGAGAGTCTCGGGCACCAAGACCAATCCATTCAACCGCATCAAAATCCAGTAAAATATCTGCCAGAGCCAGTGCATCAGCAGTATCTACCGATATCTCAAAACCATCTTCGCCGGTATAACCAGAGCGGGTGATATAAACCTCGATACCCTCAATGCTGGCATGACCGCCATTCATAAATACAAGAGCATTAGCCTCAGGCACTAACTCGGCCATCACTTCTTTGGCGCGAAGCCCTTGAAGAGCCAGTAAACCACGATCTGCCAAATAGGTAATTTCAAAGTCTGGTAAATGCTTTTGGATGTGCGCGATGTCCTGCTCCTTACAACCGGCATTGACCACCAAAAAGAAGCTGTCTTCGGTCCAGCGGGTCACAATCAAATCGTCCAGCACCCCGCCCTGCTCATTGGTGAGCGTGGCATAGGTCTGCTGGTTAATACCGAGAGACTGGAGGTCAACAGGCATCAACTGCTCAAGTGCTGCTGCAGCACCCTCACCCTTAACAATCACCTGACCCATATGAGAGACATCGAACAAACCCGCGTTATCTCTACAGTGTAGGTGTTCCTGCATAATACCTTCGCTATATTGCACCGGCATAAGGTAGCCAGCGAAAGGCACCATCTTGCCTCCAGCAGCTACGTGATAATCATGAAAAATTGTTTTGCTAACCACAGGTTCTAGGGCCATAAGATTGGTTTCCACAGAGTCGAACAAAGTTAGTTTGAAACAGCTATATAAGCCTTAATAGGGTATTTTAGGCTGATCCTTATAATTTGTTAAATTAATAGATACAATACCAGCATTAATAATATTAATAGTTGAACTCTTCTCTAAACGGTGGCCATGATGAAAAATTTACCCATGGATTTACTCCGCGCCTTTGTCTCGGTAGCGCAGCTGAATAGCTTTACCAAAGCGGGAGAAATACTGGGTCGATCCCAGCCTGCTATTAGCCTGCAGATAAAGCGTCTGGAGGAACTAGTGGATGAATCCCTGCTGGCTCGCAACGGTAAAAACCTTGAGTTAACCGAGGCTGGAGAAAGCCTCTATGACTACGCCAATCAGATTCTTACCCTCAATGACCTGGCCATTAGCCAGCTGACTAAGAGCAGTATCACCGGTAAAATTCGTCTCGGTATCCCCAGCGAATTTGCCACGGTACTGCTGCCAAAAATCGTCAGTCGTTTTGCTAAGGCCTATCCCAATGTAACCTTGGAAGTGAATTGTGAACTGAGTAAGCATCTTCTCTCTAAAGAGGGTAAGGCCAGCCATGATTTGATACTCGCCCTTGAAGACAAACCCTCGACAACAGGATCAGATCTGGTTAAAACCGATGAGTTGGTATGGGTCGCCAGTGCCGATCACAATGCACAGAAAGTCTCTACTGTTCCGCTGATAGCCGCGGCAGAGGGCTGCATCTATCGGCACCGTGCGATTCATGTTCTGGATAGGTCTCAGCAGCCCTGGCAGATTGTCTACACCAATCCAGATTTAACCGGTATTCAATATGCGATTCAGGAAGGTCTAGGGGTGACCGTGTTGGCCAAGAGTACGGTGCCCGAAAATCTTAAGATATTAACCCCGTCCGCACGCTTCCCTGACCTAGGGAAAGTCGGCATTAGCCTGATATGTTCAAGCAGAAATAAAAAGAATAAGGCTGTTAACCTGCTAATAGAATTTTTGAGAACTAGCCTTGCTTAGATCGACAAAACTGTCGTTTCTTAGAACCTCGTCATTCTTGAAAATCCGTCATTTCTTGAAAA
>DDDD01000049.1 GCA_002335945.1 Porticoccaceae bacterium UBA1989
ATGTCTGAAGGCTTTGATGTGGGGCTGGAAATGTCGGGCAATCCCTCTGGTTTTAGAGATCTACTGGCCAATATGTGCCATGGGGGCAAGGTGGCGATGCTGGGTATTCCGGGAGAGGAGATGGCGATTGATTGGAGTCAGGTAATTTTTAATATGCTGACGCTCAAGGGTATCTATGGCCGTGAGATGTATGAGACCTGGTACAAGATGTCGTCGATGATTGAGTCTGGCTTGGATATTTCGGCGGTGATTACGCATCGTTTGGGCTTTGAAGATTTTCAGCAGGGCTTTGATGCCATGAATGCGGGTGAAGCCAGTAAGGTTATTCTTAATTGGAAATAATGAACAGAGCTAGAGAGCGAATGAACGAGGGAAATAATAATGTACGGTGAATTTAAAGAGCATTTAACGGCTGAGCTAACTGAGATTAAAGCCGCGGGACTGTATAAGTCGGAGCGGGAAATTACTACGGCCCAGGGCGCCCGGGTTGGCGTTAATGGTAAGTCGGAGGTGTTGAATCTCTGCGCCAATAATTATCTGGGGCTGGCTCAGCACCCAGAGGTAAGTGCCGCTGCTAAAGCGGGCCTCGATAACTGGGGTTATGGGTTGGCATCGGTGCGGTTTATCTGTGGCACTCAGAGCCTGCACAAACAGCTGGAGCATAAACTCAGTGAGTTTTTGGGTATGGAGGAGACGATTCTTTATCCCTCGTGCTTTGATGCCAATGGCGGCCTGTTTGAGGTGCTGCTGGGCGCGGAGGATGCGGTTATCTCTGATGCGCTGAACCATGCCAGCATTATTGATGGTGTGCGACTGTGCAAGGCCCAGCGCTATCGCTACCGCAACAATGATATGACCGATCTCGAGGCCCAGCTTAAGGCAGCTGATGCCAAAGGGGCGCGCTTTAAGATGATTACGACAGACGGTGTGTTTTCGATGGATGGCACCATTGCGCGCCTCGATGAGATTTGTACGCTGGCGGAAAAGTACGGTGCTCTAGTGCACTTTGATGATTGCCATGCCACGGGCTTTATTGGTGACAATGGCCGCGGCACTCATGAGTACCGCAACTGTATGGATAGAGTGGATATTATCACCGGTACCCTGGGCAAGGCTTTGGGGGGTGGCAGCGGTGGCTTTACCAGTGCCCGTTCTGAGGTGGTAGATTTGTTACGCCAGCGGTCGCGGCCCTATCTGTTTTCTAATACGGTGGCGCCGCCTATTGTGGCAGGTGCGATTAAGGCGCTTGAACTGGTTGTTGAGTCTAATAGGCTACAGCAGAAGCTTAGGGACAATACGGCGATGTTTCGTGAGGGCCTTGAGCGGGAGGGTTTTACGCTGTTGCCGGGCAACCATCCCATTGTGCCGATTATGTTGAATGATGCGGCTCTGGCCAGTCAGTTTGCGTCGGCTATGTTGGAGGAGGGTATCTATGTGGTGGCTTTCTCTTATCCGGTGGTACCCAAGGGTAAGGCGCGTATTCGCACACAGATGTCGGCGGCACTGAGTAAAGAGGATGTGGAATTTGCACTGGAGGCTTTTGCTCGGGTGAAGCGTCAGCTCAAGCTATAAGTGGTTTATCTGGCGGATACAAAAAGGGCGACTCAGATGGGTCGCCCTTTTTATTGCTCGTTATTACAAGCGCTCGTTATTACAAGCCTTATTTATTAGAGGCTATTTATTGCTGCGGCATTACCTGGCCCTGACCATATCGCGCGTAAGTTGCTTCAAGCTTTGAGGGCAGGATATTAACTTTGCTAAGGTCGCCCTGAATATGGGGCAGTTCTAATACGCGCTTATCCATCACTTTAAACCACAGCCAAGGGATATAGGCGAGTAGATACATACCGTAATAGCCATTGGGCAGTTCGGGAATGTCGTCGAAGTTACGCAGGCTCTGGTAGCGGCGAATGGGGTTGGCATGATGATCTGAATGACGCTCCAGATGAAACAGTGCCAGATTGCTCATAATGTAATTCGCATTCCATGAATGATGTGGCTGGCAGCGCTCATAGCGGCCATTTTCATTCTTTTCACGCAGCAGGCCATAGTGCTCAATGTAGTTGGCTGAGGTGAGCTGATACCAGGCCCAGAAGTTATGCACCGCCAAAAATGGCAGCATAATCCAACCGAACAGATAAACCAGTGTGCCCTGTAATATCAGGCTCATGAGGTAAGACTGCAATATATTATTGTGCACCGACCAGGTCGCTTTGCCCTGCTTGTTAAGGCGTGTTTTTTCTAGGTTCCAGCCTCGTACAAAGGTGCCGGGAATTTCACGAAGGGTGAAGGCATAGATAGATTCGCCCAGTCTTGAGCTGGCGGGGTCGTCTGGTGTTGCAACCAGCACGTGATGACCGCGATTATGTTCAACACAGAAATGCCCATAGGCGGGCACGGCCAGTGTAATTTTGGCCAGCAGCTGCTCGAGGGCAGTTTGCTTGTGGCCCAGTTCGTGGGCCGTGTTGATACCTAGGCCACTGTAACCGCCGGCAATAATCGCCATCACCAAGACTGTCCATAGACTCAAATCATTGGTGCCAACCACGTAGGCCATAACGCCGAGCACTATAAAGTGTAGGGGGACGGTAAGCATGGTGAGAATACGGTAATACTTGTCTGCCTCTAATTGGGGCACAAGCTCTTCGGGAGGGTTGTTTTCATCGCTGCCGATTAGATAATCAAGAAAGGGCAGAACCAGATAGTTTACCGCGAGGGGTAAGCCTAGGGTCCACTCGATACCCGTTTGATAAAAAATTATCACACCCATAAGCGGGAAGACTGGCATCAGTACCGACATTAACCATAGGTAGCGCTTTTTGTCGGTGTAGGTAATAAGCCCTTTGTCGGGGTGCTGTAGTGAATAGGTCGCCATTGTTATTTCCTCTTATTGTGCTTTAGGGAATTAATACTTATTAATTGTAATTGACAGCTAGCTAACCAAGGGTGTCAAATACGGTCAATTGATGATTCATTTACCGTCATTTTTTGGTTTGTTTATGATTGCGTTGAGGTGTTTATGCACTCTTTTGTGTTGCCTGTATTGCTAGACCTGCTTGCTTCTCAGGGTATTACTGAGGCTCAGTTACTCGAAAATACGGGCCTAGACCCACTCGATTTAAGTGCCACAAAGTTTTTCAATGCTCAACAGGCAGATGAAATCTGCGGTAAGGCGATTGCGCTCTCTGGTGATCGGTTGTTGGGCATTAAGCTGGGAATGAGGCTAGAAATGGTCTCGTCTTTTGGGATACTTGGGTATGCTCTGACCACCAGTGCCACGGTAGGGGATGTGGTTAAGTTATTGGTGCGTTACAAACGGGCAATACTACCTAGCGTGCGTGTCGAATTAATACCTGGCGAGGGCTCTTTGGAGTTGCGCAGTGCAGCGGCCCATCTGCCTGAGGCACTGGAGCACTTTTATAAAGACGCGCTCTATGCTGGTCTTGTTACCAATCTGAAATTACTCACCGATACTCAGGGGGTGCCAGCAACCCTTGAGTTAAATTACGGCGAGCCAGAGGATAGGGCGTTCTATGAGTCGGTATTTGGCAAGGATATTCGTTTTAACTCAAGCCGCTGTGGATTGACGTTTGATGGGGACAGCCTAGCTGTAGCTATATCCTCCTCTGATCCTGTAGCCCAGGACGTCTTTCGTCGCGAATGTGATCGAATGCTGGCCGGCTACAATTATGTGGGTATGGTGAGTGAGCGAGTAAAACAGGCATTGTTAGGGTCACGCTCAGAATTTCCAACCTGTGCTGCTGTTGCCCAGCAGATGCATATGAGCGAAAGCACCTTGCAGCGACGCCTTCAAAAAGAGGGCACTAGATTTCAGCCGCTGCTAGATCAGGTGCGGTACAGTTTAGCCTTGGAGTATTTACAGGGCACCGAATTGCCTGTGTCAGAAATTGCGGCGCTGTTAGGGTTTAGTAACCCGGCTAATTTTCGGCGTTCGTTTAAGCGCTGGTCGGCAACGACCCCGGCGGATATCCGTCAGACCTAATTAATAGCGTCGGTTACAAAGGTGACGAACTCTGCATTGCTCCAGGAACTAGGGGCATCGGTATAGTGCCAGTTAGACCCTGTGCGAACCGTGTCATCGCCGGTTCTGTTGTAGGTGCTGTTACGCACTATGACTAGGTCGTGCTGGGGAAAAATGTAGATATTGTTTTTGTGCAGTCCCGCGGAATAAAAATACCCCAGGTCAGAGTTTATCCACCAGTGCAGGCCATAGTTCGAATCTGAGGCCAGATTTACTGAGACATCCGTGGCTGCATCAATCCAGTCTTTGGAGACTACCTGAGTATTGCCCCATTTGCCGTCGCGAGCGATTAACAGGCCAAAGCGCGCAAAGTCTCTGCTGGTGGCATCAATGCAGCAGTAGGTGAGGGCGTGGCTGGCTTCGTCTGTCCACCAGGTGGCGGTCATGCCGATTTTGGAGAACAGATTTACATCGGCATAATCCAATACATTCTGGCCAGAGGCATTCTCAAGCATGCCGCCCAGCAACATTGAATCGGTATTCTGATACACCCAGTTATTGGTTCTGGGGATGGTGGCAGGGGTCCTGTTCATGGCATAGGCGAGTTGGTCGCCACTGGCACCGCCAGACACATAAATCGCGGTATCGGTGGGGTCATTAGAGGCCATGCCAAGGCCGGAACGCATTTCCAAGATAGAGCGAATGGTGACGGCTTCTCTGTCTGTGTTGACCCATTGGGGCAGGTAATTTTCGGCGGGCACATCAATACTGCTAATCAACCCGTCGTCGACAGCAATGCCAATTAAGGTACTGGCGACGGATTTGGCCGTTGACCAGCTGGTGGCAATGGTCGCTGCGCTTTCACCCTCAGCGTAACGTTCACCGACAATGACGCCATGCCTGATAATAACCACGCCCTGAGTGTTGCGGCCAGCAGCGAAGGCATAGTCGAGAGCCGCATCAACCCCAGTTTGAGAAATACCGAGTTCTGCAGGAGAATGGACGGCCCAGCTCGCACCGGGAAAGGTGTTGGCATTGGGCAATGAGGGGGTAACGGGTTCCTCTGCTGTGATTGGCGTGCTTGAACCACCACCGCCACCACAGGACACAATAGACAAAAGAGATGCTGAAAGTAGTAATGACGCCATCAGGCTAGGCTGTTTCATAATTAGGCTGCTTTGTTTTTTTGTTATTGCAGTGACTATAGCGTTTTTCGTGGTGAAGTCCAAAGTCTAGAAGGGTATCTGTTTGCGTAAATTGTCTTGTGGGTTGATACAAAAAATGGGCGGATGCGTAAAACGTTTATAATGGTCAGTGACAGTGGTCTCAATCCTTTTTGGAGTTGTCTATCAATCAATCATCGATTCTTAATCAACCAAAGCTTTTTAATCAACCGAAGCTTCGCCCACAAAAACCCAATGCCGACTTTAAGCCAGATGAGGTCTCACGCATTATAGAAATGGGCTGGGAAGACCGTACGCCGTTTGAGGCCATAGAGAATTTATTTGGTCTCAATGAGTCTGCGGTGATTACGTTAATGCGCAGAGAAATGAAAGCCAGTTCATTTCGTATGTGGCGCAAGCGTGTATCGAGCCGCAAGACCAAGCATCTCTCCCTGCGTTCACCGGATGTCAGCAGGGGATATTGCCCCACCCAATACAAACGAGGCTAAGGAATATGCTGCTATTACAGTCCAATAAAATACTAAGACAGCTCTGTCTGGTGGCTACTTTTATCACTAGCGCCCTTAGTGGGGCTGTTAACGGGGATACGTTGATGGTTGAAAATTTTGAGTCAAACCCCGAGCAGCGCTGGAATTATGTCAGTGACCAGGTTATGGGCGGCGTTTCCACAGGGCAGGTGACCTATGGCCAGCAGGATGATGTGAGCTATGCCCATATGACAGGCACAGTGAGCACCGAGAATAATGGCGGCTTTATCCAGCTGCGCAGCCGGATTGCCAAAGGCTCGGCAGAAGCAGCGGCGGGAGTGATGTTGCGCGTGCGCGGCAAACCGCAAAAATATTTTGTCCATCTACGCACTAGCGGTACTGTTCTACCCTGGCAGTACTATCAGGCGAGTTTTGATATCGACGAGCAATGGCAAACCATCAGGATACCCCTCAGCGACTTTGCTCGTTCTGGGTCCTGGTTGGGCACTGCCGTCAAGTCTGCGTCTATTCGCAGTATAGGCGTGGTTGCCTTTGGTCGTGACCATGTTGCTGATATACAGATTGCTGAGGTTGGTTTTTACAGTCAGTGATTCTGATGCTCAATTGACATCGTTCTAATCTTCGATAATGATCTACGCTTACTGAGCGAGTTGTTAATCAAAGGGAGAGCAGGCATGTCAGATACAGACCCACATTTAAATCCGCGAACCACCGAAGGGCGCGGTAAACTCTACAGCAGTATTTTAGATACGATTGGTGATACGCCGGTTGTTCAGGTAAAAAAACTCGCGCCAGATAATGTGCGCCTGTATGTCAAAGCGGAGTTTTTTAATCCCGCCGGATCGGTTAAAGATCGCTTGGCCATTAGCATCATTGAAGAGGCCGAGCGCAGCGGCGCCCTAAAGCCCGGACAGACCGTTATTGAAGCCACTAGCGGCAACACAGGTGTTGGCTTGGCAATGGTCTGTGCTGCCAAGGGATACCCCTTTGTGGCGACTATGCCTACCAGTGTTTCGGTTGAGCGGCGCAAGCTAATGCGCTTTTTGGGTGCCAAGGTTATTCTTACACCAAAGGCCAATAAGGCCATGGGTTGCTACCTAAAAGCGGTAGAGCTTGCAGATGCCAATGGCTGGTTTCTGGCTCGTCAGTTTGAATCGGACGCCAATGCCTTGATCCATGAAAATACCACAGCGCGAGAAATACTGGCGGATTTCGCTGGCGACAAACTCGATTACTGGGTGACCGGCTACGGCACCGGGGGTACATTTTCAGGCGTGGCCAAGGTACTTCGCAAAGAGCGCCCCGAGACCAAAATTATTCTTAGCGAGCCGATTAATGCTCAGCTGATTGAAAGTGGTGTAGTACAGGAACGTGGCGAGGGTGGGGCACCTGCAGGGACTCATCCAGCCTTTGAACCGCACCTTATTCAGGGTTGGACGCCAGACTTTATTCCCGCCGTTTTACAGGAGTCCATCGATCAGAAGCGCTTTGACGAGCTGGCTCCTATCGATGCCCAAGAAGGTATTGAGGCATCCAAATTACTGGCGCGTAAAGAGGGCATCTTTACCGGTATATCTGGTGGCTGTACTTTTGCCGTGGCCCAGGAAATTGCAGCAACGGCAGCGCCGGGCACAGTCATTCTCTGTATGTTGCCCGATACTGGCGAACGCTATCTGTCATCGCCCCTGTTTGAAGGCGTAGGCGAAGCGATGAACAGCGAAGAGATTGCCCTGTCGACCTCTACACCCGGCTTTCACCTGGTTGATGAGTAGCCGATAAATAGTTGAGTAACAAACAGTTACGTTTGCCGCGCGGCAAAAGCCTCTAACTGTGCCTCTGTAGCTGGTGGTTGGTGATTTTCCTTCCACTGGCTGTAGGGCATGCCATAAATAGCCTCACGGGCCTGGTCATAATCCATTTCAATGGCGCGCTCTTCAGCGGCAGCCAGATACCATTTACTGAGACAGTTGCGACAAAAGTCTGCCAGTATCATTAGATCAATATTCTGCACATCTTTGTTGTCGTCGAGATGTTTTAGCAGACGGCGAAAAGCAGC
>DDDD01000086.1 GCA_002335945.1 Porticoccaceae bacterium UBA1989
GTTTCTCGGCGATAATTCTTTTAACAACAATGTGTTAGATGGCTTGTTGCCCGGATAGTAACGGTGCTGTTGGCCTTCTGGTGCTGGCTGTCCGGTCATCAGTGCCGCAGACTGAGCCAGCATGTTCCCCAGCAGTACTCGGTGGTGTTCGGCATTACTGAGGCCATCGCTCGCCGCGGCAATAAAGTCGATTGGTACCTGTCGCGTGCCCTGATGTAATAGCTGGAAGAAGGCGTGCTGACCATTGGTGCCGGTCTGTCCCCAAAGAATAGGGCCAGTGCTGTAATCAACGGGCTCACCCTCCAATGTGGTGGCCTTGCCGTTGCTTTCCATGTCGAGCTGCTGCAGATAGGAGGGCAGCAGTAGCAGGCGTTCACAGTAGGGAATAACGGCAATGGTTTCGGCCTTTAAAAAGTTGCTGTACCAGATGCCGAGCAGGGCCATGATAACGGGCATGTTTTGTTCGAGGGGTGCCTGTTGAAAATGCAGATCCATCTCTCGGGCACCGGAGAGCATATTGCTGAACTGCTCGAAGCCAATGCTAATGGCGATGGATAAACCAATACTCGACCAGAGTGAATAGCGGCCACCGACCCATTCAGCGAATTCTAATATTTGATCTGCAGGAATACCGTAGGCGAGGGCGCTGGCAGGATTGGCAGTTAGGCCAATAAAGTGACCGCTGGTATGGGCATTTTTCAGGCCCAGAGTGCGCTCAAACCACTGAATGGCTGTTTTGGCATTAAGTAGGGTTTCCTGGGTGGTAAAGGTTTTGCTGGCCAGAGCCACAAGAGTAGTTTCTGGGTCGAGGCCTTTTAATGTGGTGAGAATTTCAGCGCCATCGACATTGGAGATAAAGTGCAGGTGGATATCTGGATGGGCAAATTCATGGAGGGCATTCACGGCAAGCTTGGGGCCTAGGTCTGATCCGCCGATGCCTATATTAACCACATCGGTAATCGCCTTGCCGGTGCTGCCAAGCCACTGGCCATTGCGGATTTTGTCGCTGGCCAGTTTTACTGCCTGTAACTGCTGCTTAACCAGGGCAATGCGCTGGCTCTCTTCGTCTGAGTTGGCGTCTTCAGGTTCTGCGCGCAGGGCGGCATGAAGGACGGCACGGTTTTCTGTGGTGTTAATAATGTCGCCCGCGAACATGGCTGTGCGATGGCTCTGCAGTGGCGACTGTTCGGCGAGGTTAAGTAGCTGCTGCCAGATCTCGTCGTTGACCAGATTCTTGGAGTAATCGAGGAATAATTCTCCAGCACTTAGGGAGAATTTACCGGCCCGCGCTGAATCTGACTCAAATAGGTCAACAATGGATAAATTATTGATTAAATCCGCCTGAGATTGCAGTTTGGTCCATGCATCTGTCTGGGTTGGGGCGTATGATTTATGCTTCATCTGTCAGTTATTTCCTATTTGTACTGTTTTTGGCAGCGGGTAAAATTAAAGAGTTAAAATCGCGACAGCATATTACGCGTGTTACAGGTTTTAATCTGTAATAAAATTACAATAATAGCCGCTATAATGGATTAAATATGGCTAAATCCCGTAATTTTGTTACAATTATCCAATATTCAATTCGGAGCCATTATGGGCCAGATCAACGAGCAAGTAGCCGCTGTCACTCAGCGTATTATAGAGCGCAGCACCAATTTGCGTGCAGATTATATACGCCAGATCAAAGAAGATCACAGCAACAAACCAGAGCGCGGAAAACTTAGCTGCGGTAATCTTGCCCATGGCTTTGCTGCCTGCGGTGAGGGTGACAAAGACAGTCTGCGCATGATGGAAGCGGGCAATATGGCCATCGTGACATCGTACAACGATATGCTGTCGGCTCATCAGCCCTATGCGGTCTATCCCGATAAAATAAAACAGGCGATGCGTGAAATTGGTTGCACCGCTCAGGTTGCTGGGTCTGTACCTGCCATGTGTGACGGCGTCACTCAGGGCCAGGATGGCATGGAGCTCAGTCTTCTAAGTCGCGACCTAATTGCTCAGTGCACGGCTGTGTCGCTGTCCCACCAGATGTTCGACGGGGTTTTGGCTCTGGGCATCTGTGACAAAATTGTTCCAGGTTTATTGATGGGGGTGCTGACCTTTGGTTATCTGCCCGCGATGTTTATTCCTGCCGGCCCTATGGAGTCGGGACTGCCCAATAAAGAGAAAGTACGTATTCGCCAGCTATTTGCCGAGGGCAAAATTGGCCGCGAAGAATTATTGCAGGCAGAATCAGATTCTTATCACAGTGCCGGTACCTGTACTTTTTATGGCACGGCGAATAGTAATCAGGTTGTTCTAGAAGCTCTGGGTTTACAGTTGCCTGGTAGTTCCTTTGTTAATCCTGAAAGCCCGATGCGCGACATATTGACCACCGAAGCCTCTCACCAGTTAGCTCGAATTACAGCGCTGGGTAGCGACTATCGTCCGGTGGGCGAAATTGTTGATGCCCGTGCCATTGTTAATGGCACCGTGGCACTGCTGGCGTCTGGCGGCTCTACAAATCACAGCATGCACCTGGTAGCCATTGCCCGTGCTGCGGGTATTATTCTTAACTGGGATGATATCTCTGATCTCTCGGCTGTTGTTCCTCTGCTCGCTAAAATCTATCCCAATGGTCAGGCTGATGTGAATCATTTTCATGCTGCCGGTGGCACTAGTTGTATGTTCCGACAGCTGTTAAAAGGTGGTTTTATGCACGGGGATGCGAAAACATCCTGGGGCAAAAGCTTTGCTGACTTTACGCAAGAGTCATTTTTAGATAATGACAAAGTTGTTTGGCGTGAGTCTCCAGAGGTTCCTCTGGATATGGACGTACTGGCTACGTTGGAGAAGCCGTTTTCTCCTGAGGGCGGTTTGCGTCTTATCAAGGGTAATCTGGGTCGCGGAGTGATCAAGGTCTCCGCCGTTGCTCTAGAACATCAAATTGTTCAAGGGCCAGCCGTGGTTATCGATGGCCAGGATCAGCTGCAGCCACTGTTTGAATCTGGTTCATTGAATCGCGACTGTATTGTGGTTGCTCGTTATCAGGGTCCGAAAGCCCTGGGTATGCCTGAGCTGCATAAGTTGATGCCATTTTTGGGCACATTGCAGGACAAAGGTTTTAAAGTGGCTCTGGTTACCGATGGTCGTATGTCTGGCGCATCGGGCAAGGTGCCCGCGGCCATTCATATGGTACCGGAAGCCGCTAGTGGTGGTTTGCTAGCCAAGCTACAGAATGATGATCTTTTGCGTGTTAATGCGGTGACGGGCGAACTTCAGTTTTTAGGTGATATGGACGAGCTTGAATTGCGAGAGAGCGCGCCCCAACCACGCACTGGCGATCGCGGCTGTGGCCGTGAGCTGTTTTTGATGAATCGCAATAACATTAGTAATGCAGAGCGGGGCGCTTCGTACCTGTTTGGCGAGGACTAATCAATGAGTGCACTTCAGGATGCTTCTAGTAATCCACGATGGAATCTTGTCGCTGATATTGGCGGCACCAATGCGCGTTTTTCGGCTGTACTAGAAGGCCAGTTGGAAAGTGAACATGAGTTTCATCATTCCGTTGAAGAGTACCCAGAGTTCGCGGGTCTGATTGGCGGGCTGCTCGCAGAAATCGCCGAAGCCACTGGCTGGAACAATACACCGGTCAATGCCTGCTTTGCAGTTGCCTGTCCTGCAGATACCGACGTTATCGCCTTTACCAATAGCCATTGGAAATTTACTAAGACATCTCTCCAGCAGGCATTGGGCTGTGAGAATCTGGCTGTGATCAATGATTTCGAAGCAGTGGCTCATGGCATTATTGAATTGGGTGAGGCTGACCTGGTGCAGGTGGGTGGGCAGTTACCCATTGCCCATAAGGCAATTGGTATTTTAGGTGCTGGCACGGGTCTTGGTGTTGCCGGATTGGTTCAGCATTCAGATGGCTATCATGTGCTGGATACCGAGGGCGGCCATGCAGACTATGCGCCGATCGATGAGATACAGAGTGCCGTGGTTAACTGCCTGCGGGAAACCTATGGCCGCGTGTCATTAGAGCGCCTGCTATCGGGTAAGGGGTTACTGAATATTTATACGGCACTGTGCACTATCGAGGGTGTTGATGCTGTGTTTACAACGCCAGCGGAAGTTGTTGCTGGTGCGTTGGGTTCTGCTGATTCAGATACAGATTCAGAAATAGATGCCAAGGCACTGCAAACCTTAAATATGTTTTGTGAAGGTATGGGTTCGGCGGCGGGTAATTTGGCTCTGACATTGGGTGCCAAGGGTGGTATCTATATCGCCGGTGGTGTTATCCCTCGCTTTCAGGAATTTTTTATCAACAGCGGTTTTCGCAGCAAGTTTGAAGACAAGGGTCGCTTTGTCAGTTACCTGCAGCCAATTCCGGTTTATATCGTTATTCGTAGCAACCTGGGTCTTCTCGGCGCAGCAAAGAAACTACAACAAATTTAAAGGAGTTATGTGTGCGCAATTTATTGGCTGGTAATCCAGTGATTCCAGTGATTACATTAGATCGAGTGGAAGATGCTGTTCCTCTAGCAGAGGCATTGGTAGCTGGCGGTTTAAAAGTACTTGAGGTGACTCTTCGAACAGAGGCTGCCATTGAAGGTATTAAACAAATTATTAAGCATGTTCCCGGAGCCATTGTTGGCACGGGCACTGTCTGTAATGAACAGCAGATCAAACTGTCTGAAGACATTGGCTGTCAGTTTATGATTTCTCCCGGTGCGACCGATAAGTTATTGCAGGCCGCCCAAAAATCATCCGTTCCCTTTCTTCCGGGCATTTCCTCTGTGAGTGAATTGATGCGTGGCTTAGAATATGGGCACCGAGATTTTAAATTCTTCCCCGCTGAAGCTGCTGGCGGTGTGCCGGTTTTAAAAGCCATGGCCGGCCCCTTTGGTGATGTGAAATTCTGCCCGACCGGTGGCATTGGCCTGCATAATGTCTTGGCCTATTTAGCGCTACCAAACGTACTATGCGTTGGTGGTTCTTGGATTGCTCAGCCAAAATTAATTCAGGAAAAAAACTGGGCAGAGATAGAAAATTTGGCACGTGAAGCAGTTGCGCTTGCGCGCTAAGGTCCATACAAAGTGATATTTAAAGAGCCGTCTATAAAAAGCTGTTTATTAGGTACATTTAATAAAGAGTTTTTTACTAAGAGCTTTTTATTAAGAACGAAGGTTTAAACACAGAGGTTTAAAATGAGCAGCAATATTGATCTGGTAATTTTCGGCGCACGTGGCGATCTGTCTAAGCGTAAATTATTTCCCGCACTTTTTGAATTAGATCGAGCGGGTCTATTAACCGATAGCGTTCGTATTGCTGGCGTTGCCCGCCAGGACATGGATAGCGTGATCTTTATTGAGCAGATGTATGAAGAGCTTAAGAGTGTCGCAAAAGAAGGGCATTGGGACGAGTCGGCTTGGAAGCGTTTTAGCCGTCGCCTGCATTACATTAAAGTCGACTTTGCGCAAAAGAAAGAGTTTGCCGCGTTAAATGAATGGGCCATTGAAAAGCGCACTATTATTTATTATCTGGCTACGCCGCCGAGCCTCTATGGTTCAATTTGTAAGCACCTGCATGATTCAAACTGTGTTAATTCGGTGTCGCGCATTGTTTTAGAAAAACCCATTGGCGATGATTTAGAAAGTTCTAGATCGGTAAACGACACCGTGGGTCAGTACTTTACCGAGCGTAATATCTATCGTATCGATCACTATCTGGGTAAAGAGACAGTTCAGAACTTACTCGCCCTACGTTTTGCCAATCGAATGATTAACTCCCAGTGGGACAATAGCTGTATCGATCATGTGCAGATTACGGTCGCTGAGACCGTCGGCATTGAAGGGCGTTGGTCCTACTATGACAAGGTCGGACAGCTTCGCGACATGGTGCAAAACCATTTGTTGCAGCTGCTGTGCATGGTTGCCATGGAACCACCCAATGCATTACAGGCCGACGAAATTCGCGCTGAAAAAGTTAAATTACTTAGAGCTCTAAGCCCAATTACTGCTGACAATGTTGCTGCCCAGGCTGTCCGTGGCCAATATGCAGCTGGTTGGGTTGCTGGTGAGCCGGTTGTTGGCTATATGGAAGAAGAGGGTTCAGAGAGCGACAGTAGTAACAATGAAACCTATGTCGCCCTTAAAGTGATGATCGATAACTGGCGCTGGGCTGGCGTACCATTTTATCTGCGCACCGGAAAACGACTCCAGGAAAAAGTGACTCAGGTTGTGATTACGTATAAAGATAATCCCCATTCATTATTCCCCGAGACTGATGGCGAAGCGAACAATAGACTGGTGATAAATCTGCAGCCAAACGAAGGTATTCAGCTGGAGATGGTGTCTAAAAAACACAGCTTGAAAGAGCGTCTGGGTCTTGAGAAGCGCAGCTTAAATTTAGATTTCTTTGATTCTTCTGGAGATTCAAGAATTCCGGATGCTTACGAGCGACTGTTCCTTGAGGTGATTAAAGGCGATCAGTGGTTGTTTGTTAGCCGTGACGAAATTGAAGCATCATGGAACTGGTGCGATACGCTACTGGATGCCTGGGATGATAAAAAGATTGGCACTAAATCTTATAGTGCTGGCTCCTGGGGGCCGTCTAAGGCTGAGATTCTGATTGAGAATGATGGTCGCAGTTGGTATGAGGGTAAATAGTATGAGTTTAGAAATTACGTTAGTTGAATTTGAAAATACCTCGGCATTGGATATCGAACTATCTGAAAAGGTGGCTAAGCTGTTGGCTGCCGATATTGCCGCGACGGGTTCAGCGTCTTTGGTAGTGTCTGGTGGCAGTACGCCTATGGGATTTTTTCATCTGCTATCCCAGTGTTCATTAGACTGGAGCAATGTGAGTATTACACTGGCTGATGAACGCTGGGTTAACGCTGACCATGCAGATAGCAATGAAAAGCTGGTACGTGAGAATCTGTTGATCAATGAAGCTCATCGGGCACAGTTTATTAGCTTAAAAAATTCCGCACAAGATGCGCTTGCCGGCGAGTCTGGGACTGAACAGGCGCTAGCCTCGGTGGGCACTTTCACTGTATTGATTTTAGGTATGGGTGACGATGGCCACACTGCTTCGTTATTCCCTGGTGCCGAAGCGTTGCCATTGGGTCTGGATATGAATTCTGGACGAACCTGCATTGCGGTCACGCCAACTGCAGCACCTCATCAGCGCATTAGTATGACTTTGCCAAGACTGCTAGATAGTCAGCAAATCATTATTCATATAAGTGGTGCAGGTAAGCATCAGGTGCTTGAAGAGGCCAAGGCAGGAGATGATGTTGAGGCGTTACCGATTAGAGCGATTTTGAATCAGCAGCAGGCGCCGCTAGAAATTTATTGGGCGAAGTAGCTGTTTAGAGTTTTTGGAAAAGATTAGAAGTGGGTTTTGATTTATCAGGTGTGCTCTAAGTAGGCCATCCATGGCCTGGGAAGAGACGGTTTTTCAAGTTAGCGAATAACGTCGCCCACTCGAACAATTTTTAATGTGTTAGTGCCACCATGGACATTAACAAAGTCCCCTTTGGTGATTAGCACCAGATCACCATCAACCACTTCAGCATGCTCGCGTAGCTTTTCAACGGCACAGTGATTCACTTCAGATGGGTCTAGGGCAGAGGTGTCGAAGGGCACCGGTATTACGCCTTTGTAGAGCGCAGTAATTTCACAGGTGCCGAGTTTTTCTGCCATGGCATAAATGGGCAGGGACGAGGTGATGCGTGACATCAGTAAGGGCGTAAAACCCGTTTCGGTCATACAGATAACTGCCTTTACACCTTTAAGATGATTGGCCACATACATAGCAGACAGCGCCAGTGACTCGTCAATTCGTTCAAAGGTCTCATCGATTCTATGTTTTGAACGCTGGGCCAAAGGATGCTTTTCGGCGCCTTCAATAACCCGCGCCATTGCCTTGACCGTTTCGATGGGATACTTGCCCACCGCAGTTTCTGCACTCAGCATAACGGCGTCTGTGCCATCTAACACTGCATTGGCAACATCAAACACTTCTGCGCGAGTAGGTGTGGGTGCAGTGATCATTGATTCCATCATCTGCGTAGCGGTAATAACCACCTTGTTGGCATTGCTGGCAGCTTCAATAAGCTGCTTTTGCACAGCCACCAAATTGGCATCGCCAATCTCAACACCTAGATCACCACGGGCTACCATGATGCCGTCGGAGGCTTCAATAATACCCGGTAGAAACTCATCGGTGATGGCTTCGGCGCGTTCAATTTTGGCAATAATATGGGCGGTGCTGCCAGACTGTTTTAGGAGTTCTCTGGTTTCTTCAACATCTTCTTTTGACTGTACAAACGAGATGGCTAGGTAATCTGTATGCAGCGATGCGGCAGTTTTTATATCGGCTTTATCTTTTTCGGTCAGGGCCTTGGCTGAAAGTCCGCCACCAAATTTATTCACGCCTTTCTTGCTCGATAGTGCGCCGCCCTGAATAACGATGCACTGCACCGCATGGTCGGTTTTTACACTTACCTGTAAGGTTAGTCGGCCATCATCCAAAAGTAGAATACTATCTTGATCGATATCTTCGAGCAGTTCCTGAGCGATATAAACGGCGTCTTGATGGCCGCCTTCTGTATCAAGCTGGCTGTCGAGAGTGAAGGTGCTGCCATCGTCGAGATGGATTTTTTGATCATCGATAAAACTACCGATGCGAATTTTCGGTCCCTGCATATCACAGAGAATACCCACGGGCATTTTTAATGCCCGGCCGATAGTGCGAATAGTCAGTGCACGCTGGCAATGCTCTTCGGCGCTACCATGGGAAAAATTAAGGCGAAACACATTGACGCCGGCCTTAATTAACTCGCGAATGGTTTGATCATCACTGCTGCCGGGCCCAAGTGTCGCTAAAATTTTAGTTCTGCGTGGCATAGGGTTAGGCGCTCGCATCTAGCAAGGCAATACTGTTGTCGAGCATACGGTTTGAGAAACCCCACTCGTTGTCGTACCAGCCCATTATCTTAACCAGTGAGCCATTAACTCGCGTTTGCAGCGAATCGAAGTTACAGGAGTAGGGGATGTGGTTGTAGTCCACAGAGACCAGTGGTTTGTCGCAGTAACTCAGCACCTGGCTAAGATCGCCTTCTGCAGCCTGCTTCAGTAGCTGATTAACTTCTTCGATACTGGTTTCACGACCGGCATTAAAGGTTAGATCTACCAGAGAAACATTGATGGTGGGGACGCGAACGGCAAGGCCATCAAGTCGACCTTTTAATTCTGGCAATACGTCGCCAATAGCAACGGCGGCGCCAGTCTTGGTGGGGATCATTGAATGGGTCGCTGATCGCGCACGGTAGACATCGGAATGGTACACGTCACTCAGCTGCTGATCATTGGTATAGGCGTGCACAGTTGTCATGTAGCCAGACAGGATGCCCATGGCGTCATGCAGTGGCTTAACCATGGGTGCCAGGCAGTTGGTGGTGCAAGAGGCATTGGACACAATGTCATGGGCCGGGGTAAGGATGCTGTCATTGATGCCGTACACAACGGTGGCATCTACATTGGTACCCGGTGCTGAGATAAGCACCTTTTTGGCGCCACCAGCAAGATGCAGTGCGGCACTGTCGCGGCTGGTAAATACGCCGGTACATTCACAGACTAGATCAACACCCAGGTCACCCCAGGGGATATTGGCCGGATCTCGCTCACTGAACCATTGGATCTTGTCACCGTTAATTGTCAGGGAGTCTTCGCCGACTTCTACCTGTTGATTAAAGCGGCCATGAACCGTATCGAACTGCAGCAGATGGGCATTAATCTCTAGATTGCCAAGGTCATTTATGGCAACGATTTGAATTTTGTTTTGTAGTTCTGGGCGCTCATAGAGGGCGCGAAGGACGTTGCGTCCGATTCGCCCAAAGCCATTGATTGCTATTTTGTACATATTTGAATACTTATAATGTAGTAAATTTACGTAAATTGTAGGCTTTTGACCCTGTTTAAGCAACGTAAAGCGATATTAAGTACGTAAAAGTACCTAATAATGGAGTTTTTGCGGTGGTTTTAAGGGCGCTGGTGAAGTTTTCTTACAAAAAACCATTTATTACGGATTTCTGGCCATAAAAAACCTAGAATAAGCGTAATAAGTAAGGGAATTACGAAAAATAGCGCGTTTGCTCAGAGGATCTACCCAATGCACAGCCAAAATCTGATTAACATCATCACTGATGCCCTGCCCAAACTGAACAAGTCAGAGAGTAAGGTGGCTCAGGTTATTTTGTCTGACCCCGACACTGCGACCAGTTCCAGTATTGCGACGCTGGCGAAAAAGGCCGGTGTTAGTGAGCCTAGCGTCAATCGGTTTTGTAAGCGGTTTGATGCAGCTGGATTTCCCGACTTTAAGATTCAGCTAGCCAAGGCATTGGTTAGTGGTATTCGCTTTGTAAATCGCAATGTGAATCCAGATGACGATGTGAGCAGTTACACCCCGAAGATATTTGATAGCACCATTAACAACCTTGCCCTGGTGCGGGATAAGATTAGCCACAGCCGCGTTAATCAGGTGGTGGATAAATTAATTCAGGCCAAGCGCATTTATTTCTTTGGTTTGGGTGCCTCAGGCTCTGTGGCTCGAGATGCTGAAAACAAGTTTTTCCGTTTTAATCTGCCAGTGTCCTGCCATGATGATGTGTTGATGCAGCGCATGCTGGCCTCGACCGGCACCACGGGGGATGTGTTCTTTATCATCTCCCATACCGGACGTACCAAAGAAGTGGTGGAGGTCGCCGAAATTGCTCGGGCCAATGGCTCTACAGTTATCGGACTGACTGCACCCAATTCCCCCCTAGCAGAGATTAGTAGCCTGACCCTGGATGTTGAAGTGCCGGAAAACACCGATGAATATATGCCTATGACCTCGCGTATTGTGCACTTGGTGATTCTCGATGTTCTGGCGACCGGCGTGACCCTGCGCCGTGGCCCAGAGTTTTTGCCCCATTTGGAAAAGATTAAGAATAGCCTTAAGCCGACACGCTATCCCAAAGACAGCTGAGCACCCCAGTTAATGTTGAATTGATGCCGAATAAGCCAATTGGGTTGAGTATAGCGGGTAAAATCTACTAGACTTGGCGCCTTATCTAATTGCCTTAAAGGTCTTGCCCATGTCTGAATCTGCTGTTTATCCCGTTCCCGAGCAATGGAAAGAAAACGCCTGGATCAACCAGGACCGCTATCAGGCGATGTATCAACAGTCGATTGAAAATCCCGATCAGTTCTGGGCCGAGCAGGCAGCTGAATTTCTGCAGTGGGAATCCCCGTGGCATACAGTCCGTGACGTTGATTTTGCTAAGGGTGAAGCAACCTGGTTTGGTGGCGGAAAACTCAATGTGGCGGTTAACTGTATTGACCGTCACATGGCTAAGCGGGCAGATCAGACAGCAATAATCTGGGAGGGCGATGAGCCTACCGACGATAAGAAGATCAGCTATCGAGAGCTCCATGACAGGGTGTCACGCATGGGTAATGTGCTTCGTGATCGCGGTGTAAAGAAAGGCGATCGGGTGTGCATCTATATGCCCATGATTCCAGAAGCAGCCTATGCCATGCTGGCTTGCGCGCGCATTGGTGCTGTCCACTCTGTGGTCTTTGGCGGTTTCTCGCCAGAGGCTCTTAAAGACCGTATTCTCGACTCTGACTGTCAGGTGGTTATTACCGCCGATGAGGGCGTTCGTGGTGGCAAGCCGGTTCCCCTAAAGGTCAATGCAGACAAGGCGCTTGAGAGCTGCCCAAATGTGCATACCTGTTTGGTGGTGGAACGCACGGGCGGCAACAT
>DDDD01000068.1 GCA_002335945.1 Porticoccaceae bacterium UBA1989
GACGTTTACGTGGGGCTTATTTCTTTCAAATCTTTCTTTTGCCATCTCAGCATCTCCTCAACGGAACATTAGCGGGCTATTAACTGTTACAACTAATGCCCTGAACTTTAAATCTAATCGTTAAATAACAATCACTCTTAATACTTCTTCTTACTCAACCTAAAAGAGCGAGCTCTCTTAGGAAAATATGGAGCTCATAACCGGATTTGAACCGGTGACCTCTTCCTTACCAAGGAAGTGCTCTACCGACTGAGCTATATGAGCATAAAGCCTGATCCTTTCATGGAGCGGGCGGCGGGAATCGAACCCGCATCATCAGCTTGGAAGGCTGAGGTCTTACCATTACACAACGCCCGCAATACAACCTTACTAATAGCGCTCACAAACCCTAAAGCCGACACCTAAACACTACCAACACGACTTACCTGCTTATATGGTGGGGGGAGGTGGATTCGAACCACCGAAGCTTTCGCGTCAGAGTTACAGTCTGATCCCTTTGGCCGCTCAGGAATCCCCCCAAAAAATGGCCGCTTATTTTCGGTGTACAGCATGAAATTGTCAACATAATGCCAACAATAACAAGCGGTGCCGAAAAGGGCGGTACCGAAAAATGGAGCTGGCGAGAGGAGTCGAACCCCCGACCGGCTGATTACAAGTCAGCTGCTCTACCAACTGAGCTACGCCAGCATCTCAATAACGGTGCGCGATTTTAGTGAAACTGAGCGCCATTAGCAACCTTATCGCAGTTATCTTTTAGTGTTTTTTTCTCTGGGTAGCCTACATTTACCCAGTCAGGTAAAAAACGACCTGATTCTAGCGTTATCTTGAGCCAGAGATTTAAATTTTTAGCATTTAAATCAATGACTTCCGCCAAGACGCCGAGCTGAGCAAGCTGCTGGACAAATTCCGCTGCGGCAGCGCTATCGGTGAAATATTTTAACGATATTGCCCCCAGATAGTCCCCATACATCAGTAAATAGCTATCAATCTGCGCCTTTCGCAGACTATCTTGTATTTCAATCAGCTTGGCAGGGTCAGTTTGGGGTGCAATATAGGTCCAAAATGGCGGACTTTGCTGTGAAATTCTCGACATTTGGGAAGACGGGAATCCCTCAGCGGCCAATTTGGCTTTGATAGCCTCGAACTCAGACACCTCGGTAATGGGGCCAATAATTTCGCACCTATCGCGCTCAGCTTGACTGATGCCAGCAGGGCTAAGTTCTGAGAGTAGTCGGAGACTTGGGATCGAGCCGATTGGTTTTGTCTCAGCGGATTCCACAGCCATAGTATTGTCGGACTGCCTGTTAGATTGGGCGCTAAAAAATAGCGCGTTAGCAAGCAGCGCTAAAAGCAGGAGCCACTTCATTAGGCTGGCTCCAAAGCGACATCTGAAACGGCGAGGCCCGCCAAAACCAAATCGGGCTTATGGTCTGTCTTGAGAGATAGGGCATCAATTAACGGGAGTGCGTCACCGCCGGTAATTACCACTGCTGCTGGGTAGGTGGAGGCTAACTTCTCTACTGTGGCGACAGCTGCTAGCAGGCATCCTCTGTTAACTGCATCTTCGGTGACTGCACCAGGCACCAGCATATTGATAGTATCTATAGATTCAACGGTTAGGTCTGACTTCACTTTTTCAGTGCCGCGCCACAGAGCTTCGCGCATTAGCCGCAAACCCGGAAGTATGTAACCACCCACATGCTGACCGTCAGGTGACACCAAATCTAGAGTCATGGCACTACCCACATCCACCACTAGAACCGCGCCTTGATATAGTTGGTAGGCTGCAACCAGAGCCAGCCATCGGTCGACACCTAGAGCGCGCAAGTCTTCATAGCCACAGGCAACGCCGCCGGCACTGGCAGAAACGGTAGCGACTTGGAGCTCAATATTAAACTGAGTCGCTAGTTGGTTTTTAATCGCCTGAGCAACACGACTGTCGGCAACAGATGATAGCCTGGCTTCAGTAATCCCCGCTACGTCGGATAGATCGAGTTCGCTGTGAATCAGGGATTCCGTGTCCTGAGAGCCTCTCGAACAAATGGAGTCCCCATCTACAACACGCCACTTAGTTTGGGTATTACCGACATCAATTTGTAACATCATTACGTTAACCTCAGACTCAATTCGCCGCCAATAAAAGACTTAACTTCTCCACTCATCAGTTTGAGCTGTACCGCACCGCTATTATCGACACCAATCACGGTCCCAGAGATTGAATCCCGGGGAGTGCTAATTGTCCCTTGCTGCCCTTTAAATGCGTCAGCCTCCTGCCATTCGTCCCGATATCCAGCGAAACCCAGGGTTTCAAAATCATCGAGGATGTCGAAGATATTATCGATTAACAGGGCAGCCAGCCTGCTGCGACCAATCGGCGCGTCGGACTCCGAACAACAGTCCGTCCAAGGCTGATCGATATTGACGGCCATCGACGCCGGCATTGAGACATTGATTCCCACGCCTATAACCACCGAGCAATGACCCGCAGGGTCCCCAATCATCTCGAGTAGAATACCGCCAAGCTTTTTGTGACCTATATAGATATCGTTGGGCCACTTTAGCCTAACATCTTCTAACCCCAGCTCAATCAAGGCCCGACGAACTGCAACGCCGACCGCGAGACTCAAACCTTCCAATGCCTGAGCGCCCTGCTCAAAATCCCATAGAACCGACATATAGATGTTGGCCGCAAAGGGGCTAACCCAGGTTTTTCCCCGCCGACCGCGACCGGAAGTTTGGCGTTCAGCGAACACGACGGAACCAGAGTAGTCTGATTTTTCGGCCTGCTCACGTACGTATTTGTTGGTGGAATCGAGGCTATGAAACAGCTCAATAGAGCTTAGTGCGTTGCGGTTACTATCTCGGAGATGAGCGAAAATGTCGCTTTTAACTAGCAGATCGATGCCATTAAGCACACGGTAACCAGTACCTTTAACGGATTCGACTTGCAGACCAATCTCTTCTAGCTTTTGTAGCTGCTTCCAAACTGCCGTTCGGCTTACGCCCAGTAACTCTCCGAGACTTTCCCCAGAATGAAACTTACCGTCTTTCAATGCATATAGAATTTTGTTTTGTGAGTCAGACACATTATTCGCCATAATTTAAGAGGTTAAGCTGGAAGGTTAATCCATATAAAACGAATACCGAGCAATAACACAACCCAACCGAATGATTGCTTCAAAATCCGTTCATTTGCCTTGTGGGCCAGCGTTGCACCTAACCGAGCAAAGGGTGTGCTGGTAACAACAATCCCCAACCATGCCGGAAGAAATATATAACCCAAACTGGACCCTGGCAACTGCTCAGTAATAACAGCTGAAGTGCTATAAACGAGGGTTGCGACCAGTGCGATGGGAAAGCCACAGGCCGCTGCTGATGCCACTGACTGATGGATCTTGATGCCATATCGCGCAAGAAAAGGGGTAGTTAACACCCCACCACCAATACCGATGAGCGCGGAGATGCTCCCAATGCCGGTGCCGACCACTGCCAACAACGGCCCCCCAATCTTTAGACCCGATACGAAAATATGCTTGTACAACAGCATCTGCAGTCCGATAAAGATCATAAAGCTACCAAACAACAGCTGCAGTAAGGCGCCATTTAGGGATATGGCCACTAAACCACCCAAGGCGGAGCCAACTATGATACCTGGGGTTAGCTGCCTGACTAGCTCCCAGCGGACCGCACCTTTTTGGTGGTGAGTGTAAATAGAGCTCAATGAGGTCACCACGATAGTCGCTAATGATGTGGCAATGGCCAGATGGGTCGCTATTTCAGGTGAGATTCCCTGAGCCGCAAAGCTAAATATGAGTAAGGGCACGATAACCGCGCCGCCACCCAATCCAAACAGGCCACTGATTAGACCAGCAACAGCCCCAAGACCAAGATAAAAGACATACTCCATGAACTACGCTCAATACTTTTCGCATCAGCGCGCATTATGCCTTATGTCACTCGCATTCTCGCACCCATATTCATGGGCTCAAGCCTTAAATACATCCTGTGCCTATTCCCTATGGATAAAGCCGTAAAGGGAAAGCTGAGTTACTGTGTGGAAAGACATACGCTCTGATATCGGTGGACACTAGGGCATTTTTTTAGGAACAGGTGGTTACAGGGGACGCCCATAATCGAAGGTTTACCGGAATTAACGCCGGACATAAAAAACCCCAGCATCTCTCGATACTGGGGGATTTTAATTTAGAAGCCTGACAATGACCTACTCTCACATGGGGAAACCCCACACTACCATCGGCGATGAACCATTTCACTACTGAGTTCGGTATGGGATCAGGTGGTTCTAGTTCTCTATGGTTATCAGGCAAACTGGTATGAAGAACGAAGTGGCACATGCTATCCCTAAGGATTTCATGAACCTAGCTGCGAATGAGGCTTGCCTCAGACTGCAGATCGTCCAACAAATTAAGTCGATGATTATTGAATACAATTTTTTCATGGCTAGCATGTACTCCAGACACACTGTCCGTCGTCTCGCTTGCATTATATGGTCAAGCCTCACGGGCAATTAGTATTGGTTAGCTCAACGCCTCACAGCGCTTCCACACCCAACCTATCAACGTCCTAGTCTTGAACGGCCCTACAGGGAACTTAAAGTCCCAGGGAAAATTAATCTTG
>DDDD01000037.1:0-4494 GCA_002335945.1 Porticoccaceae bacterium UBA1989
ACCCTGGAAGATGGTTCAACCGTTGAATTCAAAGGCAACGAAGAAGTTGAGTACGATGGCGAAACCCATACGGCTGCCAATTTGTTTGATGCACTAAAAGAAGGTTACTACGGTAAATTCTGATCAACCTAATTAAAGCCGTAGAACGCTAAGAGGACGAAAATGAACAAGAAGATTTCACAAAAAATTGTTTCTTACAAAGTAAGTACTGAAGAGCAGACTCAAGCTGCGACAGCGAAAGAAGCAGAATCAAATATAATCCAGATGCACGAAAAGGTTTCACGACCTGAAGAGCTGGCGGGAAGTACTTACAAGATCAAGACGCCGATGTCAGACCATGCGCTGTATCTGACCATTAACGACATTGTTTTGAATCAGGGCACAGATCATGAACTGCGCCGCCCCTTCGAAGTCTTTATCAATTCCAAGAACATGGACCACTTCCAGTGGATTGTCGCCCTAACCCGCGTACTCTCAGCAGTATTTCGCAAAGGCGGCGACTGCACGTTCTTGGTAGAAGAAATGAAGGCAGTATTTGATCCCCAGGGCGGCTATTTCAAGCCCGGTGGTAAATTTATGCCCTCATTAGTGGCGGAAATTGGCTGGGCCATCGAAGACCACTTACAGAAAATCGGTATGTTGAAAAAGCCAGAGATTGCCGAGCACCAGCAAAAGATTATGGACGAAAAGCGCGCAGAGTTTGAAGGCGCAGCGGCCCGTAAGGTAGCAACTCCGACAGCTGAAGCCAGTGATTTTCCACCGACTGCAGAGCTGTGTAAGAAGTGTAGCGTCAAGGCGACTATCCTAATGGATGGCTGCATGACCTGCCTAAACTGCGGCGAGTCTAAATGCGGTTAAGCGTTTAATAGCATTGTAAGAAGGCGGCCTTTGAGCCGCTTTTTTATTGTCTGTTGATAACAGCGGGGGTTAACATTGTCATACTGGCTCCCTGTTTTTCTGTCATCATGACTCCCTACTTTTCTATCATCCTAGCTCTTTTCTTTTCTATCATCCTGACTCTCTTCTGTCATCCTGGCCCCTTCACTTTTCTGTCATCCTGACAGAGCGAAGCGACGAAGGATCTCTATGGCCTAGAGGCTTATAGCGCCTAGATCTATCCTTGCGATCGGTCCCATGAGTGCAACCATTTTCAGCGTTCGCACAACTCGCTTCGCTCAAACAGGGTGCTCTCTTGATCTGAAAATGATTACACCCATAGACGGGCCCTGATTGATCGCAAGGATAGATCTAGGCACTATTTGAATTCCCGCAGTACAAGAGAAAGACAAAAAACATATCTCAGAATCTCGCGCCGGTGTTGAGGTTTGCCTGGCCTTACCCTCTTTCATAACCGTGGCCAGCAAGGATGCTAGCCACGAGACTACATGGACGATATACACGGACGTATGAGTGTCACATTAGGCAGGATGCCGGTAGCGACCGTATTCACATCGTGTTTTGAAAGAGGGTAAAGGCACGTGAGCCGGGGTCAGTGCTCCGAACTTAAATATCTCTGGATACGTTCGAGATGAGTACAGTCAGAACAACGCCGGAAACGAAGACGTCAAACCCTTAAAGAAACAATCTAGCAATATTTAACAGACCCAAACCTGTCACCGTAATCACTACCGCAATCCCCAATATATTGCTCACAAAACTATTGCGGTACTCACCCAACAAACCTTTACGGTTCATAATAATCAGCAAGAAAATAGCCGTCACCGGCAGCAGTAATCCATTAGCCGCCTGGGCAAAAATAATCGCTGCAATTGGCTTGGTACCCAGAGCAGCAAACAGAGTCCCCACTAATAACACCAGCATCCAAACACCACGAAATCGCCTATCCGCAAAACTTGCCGGCCAACCCAAGGCACCCCTCACCGCATAGGCCGCAGCCAACGGAGCAGTAATCGCGCTAGTCAAACCCGCCGCCAACAACCCAAAAGCAAAGAAGCTATTAGCCGCAGAACCCAATACAGGCTCCAGCTGAGTCGCGAGAGAACTCGCAGAAAATGCCACTTCAGTTTGAAAGAAAGCCACAGCGCTGGTACTCATAACCGCCAAAGTAATCAAGCCGCCCAAACCAATAGAAACAATTGTATCGGTGCGCGATTCCGCAATAGCTTGCCGCGTCTCCACCCCACGCCATTTTTCCTGCACCAGACTGGCATGTAAAAATAAATTGTAGGGCACCACCGTCGTACCAATAAGCGCGATTACCGTCAGAGCCGAGCCAGCAGGTATAGAAGGAATCAGAAGGCCAGAAAACATCGCCCCGTAATCAATATCAATCAGCAACATGGTCACCACAAACACCGCACTCATCATTAATACCAGTAAAATCAGAATTGGCTCCAATAGCCGATAACCGCCGCCACCCAACAACAGTGCGGCAAGACCACCAATCAGAGTCGCGCAGAGCCAGATGGGTAAACTGGTTAAAGACTGCAGGCCCAGAGCCGCGCCAGAAATATTCCCCGCCTCATAGGCAGCATTACCAATACCAATGGCCGAAACGACCAGAAGCACCGCTATGCGACTTAATAGAGGATTTTTAAAGGTAGTGCGCAGCGCCTGAGAAAGACCCTCACCAGACACTAGGCCTAAGCGAGCGGCCATTTCCTGAAGCACGATGGTAGCGATAAGAGAGAACAGTAATGCCCAGAGCAAGACAAAACCGAAGTTGGCGCCGGCAGCACTGGCGGTTGCCACAGAACCCGGGCCAATAAAGGCCGCAGTGACTAATAAGCCTGGTCCAAATTTTCTCATTGCTGGGCAGGATCCCGTTGAATGAAGGAATAAGGTTTATGCAGTGACTGGCGCTAGCTTCCCAGTCTTAACATCAAAAATAAAACCATAGACCCGAATATGGCTTGGCACCAAAGGATGGTTTTTGATGGTGTTCATATCGTTTAACACGCTTTGATTCAAATCTGTGAACGTATGCCATTGCATACATTTTCCCGCATCAGAGCTGGGCTTGGTATTGTTACTCGATTCACGGGGAGGGTTTAACCAGTTCTCACCATCAAATACGGCGGTCTCTAAGTCATCGTCCAACAGCTCGCCAATCTTTTCATCAGTAACCAGGGTCATTCCGCAGTTAGTATGGTGAATTACAAACCATTCCAGGGTGCCAAGAAACTTATGGGAAATAATCAACGAACGAATCGCGTCATCAGTAGCTCGGCCACCGGCATTGCGAATAATATGGGCTTCACCGTCATTCAGGCCGGCAAATTTGTAGGGATCCATCCGCGCATCCATACAGGTCAGGATGGCAAAATGTTTGGTCGGGGCTGGTTGTAATTCAGACTGATCAAAGCTCTTGCTGTAATGTTTATTGGCTTCGATAAAGGCCAGGAAGTTTTCAGTAGGCGGACTTTTGTCAAACATAGTTTATACCGTCATTAGCCAGATTTTAATGCGCGAATTATAAACTCACTCAGCGGATTTGTAATGCTTAATTAGCCGCTGAGCAGCGACTATTGCTGGCAGTTCCCCTGCCAATACAGCGCGCTCTAATTCAGGAACTAGGGCCTTAATACTGGAGTGACTTTTTAAGTCGGCAATCAAACTCTCAGCTGTTTCGGCCCACATCCAAGCGCGCGCCTGTTTTGCCCGTAAAGAGTCCAATTCACCAGACTGGATTAGTGCTTCCTTAAACTCTTGGACAGTCGCCCAGGTGCTCTCAACACCCTCATTATTTAGTGCCGAGCAGGTATTCACCTGAGTCGTCCAGCTAGGGGTGCGGGCCTGCATAAAATGCAATGCAGCGCGGTAATCCGAGACAGTTTGCTTGGCAAGACTCGCGAGATCACCATCAGCCTTATTCACCAACACCAGATCAGCCAACTCCATAATGCCGCGTTTAATACCCTGTAGATCATCACCGCCACCGGGTGAAAGCAGCAGGAGAAACATATCGGTCATATCCGATACAGCGGTTTCCGATTGGCCAACGCCAACCGTCTCAACAAGTATTACATCGTAACCAGCGGCCTCGCAAAGCAGCAGAGATTCCCTTGTACGGCGAGTTACACCACCGAGAGTTCTACCAGCCGGTGAAGGACGCACAAATGCATTGGGGTTTACCGAAAGAGTTTCCATGCGGGTCTTATCGCCGAGGATAGAACCGCCACTAACAGCAGAGGTAGGGTCTACAGCGAGAACAGCGACCTGATGGCCCTGCTCTGTTAGGTAGTTACCCAGAGATTCAATAAAGGTCGACTTGCCCACTCCGGGCGCACCCGAGATACCCAGACGAATAGACTTACCTGTATGGGGCATAAGTTCTTCTAAGAGGTCAACAGCCTGCTCGCCATGATCCACACGGGTCGATTCCACCAGAGTAATGGCCTTAGCCAGCGCCCTACGATCACCACTGAGAATCTGTTCTGCTAACATTTAAATGCCTTAATATTGTAGCGTTGAAAAATACATATCTTTCATCTCGAACCAAGTCACTGTCATCCCGAGGTATCTGCCATCCCG
>DDDD01000037.1:4626-4843 GCA_002335945.1 Porticoccaceae bacterium UBA1989
ATCTCGATCTATCTGTCATCTCGAACGAAGTGAGAGATCTCTCTCCGCTCCGTAGCGATACCATACCCTGTGTTCTCTCTTACTCAAACGTCATAATAACCTGATCAACCATCAGACTATCGCCCTGCACTGCAGAGATTTTCGCCACAATACCATCTTGTGTGGCCCTAAGACTATTCTCCATTTTCATGGCTTCAACCACGGCAAGCTCTTCACC
>DDDD01000037.1:4871-5067 GCA_002335945.1 Porticoccaceae bacterium UBA1989
AAAAACTTCGATAAATCTGCGGGCACCTTCTCCAACATCAATTTATTAAATTCTGCCGCCTTGGGCGACAGCACCAATGCATTGATCTCTGCACCACGATAAAACAGTTTGTACTCAGAGCCATTGCGAGCAACCTGAACACACACCGACTGGCCATTAATACTCGCCTTAAACAAAGGTTCACCAAGGGCCCATT
>DDDD01000037.1:5254-6637 GCA_002335945.1 Porticoccaceae bacterium UBA1989
AGCGCATTCAAGAAACTAATATTGTGATTAACACCGCGAATATAATAGGCATCCAAAGCATCAACCATGCGGTCAATCGCCTGACCTCGATCATCGCCATAGGTAATCAGTTTGGAGATCATCGGATCATAATGCATCGACACTTCGCCGCCCTCAAAGACACCACTGTCCACTCGGACCCCTTCACCAGTAGGCTCTAGATAGCCTGAGAGTCGGCCAATAGAAGGCATAAAATTACGGAACGGGTCTTCGGCATAAACACGAGACTCCATGGCCCAGCCGGTCAGAGTGATCTGATCCTGAGTTAAAGCCAGCTCTTCCCCAGCCGCTACTCGAATCATCATTTCCACTAGATCCTGACCTGTTACCAACTCAGTGACAGGATGCTCTACCTGAAGCCGAGTATTCATTTCGAGAAAATAAAAGTTCATATCAGCGTCGGCAATAAATTCTACAGTACCAGCAGACTGGTAATCCACAGCGCGTGCCAAGGCACAACTCTGCTCGCCCATTTTTTGCCGAGTCGCCTCATCTAAAAATGGCGACGGCGCCTCTTCAATCACCTTTTGATGGCGGCGCTGAATAGAACATTCCCGCTCACCCAAATAAATAATATTGCCATGAGTATCAGCCATCACCTGAATTTCAATATGACGGGGCTGCTGGATATATTTTTCGATAAAGATTCTGGTGTCACCAAAACTCGACCGCGCTTCATTGGTTGCCCGCTCAAAGCCGTCGCGGCAATCAGCCTCATCCCAGGCCACACGCATACCCTTACCACCGCCGCCAGCCGACGCCTTAAGCATAACGGGATAACCCACTCCGGCACTGACCTCAACCGCATGATCGGCATCGCGCACCACATCGGTGAAACCCGGAATACAGTTAACACCGGCTTTTTCGGCTATGAGCTTAGAGGTAATTTTATCGCCCATAGACTCAATGGCTTTTTTGCCTGGGCCAATAAACACGATACCCGCAGCATCCAATGCATCATGGAACTTGCTGTTCTCCGACAAGAAACCATATCCCGGATGCACTGCGTCAGCACCACTATCTAGACAGGCCTGTACAATTTTATCGATAACCAGATAGCTCTCTGATGAGGATGCTGGACCAATATTAATGGCCTCATCCGCCATCTGCACATGCAGCGCATCGGCGTCTGCATCGGAATAAACCGCAACAGTAGCAATACCCATTTTCTTGGCGGTAGCAAACACACGGCATGCAATTTCGCCTCGATTAGCCACTAAAATTTTCTTTAACATCAATCTTTTACCCTTAAAAATTTATTCGCATAACTTTCTATATGAAAAATCTCGTGAAGTCTGAGATCCCTCGTCGCTTCGCTCTGTCGGGATGACAATATTTTCTGCC
>DDDD01000009.1:0-5769 GCA_002335945.1 Porticoccaceae bacterium UBA1989
ATTGCCAGTGGCGTATCCTGAGACAGACCTAAACCGCCATACATCTGCATGGCTTCATCGATAATTTTCAGTGCCATGCTCGGTGCTGCAACTTTAATCATTGAGATATAAGGCTGTGCCGCATCGGTTCCTACATTGTCCATTAGCCAAGCGGCTTTAAGACAAAGCAGACGAGTCATTTCAATATCAATACGCGCCTGAGCAATAATATCCACATTGCCACCCAGCTTAGCCAGTGGGCGACCAAAGGCTTCACGCTCTAATGAACGCTTAGTCATCAGCTTTAACGCAGCTTCAGCTAAACCAATTGAACGCATGCAGTGGTGAATACGGCCAGGCCCTAAACGCCCCTGCGCCACTTCAAATCCACGGCCTTCGCCAAGGATCATATTTTCTTTAGGTACACGCACATCGGTGAAACGCATATGCATATGGCCATGGGGCGCATCATCAATATTAAAAATTTCCATCGCGCGCAGGTTTTGTACGCCGGGCGTTTCGAAGGGAACCAATACTTGCGAATGACGTGAGTGACGCGGTGCGTCTGGATTGGTGTTAACCATCACGATCAGAATCTTGCAGCGCGGATCACCGGCGCCTGAGATCCAGATTTTCTCACCATTAAGTACCCACTCATCGCCGTCAGCAACACAGGACAGCGCAATATTAGTGGCATCAGATGAGGCAACATCCGGCTCAGTCATGGCGTAAGCAGAGCGAATTTCACCGGCTAGAAGCGGCTTTAACCACATCTCTTTTTGCTCTTCAGTGCAGTAGCGGGCCAGTACTTCCATGTTGCCCGTATCTGGAGCAGCACAGTTAAAGACTTCAGGGGCTAGGTGCGAACGGCCTGTCTCTTCTGCAATATAGGCATACTCAACAGTGTTTAAACCATGGCCACCTTCAAAATGGGTAAGAAAGAAATTCCATAGGTTCTTAGCTTTGGCCTGATCTTTCAGACTCTCTAGAATTTCGGTCTGGCGCTCGGTATAGGTCCAGCGATCGCCTTTAGCGACCTCGGCATGATACTCGGCTTCTAAGGGCAGAATTTCTGTATCAATAAAATGTTTTACTTCTTCGAGTATGGGTTTGACCTTGTCGCTAATACCTAAGTCCATTGTTCTTATCCTTCTTATTATGAATTTTTAGTGTTCTGTAATTTGGGTATAGTCTTTGGCTAGCAGACTATTCTAATACAGCCTGAAACAAAAACGGGGCATCATTTCTGACCACCCCGTCTGTTATCTTTTTTACTTAGTACCCGCTCAGCAGTGCGAAACGATCGGTATGGTAACTGTTATCACCAAACATCATCTGTGCTGGACGTGAGCGTTTAATAAAGAAACCAATATCGTATTCATCGGTCATACCAATACCGGCGTGCATCTGAATCGCCTCATTAGTAGACAGCTCAGCGACGTCACAAAGCTTGGCTTTCGCCACACTGGCCAGAACTGGGGCGTGTTTATCCCCTTCGTCCATCGCCTGTAACGACTTTAATACTACTGACTTACAGAGCTCAACCTGACTCCACCAGTCCGCCGCGCGATGTTGCAGGGCCTGAAACGAACCAATCAGAACACCAAACTGCTTGCGCTCTTTTAAATATTGCAATGTCATATCAAAGCTCTGCTGGGCCATACCCAGAAGCTCAGCCGACAGGTAAATGTTACCGGCATCCAGCGTAGTGGAAAGCGCTTTAAAGCCCTTGCCCTCTTCACCCAGTAGTGCGGCCTCGGCCACCTCTACATTGCTAAACTTTAAGTTGGCGTAGTTGCGGGTATCAGTCATTTCAACACGCTCAACCTCAACACCAGCTGCGGTACGATCCACAACAAACAGGCTAATGCCTTGCATATCTCCCGCTTCACCGGATGTTCTGGCCACAACAATAAGCTTGTCAGCAGTGCTGCCATCAGCCACAAAACGTTTGGCGCCATTTAAAACATAACCTCCGCCCTGTTTAACCGCGGTCATACTGATCTGCGTGGGTGCATGATGGATGCTCTCATCAACGGCCAGTGCCGTGGTGATCTCGCCACCGGCAATAGCGCCCAATAATTCTGTTTTCTGCGCTTCGCTGCCCGCTGCATTAATCGCTGTTACGCCCAGTATTGCTGTGGCGAAAAGCGGTGAGGCGGTTAATGTGCGACCGGTTTGTTCAACGATCTGACCCATACCCACGTGGCCAAATTCTAACCCACCGTAAGCTTCTGGAACCAAAATTGCTGCCCAACCCATGTCGGTCATCTGACCCCAAAGGTTATCGGCGTATCCGGTTTGGCTGCCTGCATCACGCTGCTTGCGCAGTTCTGCGATTGGGGCAAACTCAGCCAGGAAACCCTGAGCTGATTCTTTGAGCATCTGCTGCTCTTCGTTTAAAACTAATGCCATGACTCTGTACCTTTAAATTCTGTTAGTGCACTTGCTTTCTATCTCGGGAAATCCATCTAGGCCAATATTACTAACCGAGGCCGAGGATGTTTTTAGCGATTACGTTCAGCTGAATCTCTGAGGTTCCGCCTTCGATTGAGTTACCCTTAGTGCGCAACCAGGTGCGCGGCAACCAGCCACCCTTTGAAGCCTCACCACTCCAGACCACAGCATCACTACCGTGGATCTTGAGCAATGTTTCGAAGCGACGCTTGTTTAGCTCTGTGCCGTAATACTTCAGCATTGCCGATGTAGCACCTACACCCTGACCGGATTTAACTTCGTCAGTTACGCGCTCTGCCGTCAGGCCAAAGCAGGCACCATCAATTTCCCAGGTCGCTACTTCTGCACGCAGCATTGGGTTGTTCATGCGGCCATGTTCAGTACCCAGGGTTTTTGCGGCAAGCTGACCTAGGGTTTCACCGCCAACATCCGCTGAGCCCATGCCACCAATCATCTCGCGCTCGTGAGTCAGCAAATACTTAGCAATGGTCCAACCATGGTTTATATCGCCCACTACCTGATCTTTCTCAACACGAACATCATCGAGGAAAGTTTCGCAGAACGGCGAGCTACCAGAAATAAGTTTGATCGGCTTAGGGGTTACGCCGGGAGTCTCCATATCGAAGAGCACCAGACTGATGCCCATTTGCTTCTTGGCTTCTGAATCTGTGCGCAACAGGCAGAACATCCAGTCAGCTTTGTCGCCGTAAGAGGTCCATACCTTTTGACCATTGGCGATAAAGTGATCGCCCATATCAACACCCTTAGACTGCAGGCCGGCCAAATCTGAACCAGCACCAGGTTCAGAGTAACCCTGACACCAGCGAATCTCACCGCGAACAATCGGTGGTAAATGCTGCTGTTTCAATGCTTCTGAGCCGAATTTAAGCAGTGCAGGCCCAATCATCCAGATACCAAAGCTATCCAGCGGAGAGCGCGCATTGATTTTGGCCAGCTCTTCTTTTAATACCTTGTGTTCCGCTTTCTCTAAACCGCCGCCACCGTATTCAGTGGGCCAGTCTGGTGCAGTCCAGCCTTTGGCTGCCATGCGATCCATCCACAGCTTCTGGTCTTCACTGGCGAACTTGTAGTTGCGGCCGCCCCAGCACATATCGTCTCCTCCTGGGGTTGAATGGCGCATTGACTCGGGGCAGTTTTGTTCTAGCCAATCCCGGGTTTCTTGCCTAAACGCTTGTAAATCACTCACATTAGTCTCCTGCTGTAATACACACTTAGAAAGGGTTTGAAAACCGACTGCTAAGTCGATTTTTAGTCGCTATTTTTAATGAATTGAACTTACAGTATGTTATTGTAACTTTCAAGTATCACTCAACAAAAGACGGGTATTCGCGCGGCTTATAAGACGGTTTCAGGTACCCTAACCGGTCTGGTAAAAGTCATTAGACACGGCCCGTAAACGACCCATAATAAAACTAAGAATCAGAGGGAAATATGACTAACTACAGCAACAAAAGCATTGTTCTAGCAAGCCGCCCTGTTGGCGAGCCCATCGCCGACAATTTCAGACTCGAAACCACCGACGTTGCCGGACTCGAAGAGGGCCAGGTCTTAATCAAAACTCTCTACCTCTCACTCGACCCCTATATGCGCGGCCGCATGAGCGAAGCCAAATCCTATGCTGACCCAGTGGCCATTGGCGAAGTAATGGCCGGAGAAACCGCCGGTGTTGTGGTTGAATCCAAATCTGATCTCTATGCCGTGGGCGACCACGTCTGTTCGCGCTCTGGCTGGCAGGAGTATTTCGTCTCCGATGCCAATGACCCAATGACCTACAAAGTCGATGCGGACCTAGTGCCTCTCTCTGCCTATTTGGGTGTTTGTGGCATGCCTGGCCGTACTGCTTATTTTGGCCTGCAGAGTGAAGGCAAGCCCAAAGTCGGCGAAACATTGGTGGTCTCAGCTGCCTCTGGTGCCGTTGGCTCAGTGGTGGGTCAAATTGGTAAGAAGCTCGGCTTACATGTTGTGGGTGTTGCCGGTGGCGAGAAGAAATGCGCCTATGTCAAAGACGAGCTGGGGTTTAATGAGGTCGTTGATTACAAGTCCGATGACTTAGACACCGCCCTCGCAGCTGCCTGCCCCAATGGCATTGATATCTACTTTGAATCCGTTGGTGGCGCCGTCAGTGAAGCCGTTGCCAAACAATTAAACCCTGGCGCACGTGTGCCTATCTGTGGCTTTATCTCCAATTACAACACCAGAGACATTACCACGGCGCGCACGCCCTTCCATATTTTTGGTGAACTAGAAACGCCACCAGCCCATAAATTTTTCTTGGTATTTGATTACATGAATGAATATGCTGAAGCCAATAAAGCACTCACAGACTGGGTAACCAGCGGTGAATTAAAGTATCAGGAAACCATCGTTGATGGCTTGGAAAGAGCGCCAGAATATTTCAGCTGGCTATTTAGCGGCAAGAATTTTGGCAAGCTAGTGGTTAAGGTTGCAGACCAATAGATTAGTCAGATAACTAAATCCTTTTCAAACACGAAACAACACAGGGAAACCGATTGCATGAGCGAAGCACTACAGCAACTATTAGAGGTTCTATCACTGGAAAAGATTGATACCAACATCTATCGTGGCATCACCGCTAAAACTAAGAACAAACGGGTTTTTGGTGGTCAGGTATTCGCTCAGGCAATGCGCGCCGCGCAAGATACTGTTGATCAGGATCGTATGGTGCATTCACAGCATGCGTATTTTTTGCGCCCCGGCGATCCGTCAGTGCCCATTCTCTATGAAGTCGATGCGATTCGCGATGGCGGTTCATTTACCACCCGTCGCGTGGTGGGTTCGCAACGAGGCAAAGCTATCTTTAATACCGAGATGTCATTCCAGGTAATGGAGCCCGGTCTGTCTCATCAAGCCGATATGCCCGACTGTGTAGGGCCAGAAGACCTTGAAGACGACAGCGCTCGTTGGGCCAAGTTAGCCGAGTCGTTAAATAAAGAAGATAAAGCTCGATCCACCGCCAACCGTCCGGCGCTGCGGCCTATCGAAATGCGCTCAGTTGTGCCATTGGATTTCGAAAACCCTGTGCCACGAGATCCAGAGCAACTTATCTGGATTAAGGCCGCAGGATCTCTTTCCGAGATGGATGTCGCTGAAGATCCGGCACTGCACAGGGCCATTCTTGCCTATGCCTCGGACTTTAATTTGATGGGCACATCAATGCTGCCACATGGGGTTAGTTTTATGAATCCTAAATTTCAGCCTGCATCACTGGACCACTGCATCTGGTTCCACGATAAGTTTAAGGCGGATGAATGGCTGCTGTATGCAATGGACAGTCCCCGCGCAAGCCATGCC
>DDDD01000009.1:5778-7367 GCA_002335945.1 Porticoccaceae bacterium UBA1989
ACAATTCAAGAGGGGTTGATACGTTTGCGCTCTTGATTAAGAATTGGTTACTCGCTGACTAAAACCGCTTCAAGCGCCCGTCTAATTTGCGCGGGAATAGCAACAGACTTATCCGTAGCACGATCCACAAATACATGAGTAAAGGTCCCGACCGCAGACGCGGTTGGCTGGCCCTGCTGAAAAATAGCAATGCCATATTCAACCGAACTATTGCCTAGCTTGTTCACCCTAAAGCCCGCTTCAATAGGCTCAGGGTAAGCAATCGGCGACTTGTATTCACAGGCAGATGCCACCACAAAACCAATCACTTCCGCCTGCTGAATATCTAAACCGCCCTCTTCAATCAGGTACTTATTGGCCACCGAATCAAAGTAGCTGTAATAGACCACATTGTTCACATGGCCATAGATATCATTATCCATCCAGCGGGTGGTGATGTCGGTAAAGTAAGGATAATTCGCACGTTCGATCATGGCTAAAATGCCCGTTGGTAAATAGCGAGAGCATCATCAAAACTGACATCTCGTGGATTATTAATAAGCAGACGTTGTTGCAACATTGCCTGCTCTGCCAGCATGGGTAGATCGGATTCATCAATGCTCATCTGGCGCAATGTTGTGGGCAATCCCAAATCTTCAGCCAGCTGTAAAAAGTAAGTAGCTAATAGTTCGGTGACCGCTAAAGGATCTTCGGGCAACGTCTTACCCGGTAAAATAATGGGTGCCAACTCGGCATACTGATGTCCAGCCTCGAGGCCATTAAAGCGCAGCACATGGGGCAGTACCAAAGAGTTACTCAGGCCATGGGGGATGTGATAATTACCGCCTAAGGGGTAAGCCAGCGCATGTACGGCTGCAACCGGTGCATTGGCAAACGCCTGGCCCGCCAACATAGCGCCTAGCAACATGGCACTGCGCGCCTCCAGGTTATCGCCCTGCTTAACCGCCGTTTCAATATTACCCGCCATAAGGCGCAGAGCCTCGCGGGCCAGCATATCTGACAGCGGGTTCTTTTTGTTTTTGGTGGTAAAGGCTTCGATGGCATGAACCATGGCATCAATACCAGTGGCCGCGGTTACCGCCGGCGGCAGGCCTGTGGTGAGGCCTGCATCAAGAATAATTTTATCCGCAAGAAGCGTTCGACTCACCACACCTGCCTTGGTGGTTTCGCCCGTGGTAATAATAGACACCATGGTTGCTTCAGAACCCGTGCCCGCGGTTGTAGGCACCTGAATCAGAGGCAGACGCCCGCCGGTAATTTGATCCACGCCATAGATATCCGCCAAGGGTTGCTCGCCCTTAATCAGCACGGCTAACAGCTTAGCAACATCCATTGAGCTGCCACCACCAAAACCAATCACGCCATCACAGCCAAATTCCTGAGCGGCTCGCACTGCATCTAGCACTACAGATTCAGGAGGGTCAGCGACGACATCGGCGTAAATATTTAGCGCAATATTGTTGGCTTCTAGGTTCGCTACCGCGGCATCCAAAAGACCAAATTTAATAATACCCGGGTCGGTCACAACCAATGCGCGTCGGATGCCCATGCCCGCAGCCATATCTCCCAGCTGCGCTGAAGACCCTGGG